>JAZSCL010000194.1:0-23628 GCA_045602905.1 Acutalibacteraceae bacterium
TCGGGGGATACGGAGTGGAGAAGAAGGATTGTGCCGGGATGAAGTCTTGATGTTACGGTTTCGAATGCGTAGTCTTTGCCTCTTGTTTTGTTGACATCCCAGTCTGCGTATGCACTCGACCAGAAAACGCTCACATATCCCATGGAATGGATAAGCTCAAGTGCATTTTCATTGTAGCTGCCTTCGGGGAAACGGAAAAATTTTGAGGTGTAGCCGAAATTCTCGCGCAGGTAATTGTCGCATTCCAGAATTTCATCCGCCATGCGCTGACGGCTTATTTCAGCAAAATCGGGATGATTTGCGGAATGATTTCCGACTATATGACCTTCTTTTATCATCCGTGCTATAAGCTCGGGTGATTTTTTGATGTGTTCAAGAGTGCAGAAAAATGCGGCTGGCACATCCTTCTCTTTAAGCGTATCAAGAACTTTTTCTGTGTAGCCGTTTTCCCATCCGCAGTCAAAGGTCAGATATATAACCTTTGCGGTTGATTTTCGGTTATAACATATTGCATTATAATTTGTGCTTTCAAAGTAACTCTGTGCGGTTTTGGAAATTTCGTGAGGTTCGGAATTTTTGGCAACTCCGTAGCTGTGCTCTTTCTTTTCAACAGAAAGACCTCTTTTGTTTTCGGGGTCGCTGACGGTAAAGCTTGCAGGCGGAAGAATTTTTCTGCCCGTCAGCGGCGAAGTGGGCGAATCAGTTCTTTTGTCTTCAACGGTTGCGGATGCGTTGACATCGGTTTCTTCAAGCGTGTTTCTTCCTGTGCATCCCGATAAAACAAAAGCGATACATAATATCAATACGGTAATTTTTTTCATTGTAAACACCTTGCTTTGTTAATATTTATATTATATATTATATCCTGAAAAGTTTTAAATAAGCTTTTTGAATGTTATGGAAAATTTTTAAATTTTTTTGAATTTGATGCAACAAAAATGAAATATCTCGACACATATATAGCGAGAGGTGTAAGGGAGGTAGGGCTTTGAGCGCTCAGATCGACGAACTTGTTGCTCTTGCCAAGGACGGCAGTGCCGAAGCATTCGGTGAATTATACGAAATATACTATAAAGAAATGTATTGCTATGCCTGTTATGTAACGGGCAGTGAAAGTCTTGCTCAGGATGCGGTTTCGGATGCGGTTCTTTCTGCTTTCAGACAGATTAAATCTCTCAAAAACGCAAAGGCGTTTAAAGGATGGCTGTTCAAAATTCTTTGTGCGGCGTGTAAAAGATATTATACGGATAATGAAAAAAAGAAATCGGTTGTTTATATGGATGACGAAGAAGGGATATATACCGAGCCCGCAAGCTACGACAGCATTGAGCTTTCGGTTGAGCTAAAAGAAGCTCTTGAAACTCTTTCAGCGGAAGAAAGGGAAATTGTTGTGCTCAGTGTTCTTGGAAATTACAAAAGTCACGAGATAGCCGATATACTTGACTGTCCGTCGGCAACGGTACGCTCAAAGCTTAAGAGGTCCCTCAAAAAGCTCAGGGTTGCCCTTGGCGGCGAGGAATAATGAAAGGAGGATGCTATGATGAAAAACAAAGATTTACAGACTCTGGAAATGCTCAGAGGCGAGTTCGGAAAGAGCGTTGATTCTGCAAAAGTGCCGTTGAAGCTTCAGAAGCAGAGCATAGTGCATATGCTGGAAAAAGATGCTGAGGAACGCAAGGTTCAGGAAGAAGCGGAAGCAAAAAAGAGATATCAGGTTGTTACAATCAAGAAGCTTATGGCAATTGCGGCAGCTCTTTTTGTAACTGTTTGCGGTACACTTGTAACTCAGACGGGCGGCCCCGGAGCCCTTATTGTTAATATGTCATCGCGTGAAGGCGAAAGCGGTATCGATTCATTTGCGGATTATGAACAGATTTTTGAGATAACCGACGGTAATAATTTTGCGGTTACCGAACCCACAACAAACCATGTTATTGAAAATCCCACCAACGGTCAGCAACCCGTAACTCCCGATGCTTCGAAACCTGTTGTTCAGCCTACCGAAAACAATCCCGTAAGCAATCAGCAGCCTACAGCACCTGTTGTTACACAGCCTGTTCAGGATAATCCTCCCGATGAGGGCGAGGGAAATCACGGATTAATTGAAGTGCCTGCAGAATCCGAAAAAATTGAGGAGCTTATAACAAACAGCCCCGAAGGTGTTTCAAAATCCGAAGAATTTGAGGCGGATATAGTTAAAACACATGGCGGATATGTTTATATTCTCACAACCGGAAAAAGCAAAGAGACCGGTGAAAACAAGGAGATTATCCGCGTTGCGAAAATAATTCCCGGCAATCAGATGGAAGATGTTACGGAAATACCCGTTTCCGTAAGCAAAAACGGCGGCAAGATCGAAGAATGCGTTGAACTTTTCTTCTTCGATAATACACTTATTACAATAAGCAACAGCACAGACTATTCACTCCTGGAAGATGTTTACCGTGAAAATGTTGATACCGTTGCGGTTTTTTATGATATATCAGACCCTGCAAATCCCGTAAAGATATACAGTCATACCCAGGATGGCGAATATGTTTCGGCAAAGATTTGCGATGAGAAGTTCTATATCGTAACATCAACAGAAGTTTCGGAATTAACTGAAAACACAGATGCGGAAACCCTTATTCCCGTAACAACAATAAAAACCGGCAGCAAAGAAAGCTCGGAAAAGGTAAGCGCCGAAAGCATTTTTTATGACAAAAAGTATGTTGCAACAAGCACTTTCACATATGTGACCGTTACCGATATTTCCGAGTTCACTGCTCCGATACAGTTTGCTGTTTACGGCGGCGGAAAGGATGTTTTCTGCTATGCAGATACCATTGTAATCTCAAGACGCATTCCCGGAGGCAGCACAAATGATATGACGGGTGCTGCAGAGGACAGCACATGTGTTTACCGTTTCAATGTCAACGGCGATGAAATCAGATATGCAAACCTTGTTACGGAAGCAAACGGCGTAATTGCAGGCGGCATATATGTTGACGAAAAGAGGGGCAACCTCAGAATGGTTACCAGTTCAAACGGCGGATACAACGTTTATGTTTTCAATGAAAAGATGGAATGCATTGATGCAGTTGAAGATATTCTTGCGGAAGAAACAGTTCAAAGCGTTAAATATATAGGTAACAGACTGTATCTTGTTTACGGTGAAAATACAAGCATAATCGATTTCTCAAAGAAACTCAGTGCTGAGAGTATCATAACCGTTCCTACCGCAATATCAACAAATCTCTATGAGGTTACAAGCTCGGTTCTTCTCGGCATCGGCTTTGCGGGAGAAGAAAAAACAGCGGTTCTTACCCTGTTTGATTTCAGCAACCCCGAAAACTTCACAAGCACCGATAAATTCGAGCTTCCCGCAGAATATACATTTGCGGCGGGCAACGACGGAAGAAGCATTATGGTTGATTCCTCCGGGAAGATTTTCGGTATTCCCGTAATCAGAACGGATGCCGGAACCAACAATGAAGTATCATCATATCTTATCTTCAGCGTTGAAAACGGAAAAATAACATTTGAAGACGAGTGCATTCATGATGATGCGGTTGTAGGCGATGCGGCGGCAAGATGTATTTGCATCAACGACACAATTTACACCATTTCAGGCAACAGAATAGTTTCTCATTCCGCAGAAAATTATGAGAAAATTTCCGAACTGGAATTCTGATTGACAGAAATATTCACAATCCCGTATTTTCGGATGGACGGGAAAACTGTGAATTTCTTGCTATACTCTCCGGTTTCTTTGGGGAAAGAAGCCGGAGTCGGGACAAAAGATGGAGTGTAAGGGCAGAGTGCATCGGCACAGTGCACTCTCCCTGCTTCATTAAAACTTGATTTTAAAGGTCATCGGCATCCTGAACGGGATAAAGGTCATCATATGATGTGCCCGTGTAGCTGCCGAGAGTGTCAGACTGAATATCTTCATCGATGGGGTCGTAGCCCTTTGCCTGAGAAGATTTTCCGAAATGCCACTGAGCCTTGTTATCATTTTTGGTTTTATCAAAAGTGTAGAACATATAAAACTCCTTTCATTGATTTATTTATATTTTTTCTTACAACAACATTAAAATACAGTGCCATTTCAACAATTCTTAAGACTTTATTAAATTTGTTATTGGTAATTATAATCACTTGACAAAGCATGGCTCTTTGTGTAAAATGGTTCTTGTATTTGTATAGCCCCAAAGAGGGTAAATTATTTTTAAAGGATGGATTTAGAAATGAAAAAGACAGTTTCTCTGCTTCTTGCCGTTATCATTGCAGCAATAGCAATGTGTTCTTTTGCTATGACTGCTTTTGCTGACGAAACAACAACAGCAGCATCAACAACCAAGGCAGAAGTAAACGATGACCCCGTAAACGACCCCAGACTCACAACAACCACCACAACAAAAGCAACAACAACTACAACAACAGCTCCCACAACAACAGCTGCTCCCACAACAACAGCTGCCCCCACAACAACAGCTGCTCCCACAACAACAGCAACAACTGTTCCCACAACAGCAGCTCCCACAACAGAGAAGACTCATGTATATGATCCCGATAACCCGGCATACGAGGATCAGGTTGATGAAAATACAACAACAACCACAAAAGTAACAACAACCGCTAAGCCCACAACCACAAAGAAGGTTACAACAACAAAGCCTGCTAAGGTTGACAGTGTTATTCCCAACACCGGCAGCGAAGTAGTTGTTCCCGCAATTGCTCTTCTTGCTCTTGCAGCAGGTACGGTTGCAGTTATCAAAACAAAGAAGGAAGACTAATTCCTGATATCCGAGAGCCCTCTTTCCGGGGGCTCTTTTTTGTTCACCAAAGATTTACATACATCACTTGATTTTCGTTTTTGATTATGATAAAATCAGTTTTATGGATATGAAAACAGCAAAAAGAATTGTTGCGGGTCTGATTGCTTTCGTGATGGTGATTACGGCATCGGCTTGCACAGTCAGCAATAAAACAAAACCGGTCAAAGCCCAATCAACAACCTCAAATGTTGTCCGTGTAACCTTTCCCGAAGGCTCAACAGTAACGCAGATTGCGAAAAAGCTTGAAGAAAACGGTGTCTGCTCTGCTTCGGATTTTATTTCGGCTGCTAACGACCCTATGAATCTCGAAGGTTTTTCTTTTGTGATTCCGAATCCCGACGAAAGAGCTTTTCTGCTTGAAGGATATATTTTTCCCGATACTTATGAATTCTACAGAAACGAAAGTGCAACGTCGGCAATAAAACGGTTTCTTAAAAACTCGGAAGCAAAGTTTACCGGAGAAATCAGGGAAAGATGTGAGGAGTTGGGTTACACCCTTGACGAAATTCTGACTCTCGCCTCAATAATTCAGGAGGAAGCGGGAGATCCGGATGAAATGTATAAGGTTTCTTCCGTGCTTCATAACAGACTTGACAACAGCAGATTCCCGAAATTGCAGTGCGATGCTGCAACGTTCTATCTTCGGGATTATGTTGAATTGTATGTTTCTGAAGAAAGATATGCAGAGCTTGTTGAATTATATAATACATATAAATGCGAGGCTTTGCCTGCGGGTCCCATAACCAACAGCGGAATTGATGCAGTTATGGCGGCGCTTTATCCCGAAGAAACGGACTATTATTTCTTTATCACCGACGGCGAAGGTGAGTATCATTACGCAGAAACCTGGGCAGAGCATGTTGCAAACTGCGATGCGGCAGGCATATAATAAAATTTGAAAGGATTTTTAATATGAAAAAAGTTTTATCTGTTATTCTTGTTCTTGCGGCGATTATGGCAGTGTTCTGTTCGTGCGGCAAGGAATCAAAAGCTATTACCAGCGGCGATTACACCTATGTTGTTCTTGAGGATGAAACAGCAAAAATAATCAAGTATAACGGAACAGATGAAGTTATAACCCTGAAAATGCCTTCTGCGCTTGATGAGTACACCGTTACGGTTATCGGCAGCGAAGCTTTTGCAGCCAATGAACAGCTGAATGTTGTTTATCTTCCCGAAACCGTGAAGATTGTTGAGGAAAGAGCATTTGCAGGCAGCGGAATCAGAAAGCTTTTTGCTCATCAGTCTGTTCTGGAGGAAATCGGTGAATCAGCATTTGCAGAATGTCACAGCCTTATTCAGGTTGACCTTCCCAGATCACTTACAGCAGTTGCAAAACAGGCTTTCTATTATTGCGATTCCCTTAAAACAGTGAATTTCAGAGGAAACACACAGAACATCGATGAGTTTGCATTTGATGCCTGCGAAAAGGTTATAATCCGAACCGACTCTGAAAATCTTCATGTTATCAATTATGCAGACAGCCGAAATATTGAAACCAAAATCATCGAAAGATAAATAATTGAAGCCGCCGCCTCATAGAATTAACTGAGGTGACGGCTTTGTTTTTTACAGTTAATTCTGCAATCAGCTCCTTTATCTGGGGACCGCCGATGCTTGCGGTTTTTCTCGGTACAGGGCTTTTTCTTTCGGCTAAAACGGGATTTTTTCAGATTTTCGGTGTAAAAAAATGGCTTGGCGGAACAGTTGTTGATGCATTCCGTAACAGAAAGAAGAAGGATTCGTGTGACGGCACCGTTTCTCAATTCGGAGCTCTGACATCGGCTCTGGCCGCGTGTCTGGGCACGGGAAATATCGTCGGCGTTGCAACGGCAATCACTTCGGGTGGAGCAGGTGCGGTTTTCTGGATGTGTGTTTCCGCAGTGCTCGGAATGATGACCTGCTGCTGTGAAAATATCCTGGGAATAAAATACAGGGTGCGCAATTCACAGGGGAAATGGGTAGGGGGGCCCATGTATTATATCGGAAACGGTCTCGGAATGAAGGGTCTTGCGGGCGTTTATGCTGTTTTTATGACTCTTGCATCCTTCGGCATGGGAAATATGACTCAGGCAAATTCCGTTTCGCAGGGGATGGCAGGCTTCGGAGTGCCGCCCATGATAACGTCGGTTACTCTTTGCATTCTTTGCGGCGTTTCGATTTCGGGAGGTCTTAAAAGAATTTCGGCTCTTTCCGAAAAGCTTATTCCGATTCTGACGGTTTCTTTTGTTACAGCTTGCTTTGTTGTTATAGCCGTAAATTCGGACAGACTTATTCCGGCAATGAAATCTGTTATAAAGGAAGCCTTCAGTGTTAAAGCTGTTTCGGGATTCGGTATGGCAAAGGCAATGAGATACGGCGTTTCAAGAGGCGTATTCTCAAATGAAGCGGGTTTGGGAAGCAGTGCCGTGATTCATGCCTCTGCAGACTGCGATTATCCCGCAAAGCAAGGGATGTGGGGGATTCTTGAGGTTTTTATTGACACTGTTTTTATGTGTACGGTAACTGCCGCCGCAATTCTGACAAGCGGAATCAACGGTCTTGACGGCGTTGAGCTTTGCTCTGCAGTTTTTGAAAGTGTATTCGGCAGGGTGGGAGGATATTTTCTTAACGGATGCATCTGCCTTTTTGCATTTGCAACTCTTGTTGCATGGTCATATTACGGAAAAATTGCCGCAGAGTACCTTTTCGGCGAAAAGGGCGGAAGAATATATAATGTAATATATACGGTGCTGGTTCTTGTTGGCGGATTAACGAAGCTCGAAAGTGTATGGAGCATATCGGATACCTTTAACGGATTAATGGCAATTCCGAATATTTTTGCTCTTATTCTGATGCACAGGGAATCAACAGACGAGATAAATTGGATGAAAAAAACTCTACCATTTAGGAAAAAGATATGATATAATGATTTTGTTAAAAATTATTTGGAGGAAAATAAGATGGATGTAACAAAAAGCATTAAATATGTCGGTGTTAACGACCGTGATGTTGACCTTTTTGAAGGTCAGTATATTGTTGAAAACGGAATGGCATATAATTCCTATGTTATCATTGATGAAAAAATTGCGGTTATGGATACCGTTGATGCCCGTTTCGGCGATGAGTGGCTCGGAAATATAAAGAACGTTCTTGGTGAAAAAGCTCCTGATTATCTTGTTGTTCAGCACATGGAACCTGACCATTCTGCAAACATTATTGCCTTTGCAAATGCTTATCCCGATGCACAGATTGTTGCTTCAACAAAGGCTTTCACGATGATGAAGCAGTTTTACGGCTCTGATTTTGCCGACAGACAGGTTGTTGTCGGAGATGGTTCAACTCTTTCTCTCGGCGGAAGAGAGCTTGTTTTTGCAACCGCACCTATGGTTCACTGGCCCGAGGTAATCGTTACCTATGACAGCAAAGAAAAAGTTCTTTTCAGTGCCGATGCATTCGGAAAATTCGGTGCACTTGATGCCGACGAGGACTGGGCTTGCGAGGCAAGACGCTATTACTTTGGAATCGTCGGCAAATACGGTGTTCAGGCTCAGGCCCTCCTTAAGAAAGCGGCTGCTCTTGATATTGAAATAATATGCCCTCTTCACGGTCCCGTTCTTACGGAAAACCTCGGATATTATATTAATCTTTATGATATCTGGTCGTCCTACGGAGTTGAGAGTGAGGGCGTTATGATTGCGTATACATCCGTTTACGGAAACACAAAAAAGGCTGTTGAGCTTCTTGCGGAAAAACTTCGTGAAAAAGGATGCTCCAAGGTTGTTGTCAATGACCTTGCACGCTGCGATATGGCAGAGGCTGTTGAAGATGCATTCCGCTACGGAAAAATTGTTTTTGCAACAACAACGTATAACGGAGAAATGTTCCCCTTCATGCACGAATTCCTCAAAGCTCTTACCGAAAGAAATTTCCAGAACAGAACTGTAGGCTTTATGGAAAACGGTACATGGGGTCTTATGGCTGAAAAATTCATGAGAAGAGCACTCGAAAACAGCAAAAACCTCACCTACACCGAGGCAGGGGTACACATCAAATCCGCAATGAACGAAAAGAATATCGAAGAAATCGAAGCACTTGCAGAGGAGCTTTGCAAATAATAAACAAGGGGATTATCCTTAACGGGATAATCCTTTTTTTGCGGCAGAATAGCTTTCCGGTGTCGGCTCGGATTCGTATAAGGATTCCAAAAAATCAGAGTCAGCATTCATTATATATTGAATAAGGGTCAGATTGCTTTTGCTTGTTTTAACATCCGAGGCGGTTTCAAGCATCGAATTATAGCTTGTCCCGGAATTTCGTCGGATGTACCTTGCAAGCAACTCTGTCTGAATGCAGAAATCGGAATTCCGTGAATTTATGCCGAGCAGAAAAAGTGTTCTGCAGTCGGTTTCGCCTGTTACATCAATACCGCTTTGCTTCTGAAACGCTTTGAGCGCTTTCTTGGTGGAAAAATCAAAATTGCCGTTTATATTTCCCTCATATATACCGCAGTCACGGAGCTTTTTCTGTATTTCTCCGACTCTTTCTCCGTGGCTTCCGAGCTGTACGGCATGGGAATTTTCCGTTGAAACGATAATCAGCAATGCAAAGTTGATTATAATAATAAAAACTTTTATCCATAATATTCTTGTTTTTGTGCTCATGTTTTCACCTCGTTTTGCAGAAATATCTTTTCAGAAAAATCGGATTATATGCTGATAAAATAATGGCTCTCAGTCTGACTGAAATTCCGGATTTATTTTTCGACAATGAAAAAATAGCTAAAATGCACCATATATGGTGAAATTTGCGGATTTAGTAACTATTTACTAAAAGTTTTTCTTTATAAGATAAAAAAGTTGTTGACAAAATTCAAAAATTGGCTTATTATAAACGATAAGAGGATTATGCGAGGTATTTTAATGCACAAAAAAAACAAAGAATATCTTAGCGACGAAGAGCTTGCAGTGCTTGCTGCAAACGGCGATGATGAGTCCATGGCGTTGCTCATTTCAAAAGTTGCTCCCATTGCCGCAGCAAAAGCAGCATCACACTCCAAGGCAAGAATACCCAACGAGGATTTAACTCAGGAGGGTATGCTTGGCTTTCTTGATGCGGTCAGAACCTTCGACCCTCAGAACGGTGCAACTTTCAAAGGATACGCAGAAACCTGCATAAATAACAGAATTGTTTCTGCGGTAAGAGTCAGTTTTAATAATAAAAATGCTGCTCTTTCCAATGCGGTCCCTTTTGAAGATGACGGCGAAGATTTCAGCGATATGAGCAGCGACCCCGCAAACATAATCTCCCGTAAAGATGAATCGGAATATTATGAAAAGCTTCTGAGCAACGGACTTTCGGATTTTGAATATGAGGTTATCAGACTTCGTCTTGAAAACAAAAGCTATTCCGATGTTGCAAAAGAGCTTGATTGCAGCGAAAAAGCCGTTGACAACGCACTTCAGAGAATCAAAAAGAAGATGCGTGCAAAAATCAGTGAATAACACTCTTTTGAGTGTTTATATGCCCCGGTAGCTTAAAGCAGAGCGTTGTTTATCAAAGGTGACGGTGCGATTCCGTCCAGGGCGAAATATTATTTTTTTCAAGCGAGGTTAAAAACAATGTACGAAGACAAAACTCTCATCTGTAAGGAATGCGGCAACGAATTCGTTTTCACAGCCGGCGAACAGGAATTTTATGCTGAAAAAGGCTTTGTAAACGAGCCCCAGCGTTGCAAAACTTGCCGTGACGCACGCAAGAACGCAGCCCGTGGCGAGCGTGAATGGTTTGAGGCAACATGTGATTCCTGCGGTGGAGTTGCAAAGGTTCCCTTTAAGCCCCGTGAAGACAGACCTGTTTACTGCAGCGAGTGCTTCGCAAAGAAGCAGGAGCAGGCATAAGCTACTGACTGAAATTGCTTAAAGAGCCCCCTCGGATTCCGAGGGGGTTTGTTCTTTTTGAGTAAGGATAGGCTCTGCCTGTGACCGATTTTGTAAGTTGAGTAAAAACTGAATTCACTCAATCGGCAGGTTATTGTTTTTGCGTTTTTTTGCGCTATAATGAAATCATGAAGTGCTTCAAAAACTAAAGAAAAAGGTGAAAACATGGCAGATTTAAATAAAGTCGGCGGTCAGATTGCCGCATTAAGAAAAGCAAAAGGATTAACTCAGGTTGAGCTTGGAGAAAGACTCGGTGTAACATTTCAGGCAGTGAGCAAATGGGAAAGAAGCGAGGCGTTGCCCGATGTCGGAATACTCGTTGACCTTGCCGCGGTGCTTGAAACCTCCGTTGATAACATACTTACGGGCGGAGAAAAGGCTATGGGATTCAAAGGCAAAAAGAGAGTTGCCGATGTCAGAGAAGGTCTTGAGTGCCTTGATAAATTCGGCAAACTCATCGGAAGAGATAATCTCGTTTACCGCAATGCGATTGACGGGATTAATAACGGAATGAACACCGATATTGAAGAATGCTTCCGAAACGATTATATTTTTGAATGCTTTATGGCGGAAATAATGATTCAGAGCATGAAATCGGGTTATTATTTTGACACAACGGAAATAAAGAACAGCTTCAAACACGAAAAATTCAGAGATATTGTTCTGAATTACGCAGAAAGATACGGAATCAAATAAAGTTGTTGCAAAAAGAGAATAAATATGGTAACTTATTCTTATCGGCTTATGCTGATGAGAAAGAGGTGTTAAAATGAAAAATATCAAAAAGACTCTTGCGTTACTTCTTGCGATTATCTGTATTTTTACTTGCACTGTAAGCTCCTTTGCTCTTTCAATGGAGGGTGGAGTTGACGGACTTAAAGCTCAGTTTGTTCAGGGTGAGGGCCCCGTTGCAGGAGATTATTCAATTGACTACAGCTGTTATTCACCCGTAAAAGAAAACGATACCGCAAAATATCCCCTCGTTGTCTGGCTTCATGGCATGGGCGACGGTGCTGAACCCGGCACACCCGTTGCCAAGAGCAATATCGCATATTGGTCAAGCGATGAATTTCAGGCCCGTTTCAAGCCCGCAGGCGGCGCATTTATTCTTGCTGCACGTTCAAGAGAAGAAGATGGCATTTTCTGGGGCAATCAGATGATTGAACCTCTCAGAGCCGCGATTGACGATTTTATTGCAAAGAACAGAAATAACATAGACCTCAGCAGAATTTATGTTGGCGGATATTCAATGGGCGGCAAGATGACCCTTAAAATGGCGATTGCTTATCCTGAAATGTTTGCGGCTGCATTTCCGATTTGTCCCGCATGGTCACCATCAGAGGAGCTTATTGAAAGAAGCCTCAAGGATATGCCCGTATGGATTACCTCGAGCACAAGAGATCCTCTTGTTAACTACTATATGGCTGTTACACCCACATGGGAAAAGATAGTTGCTGCTTCAAACATTCCCGGTGCTTGCAGATTCTCAACTCTTACAAAGGTTTGCTTTGAAGACGGAACAAAAACAGACAGCAGCCATCACGCATGGTTTGCGGTTAATCACGATTTGTTTTCTGCAGAAAACGGAGCTTATCCCTACATGACAACTGTTGACGGCAACGGCGAAACGGTTGAGCTTAAATTCCCCAACGGTATGATTTCATGGCTTATTTCACACAGATCGGATTATGATGGCTCAAAGGGTGTGGGTGCCGGAAATATTGAAGAGGGCGACAGCACCGATAATATTATCGATGCAAACGGAATTTTTGATTTCTTCAAGCTTATTTTCGATGCAATTCTTATGGTTCTTAAAATCAAATAATATAAAAATTACCGCTGAGATTTTTACTCTCAGCGGATTTTTTATGCTTTAGAGTGAAATGACTTGAACTAAACACGCCGCAAAGGTCGGATTTTCCGACCCACCGAAGCGTTTTTTTCTTTGACATACGCTCGTATGCCTTCAGAAAAGAAACACTCCGCTGAATCAAAACCGTATGGAGTTCGGGTTATTTCACTCTGATGCCTTTTACGAGATGTGCGCCGAATTTGACTTTGACTTTCATCTTGCTTTTCGGAGCTTTCTGAAATTCTGCAAAGGTTTCTCCGTATTTGAAAGCGGCTTTGAGAATTGCTTTCATCTCTTTATTTTCGGTAAAATTCTTTGTTGCAAGGGGCTTTGACCACTTCTCACCGATAACATCGTAGCTGTCATTTACAAGGTCTGCTTCCTCGACGGTTGCGGAGTAAAGATAATCTGATACTATCCCTGCACCCTTGAAATCACCCGTAAGCCATGAAAGTCCGTTGTCATTCATTGCCTGAAGCGAATATTCAAGGTTCTCTTCCGAACGGATTTTGCAGGCAACGAAGGGGATTCCGTGCTGTTTGAGCGTTCGGATTGAATTAACAAGTGAATCGGTTTCAAACGTTGTGTAGAAATGCGAATAAATTCCGAAAGCTATATTTTCGCCCTTCCATTTTTCCGCATAGGGCAGAGTGTCGGGAGAAGAAACAGCTTCAAAAATAACCGTGTGACGCTCATCAACGCTGCGTATTGCCTTATAAAGACGGCGGTAGAATTTATGAAGGGTATCGAGCTTTTCCTCCCATCCTGCAACACGGTTGAGAGGTCTGTTGAGTAAATCATAGGCGGCAATTGCAGGTTCATCCTTGAAATGCGCCGCAACCTGAGTCCACAGTCGGATTGTTGCATTTCGTGCTTCAAAACCGTCTTTGCCCGAATTGAAAAGCACGCTTTCTTCATCTTTTCCGCAGGCCGAATCCGTATTCTGGAATCCGGGTGCGGAATGAAGGTCAAGAATAACATAAAGACCTGCTTTTCTGCATTTTTCAACAAGATAGTCGAGCCTTGTAAAATCGGGGTCACCCTTGCAATTTTCCTTGCTGTAAAGGCTGCGGTAACGCATAGGTATTCTTACGCAGTTTGCGCCGAGCTTGCGGATATGTTTCAAATCTGAAGGAGTAATAAGCCCTTCGTTGAATTTGTTGGCAAGCAGGCGAGCCCCGTATCTTCCGAAACGGCTTTCAAGTGCCGCAAAAACATCGGCGTAGCGTGAGGGGAAGGGAAGATCATCTTTTCTGTAGCCGAAAAAATCATCGCTGAGGTTGATCCCTCTTAAAGTGAATTTTTCTTCGCAATCGGTGATGAATTCTCCGTTTTCGGCACGGAGAAAATCTTTGTCGGTTATGGGGCGGATTGCGTTTGCTTTAACATAACCGTAGACCGCAGGAACGGTTGCAGCCGCAGCACCTGCCGCACAGCCTGCAATCATGATTTTTTCATTGTTTGTCAACATAACCGCCTCCTTTTATTTTTGAAATAAGTTTAATCAATAAAATCAGAACAATAATTCCGCTTGCGGCACCCAGAGAATCAACAACAATGTCTGAAATCTGAAATGCTCTGCCTTCAACAAAAAGCTGATGGATTTCGTCGGTGGCGGCATACAGCACGGAAATAATCAGCGAAACAAACGGTCTTTGATAATCGAAGGTCTGAAACAGAGCGTTGAAAACAAGAACAGAAAGTCCCGCATATTCAAGAAAATGAGCAACGGTGCGTATGAAATCCTGTGAAATATTCAGCTTCAACATAAAAATCAGCCAGCCGCTGACTTCGGAGGACTCGCCTGCAGTTTGTGCGGAAAGAGAAAAAATAACCGCCATGCAGGCAATAACCAATGCCCATGAAATTATAATTTTCGCCTTTTTATTCATCAGTCATATCTCCTTGCACCGATGAAGCAAACGTTGTTTTCAGAATTGAATATTGCAATTCCGTCAACATCCTCTGCAGTAACAAAACGGCTTGAGCGTGAATAAAGGGGATAGCAGATTCCCTGCTGAAGAATAAAGCTTTCGGCAGTGAAGCATCCGCCGAGGAGCTCCTGCTCACCGTCAACTTCAAGGATGCGAGAAACGATGTTGGTGTATTCATCGCTTCTGAATCTGAAAATGTTTTTATCTTTAAGAGATGCCATAAAATCTGAAGCACTCTCATAGGAGGTTGAAATTCCCGTAAGAGCAATCTGATAATTTCCCGAAGAAACCGCTTTTTCGATTTCGGAATATGATTTGATTTCAACCGTTATGCCAAGGTCTATGCCGAGAGTTTTCTGCCATATCTGAAGCTGACGCCGTACGGAAGACTCAAGCTCTTCGGTACAAATTACGGTAAGGCTTATCTTTTGCTTGTCGAGTGCGGTAAGACCTTTTTTCCAATGCTCAACAGCCTTTGCTTCATCAAAAGCAACACACGGAGTCTGCTCCCCGATTGCTTCACGGTAGTTGAGGCTGCCGATATTGCAGCTCAACGGCACAAATCCGTAATGAGGAATCATACTTTCGGTTTTTTCAAAAAGACTGCGGTCAATTGAACTGCAGAGTGCAAGTCTGATATCGGCATTGGTGAGCACCTCGTCGGAGCAGTTGAAAACAAATCCGAAGGTATCGTTGGCTGTTTCCTTGACGGTAACCGAATTTTCGGGTGCGGGGCAGTCGGGCGGAAGAAGAGCTGCACTGACTGTGCCGTTTGAAATCTTTTTTGCAACCGAGGTTTCATCGGGGTCAAAGGTGAAATTGACCAGAGAGGGAATAACCTTCTGCTTGCCCGAATAATAGTTGTTTCTTCTGATTGTCAGTGCGGAATCCTGATTCCATGAGCTCACATAAAACGGTCCGTTACAAAGAATATGGCGCTGAGTTATTCCGTAGCGTCCGTTCATGGAGTTGAAGAATTCTTCATTGCATGGCATGAATACACTTTCGGTCAGTCTTTCAAGAAAATCCGGACATACCTCTGAAAGCTGAATTACAAGTGTGTTGTCATCCGTTGCGGTAACGCCGAGCCGGTCAACGGTAAGCTTGCCCGAATAAATTTCCGTTGCATTCTGAATAACAAAAAGTCTGTGGGCAAAGGCAGAGTTTGTTGCAGGGTTTATCGCTCTCTGCATTGCGAAAACAAAATCCCTTGCCGTTACTTTTTCTTTTGTGTATTTTTCATAGAATTCATTGCCGAATTCGTTTTTGAGAGATATCGGGCAGTACCATTCTGTACCCGGTTTAAGGTTAAAAGAGTAGGTCAATCCATCATCCGAAACACTCCATGTTTCTGCAATTCCGGGGATGATTTCGCCCTCTGCGGAAATACGCACAAGACCTTCAAAGGTGTTGCTGATAACAATCTGTGCCTCCGCTTCACCCGTATACTGAGGGTCGAGGGTAGACGGTGATTTATCAAGAGCGTAGGATATGGATTTATCCGCACCTCTTTCGGAGCAGGCAGACATCGATAAAATCATAACTGCCGCCAATATCAAAGAGAGAAAACGCTTCATTTGTTTTCCTCCATCCATTTTGCAAGCTGGTCTGCGAGGGGATTGCTTGCTGATTTTTGTTTGGATTGCTGCTGCATATATTTTGCTACATCACGCTTACCTGCACCCGCACTTTCCTTGCGTTTTTCAAAATCGGAAAGTTTTTCTCGGTATCCGCAGACACAGTAGAAGGATTTTTTGTCTCCATCGCCACGCATTTCAAGCTTTTTGTGGCATTCGGGACAGCGTGCATTGGTGATAACCGAAACACTTTTACGGTATCCGCATTCTCTGTCCTGACAAACAAGCATCTTGCCTTTTTTGCCGTTGACTTCAAGCAGATATTTTCCGCATTCGGGGCATGGCTCACGGGTCATGTTATCGTGTTTGTATTTGGAATCGCTCGATTTGACCGAATTGACAAGAGAACTTGCGTAGTTTCTCATTTCTTCGATGAATCTGCGGCTGTCGGCGTTGCCTTTTGAGATAAGGGAAAGTCTCTGTTCCCAACGTGCCGTAAGTTCAGCTGATTTAAGGTCAGCAGGAACGATTTCAATAAGCTGTTTGCCTTTTGATGTGGGAAAAATTTCCTTGCCTCTGCGTTCAACACAGAAGGAGTCAAAGAGTTTTTCAATAATATCCGCTCTTGTTGCGGGAGTGCCCAGACCGCCCGCAGTTTTGAGAGCATCCTTCAGAGAGCCGTCATCAACCTGACCCGTGGGATTCTCCATTGCGGAAAGCAGGGTTGCTTCAGTGTATCTTGCAGGGGGAGAGGTTTTGCCTGCGCAGATGCGTACAGCCTTTGTGAAAACGGGTGCACCCTGAGAGAGAGCAGGCAATTGCTGTGAGCCGATATCGTCATTATCGTCGTCATCATCGGCGAGAGAAGAATCGTAAAGAGCCTTCCAGCCTGCGGATTTAACGGACTGACCTTTGGTATAGAATTTATGCTTGCCGATTGTAACCGTTACCTGAACTTCGTCATATTCAAACGGCGCACTCAATACTGCAAGAAAACGGCGTACAACCAAATCGTAGATATGGCGTTCTTCACGGCTGAGCTTGTTTAAATCAACATATTGCTCTGTGGGAATAATCGCATGGTGGTCGGTGACCTTTGCATCGTTGACAATATATTTTGTGGAAATCGGTTTTGCACGCAGAACGGCATTTGCAAAGTCCTTATACGGTCCGATTGCAATTGCACGCAGTCTTTCGGGCAAGGTTGCCGCAACATCCTTGGTGATATATCGTGAATCCGTACGGGGATAGGTCAGAAGTTTGTGTGTTTCATAAAGACTCTGCATAAGTGAAAGAGTTTGTTTTGCGGAATAGCCGTATTTTTTGTTGGCATCACGCTGAAGCTCAGTTAAATCGTATGCGGCGGGAGGGGCTTTGAATTTATATGTTTTTTTAACCTCTGAAAGAGTTCCTCTTTTGCCTCTGACATCATCTGCAACAGCCTGTGCGGCACCTGCATCAAAAAAGCGAGCCTGATTTCTTGAATCTTTATATACTGCGGAGAAGTTTTCAAAATCTGCTTTGACGGTGAAGTAATCTTTTGCACGGAATTTCAGAATTTCCTCTTCACGCTTAACAATCATTGCAAGTGTGGGGGTCTGCACTCTGCCTGCGGAAAGCTGTGCGTTATGCTTGCAGGTCAATGCACGGCTTACGTTGAGACCTATAAGCCAGTCTGCTTCTGCACGGCACTGCGCACTGCGGTAGAGATTATCATACTGCGAAGCAGGTTTAAGGGCAGCAAAACCCTCTTTGATTGCTTTGTCTGTCTGTGATGAAATCCACAAACGGAGCATGGGCTTTTTGCAGTTTGCCTTCTGTATTATCCAACGGGCAACAAGCTCACCTTCACGGCCTGCATCGGTTGCGATAACAACCTTGTCAACCTCATTACTGTTGAGAAGGGAGCTTACGGCTTTGAATTGCTTTGAGGTCTGACCGATAACAACCAGCTTCATATGTTTGGGGAGCATGGGTAAATCTTCCATACGCCATGTTTTGTATTTATTGTCATATGCTTCGGGATCTGCAAGGGTAACAAGATGTCCGAGCGCCCACGTTATGATGTATCTGTCGCCGATAATGCAGCCGTTTCCGTTCTTTTTGCAGCCGAGAACACGTGCGATATCCCTTGCAACAGAGGGCTTTTCAGTTAAAACAAGAGTTTTTGCCAATTGAATTCGCTCCGTTTCATAATCATATTTATCCAATATATTATAATATCAAAAAACAATATAATATATATTCCAAAAAAGAAAAATCCTAAATTTATTATATTTCCAATGTTATTTGAAAAATTCCCTCAACAAGAGAATATCCTAAACAAACGGGTTATTGTTTTTTGCATGGATTTTATGTAAGATACAACTGTAGACAGTGCTGTTGAACAAAATCTGATTAAGGGTGGATGAAGCTATGACAGTATATTTCGGAGAAAATTTAAAAAGACTTCGCAGAGAAAAAGAGCTGACTCAGGAAAAGCTTGCCGATATTCTCGGAGTATCGTTTCAGGCGGTCAGCAAGTGGGAGAGAAGCGAAACATACCCTGACATAACCATGTTGCCTGAAATTGCAGCGTTTTTTGAGGTTACAACCGATGAACTTCTGGGTCTGAACACTGCTATGCAGAAAGAAAAAATCAAATGGTATGCAAGCGAATATTCACGCCTGTGGAGTGAACGCAAGTTAGACGAGGTTAAGGCGGTCATGTATGAGGCAACAAAAGAGTTTCCGTCAGACTATGATTTGCTTTCAAAATATTTCAATGCGTTGATTCAGTGTAACCATGAAAACGCTTACAAACTCGCAATCAAGGAAGAAGTATATCGTATTTATAATAAAATCCAGAAATTCTGCACGGATGACAGAATAAGGATGTGGACAAAAAGAATGATGTGCAAATATCTGCGTGATTTGAGTCTTATTGAGGGAAGCGGAGTTGACATTTCAGAGGCGGAAAAAATTCTTGACGAGCTTCCTCTTATGCAGAATACAAGAGATTACGAGGCAATGTTTCTTTATTCAGACGATAAAGAGAAGCGAAATAAGGCGGTGTCGCAGGGCGTTTCGGAGCTTCTGAGGCTGTTGGCGGAGACAATTCAGAGAAAATCCGACATTCCGACGGAGTATGACGAGAATCTGCTTGAAGCGTTTATTGGATTCATTGAAAGAATACTTCCCGACGGAGACTACGGCAAAAATTATACCCATATCATCTGGGATTACGGTTATCTCGGAATAAAAAAGCATATGAATGGCAACGATGAAGAAGCGATGAAATGCTTTGAAAAATGCATTGAGCTTGCCGAGAGGTTTGATAAGCTCCCGCAGATTTCCGTACACACTTCATTCTTGCTTGAAGGAGCAGAATTTGATAAAACAAAAACACCTCTCGGAGTAAACAGCATGATGAGCAGAATGAAATTCCTTTTCACGGAAAGATATCCTCTTTCAGAGGAATTCAGGCAGAGAGAAGATTTCAAAAATCTTGTAGGAAGAATACAGGCGTAATATCCCGGCAGTCTCACTTGAGCGGTGAGACTGCTTTTTGCGTTTTCATATGTTGCAAAAAAATAAAGAAGAGTAAAATCCACAAAAAACTTGACAATATCCCTTTAAGAGTATAATATTAATACAATGGTGTTATTTTGTGCCAAGAAGGGTGCATTTGCATCCGAAAACACCATTAGTAGATTTTTCGGTAAATTTCTATTATATTGACTTTGATTTAAAAGTCACAAAAATTTCAAGCAAAAGGAGGAAAACAAAGACTTGGAACTTTGGATTGCAATTCTTATTGCCGCCATAACTCTTGTTGTCGGTGCTGTTATCGGCTTCGTTTTGGGCGGTTTACATAGGAAGAAGGTTGCAGAGGCTGCAATCGGCTCCGCTGAGCAGGAAGCAAACAAAATCATCAGCGACGCAATGACAACTGCCGAAGCAAAGAAAAAAGAAGCCATCCTTGAAGCTAAGGATGAAATCCACAAGCAGAGAACCGAAACCGAAAAAGAGCTCCGTGAAAGACGCAATGAAGTTCAGCGTATGGAACGCAGAATCAATCAGAAGGAAGAAACTCTTGACAAGAAGAGCGAAAACCTTGAAAAGAAAGACGAAGTTCTCAACGGAAAAATCAAGGCTGCGGAAGAGCGCCTTGAAGAAATCGAAAGCATCAAAAAGAGTCAGTTTGAAATGCTCGAAAGAATTTCAGGATTCACAAAGGAACAGGCTAAGGATTATATTCTCAGCGTTCTTGATGAAGACCTCAACCACGAAAAGGCTGTTAAAATTCAGGAAATCGAGCAGAAAACGAAAGACGAAGCAGACCAGATGGCAAGAGAGATTATCACAACCGCCATTCAGCGCTGCGCTGCCGACCATGTTGCAGAGGCAACAGTTTCAGTTGTTGCATTGCCCAATGATGAAATGAAGGGCAGAATTATCGGCCGTGAGGGCAGAAACGTTAGAACACTCGAAATGATTACGGGTGTTGACCTTATTATCGACGATACTCCCGAAGCTATAACTGTTTCAAGCTTCGACCCCGTTCGCAGAGAAATCGCAAGACTTACTCTTGAAAAGCTCATAGCAGACGGCAGAATTCATCCTGCAAGAATTGAAGAGATGTATGAAAAGGCAAAGCGTGAGGTTGAAACAACCATCAAGCAGACAGGTGAACACGCTCTTATCGATGCAGGCGTAAATAATGTTCATCCCGAAATCGTTAAGCTTATCGGTAAACTCAGATATCGCACAAGCTACGGTCAGAATGTTCTTAACCACTCACTTGAAGTATCCTATATCGCAGGTCTTATGGCATCGGAACTTGGCACCGATGTAAGAACCGCAAAGCGTGCAGGCTTGCTTCATGATATCGGTAAGGCGCTTGACCACGAAATGGAAGGTTCACACGTTGATCTCGGCGTTGAATTTGCAAAGAAATTCAAAGAAAACGAAAATATTCTTCACGCAATCAAGGCCCACCACGGTGAGGTTGAGGCGAAAACAATCACGGCTATTCTTGTTCAGGCTGCAGACGCAATCTCAGCCGCAAGACCCGGCGCAAGACGTGAGGATGTTCAGAACTATATCAAGCGTCTTGAAAAGCTTGAAGAAATCGCAAACTCCTTTGAAGGTGTTGAGCGTTCATTTGCAATTCAGGCAGGCCGTGAAGTCAGAATCATGGTTAAGCCCGAAGTTGTCAACGATGATAAGATGGTGCTTCTTGCAAGAGATGTTGCCAAAAAGATTGAGGAAAGCATGGAATATCCCGGTCAGATTAAAGTTAACCTTATCAGAGAGAGCAGAACCATCGACTACGCAAAATAAAAATTGTATCCCCTCATTAAATCATGTTTTTCGGTTTAATCAGTGGCTACTCAAACGGGGCTGCACTTTGCAGTCCCGTTAATTGATTTGAAGGGAGAAAAGAATGAATATTCTCGTTATCGGCGATGTTGTTTCGGCAAAGGGATGCGAGTTCCTGCGCAATGTTCTGCCATCATTCAAAAGAGTAAAGGGAATAGATTTCTGCATTGCAAACGGTGAAAATTCCGCCGTTGGCAACGGTATAACTCCCTTTTCGGCACAGTATCTTTTCGACAGCGGAGTTGATTTTATAACAACGGGCAACCATGTTTACCGCCGCAGAGAAGTTTATGAAATGCTTGATGAGCGTGACGACATCATCAGACCTGCTAATTTCAGCAAGGGAAATCCCGGTAAGGGATATTCCGTTGTTGACATGGGATTCACGAAGATTGCGGTCATCAACCTTTCAGGCATGGTTTATATGGACAGATGCGATAATCCGTTTGCCGTGATTGACGAAATTCTGCCGAAGATATCCGACTGTAAAATTAAATTGGTTGATTTCCACGCAGAAGCAACCGCAGAAAAAAGGGCAATGGGTTTTTATCTTGACGGCAAGGTGTCTGCCGTTTTCGGAACTCATACTCATGTTATAACGGGAGATGCACAGATTCTCCCAAACGGTACGGCATATATGACCGATATCGGCATGACCGGTCCGAAGAATTCCGTTCTGGGCGTTAAACCCGAAATTTCAATTGATTGGCTGAAAACGGGAATGCCTGCAAGATTTGACACAGCCGACGGCGAATGCATTCTGAATGGCTGTATTTTTGAAATTGACAACAAAACGGGTAAGGCAATAAGTGTTGAACCCGTTAATATAGAGTGATAATATGCAGAAACTTTTGAGCTATATGCGTTCTGCTTGTCAGCAGTATGATATGATAAAAGACGGTGACAAAATAGCCGTCGGAGTATCGGGCGGCAAGGATTCCGTTGCATTGCTTGCGGCAATGGCGGATTTACGCAGATTTTATCCCGTAAAATTCGAGCTTGTTGCAATTACCCTCGACCCACGCTTCGGCGGTGTTGACGGAGATTATTCCGAAATCGAGAAGCTTTGCAAAAGGCTTGATGTTGAGTATTATATAAAACGCACTCAGCTTGCGGAGGTTATTTTTGATATAAGAAAAGAAAGCAATCCCTGCAGTCTGTGTGCACGAATGAGAAGGGGAGCGCTCCACGATGCATCAAAGGAGATGGGCTGCAATAAGATTGCACTCGGTCATCACCTTGACGATGTTGCGGAAACGTTCATAATGAATCTTTTTAACGGAGGTACTCTGGACTGCTTTATGCCCGTAACGTATCTTTCACGCAAGGATATTTATATGATAAGACCGATGATTTTTGCCCGTGAAAGCGACTGCGCAAGAGTTGTGCGCAGAGGTGAATTGCCCACGGTTAAGAGCAAATGCCCCGCCGACGGCACAACCGAAAGGCAGGAGGTCAAGGAGTTCCTCAATTCCCTTGAAAAGAAATACGGCAATGTCCGCGAAAAAATTCTCGGCGCAATGCAGAGAAAAGAAATCAACGGTTATTAAGGAGAATAATATGATTCTTTCAGATAAAACATTAATAAAAATGCTTGACGAAGGCAGTCTTGTTGCAGAGCCTCTTGAATCTGCGCAGATTCAGCCTGCAAGCATCGATATAAGACTCGGCAACACCTTCAGTATCGTCAAGGACTCCTCAACGGGAATAATCAACCTTGCCGATAAAATTGAATACGAAACCATTGAAACAGATACTTATGTTTTGTTGCCCGGTCAGTTTGTTCTGGCAACAACCATGGAATATTTTGAGCTTCCCGATGATTTAACGGCATTTGTTGAGGGCAGAAGCTCACTCGGCAGAATGGGTTTGTTCATTCAGAATGCAGGCTGGGTTGACCCCGGTTTCAAGGGCGAAATAACGCTTGAATTATTCAATGCAAACCGCTGTGCAATCGAGCTTAAGGCAGGTCGAAGAGTAGGTCAGCTTGTCTTTGCAAAAATGGATGAAAAAGCACTCAATCCCTACAGAGGAAAGTATCAGGGTCAGAGAGGCGCAACGGGTTCAAGAGTATTCATGGATAAAGAGATAAAATAATCCTTTCAGAAAGGCTGATTATATGAAATACGCAGTAATACTTTATGACGGAATGGCGGATTATCC
>JAZSCL010000195.1:0-11219 GCA_045602905.1 Acutalibacteraceae bacterium
CAATTGTCTTCCTAAGCCCGCTTGGCCTCCGACTTTGGGGGGTGAAACGGGACTTTTTGATGAATCGGGAGAAGCAATGGCTGAAGGTGAGCTCTCGGCGGAAAAAGAACAAAATGAAGATACCGAATATTATACCTACATAACAATGATTGATGATTACACAAGACCCGCAACAACCGTTAAGGCAACGCAAAAGCATTTCAGCTCTGCAGGCGGCTTTGGCTATGACGGCACAGTTGCCGAAGATTCGGCAGAAACAGCAATCGCCGTTGCAACTCAGACCGAAATCGCACTTGAAACAGAGATTTATTGGGAAGACGGAAGCAGACCCAACAAACCCTCAACAACCGTTAAGCCTATATTTAATGACCATGCGGAAGAAAAGGCAATTGATGCCGCTTTCGGATATCTTACCGATGAACAGAAAGCAAAGGTTGACATGGATGCTCACATAGATGTCAGCGTAACAAGAAATGCAGACGGCACTGAGTATTTCACCGTTCATCTTGACACTGCAGACGGTGCGTATCTTGTATCGGTTGATTCAAAAACCTTTGAATTCGTAAATTTCAGAGAGCTGAAAAAAACAACAGGCACAATGGTTTCGCAGGGTTACAATCCCAACGCAACAACGGCATTACCGCCTATAACAACAGCAGCACCCGAGTATATTCCCAACTGACGGGAGGGACAATAATGAAAAAAACACTTGCACTGGTTCTTATTTTCACTTTGATTTTTGCTTTTTTCGGATGTTCTGACAGTGTTGAAACCGCAGATGACATCACAACAAAGTCCGGCGAAACAACCGCACAAACAACAATAACAGAAAAGCTGACGGGGCTTTTGATTAAAGCTCTTCACGTAACGGATATCCCCGAAAAAGCAAACAGAAAAGACGTTACCCTTTCACCCGAGGACACCGAATATATTTCGGAAATACTGAAAAACAGAGAGTGGGCAGATGCCGGCTCGGATTGCCTTTCCGACTATTCTTTTGAAATTGACGGAAAAACATATTATTATCACTCAGACTGCGGTTCAATCAACACCGAAAGCAATACGCATCTGATTCTTTATGAAGCAGACCGTCTGTATCTGAATTCAATACTCGGACTGACGGAAATCAAAGAGGATTCTACAGGTTCTGATTCTATAGAAGAATTATGGAATGAATTCAATCCCGACGACCATCTGTGCTCTCAGCCAACCTTCATTGCGGGAACAGCCATCAATTTCGGTCTGAAGCTTCTCACATTTGCAATGAGAGAAAACAGAAACGCTCTTGTTTCACCGTATTCCGTTTTGTCGGCTCTTTCAATGACCGCAAACGGAGCAAAAGGCAATACTCTGACACAGATGGAGAGTGTTCTCGGCGGAAAAATCGGTATGCTTAATGACACAATAAAGCTATTCAACGAAGAAGTGAAAAGACATGACGGTGTCAGCCTTGCAAATTCAGTATGGTTCAACAATAATGCAAATCTCAGCATCAGCAAGAATTTTAAAGACACAGTGAAAAACAATTACGGTGCAGAGCTATTCAGCGAGGATTTTAACAGAGGAACTCTTGAAAAAATCAATAAGTGGATAGAAATCTCAACCGACGGTACAATAAAAGATATGCTTAAGGATATTCCCGCAGATGCCGTTGCATATCTCATAAACACCGTTCTTTTTGATGCGGAATGGGAAAAACCCTATCAGCAGTTTCAGGTTATGCCCAACATGGATTTCACCGCAGAGGATGGCTCGGTAAAGAAAGTTGATATGCTTCAGTCTTCAGAAGATATGAGCACATATTTCAGAATCGGCAAGGTTCAGGGATTCTGCAAAAGCTATAAAAACGGATGCAGATTCGTCGGCATTCTGCCTGATGAGGGTGTTTCCGTTGAGCAGGCGCTTGACAGTTTTACGGCACATCAGCTTTGCGACGGTCTCGGATTCCGTTTTGTTGAATTCGGCGAACCATACCCGATTCTTAAAGTATGGCTTCCGAAATTCGAGATTGAAAACCAATTCAAGCTTTCGGACACGCTGAAGAAAATGGGTATGCCTCTTGCATTCAGTCCGTCAGGCGCAGATTTCAGCGGCATGGCAAGCTCCCCTGCAGGCAACATTTATATCAGCGAGGTTTACCATAACACCTTTATCAGCCTCGGCGAAAAAGGCACAAAGGCAGGTGCGGCAACATATGTTGAAATGAAGGCGGAAAGCGAAATGAAACCGCCAACCCAAATAATCGAACTGAAGTTTGACAGACCATTCATTTATGCAATCTGTGCATACGACAACACTCCCCTCTTTATGGGAGTTGTAAATGATATTCAGCCGTAAATATAAAAATACACCGAAGGAAATAGCTTATCTCAAGCATCTCCTTCGGTATTTTTTTATCCCAGAATCGGGGTTGACTGAACGGTTATTTCAGCCTTTGAATATTTTTCAAGTTCAAGAACAATTATTTCATTTTCTTCTCTGAGCAACGCTCCCGGCAGATACAATGCCTTCTGCGGTCCGATATTCCAGTATCTTCCGAGATTGAAGCCGTTGACAAAAACATAACCTTTTGTGAAGCCGTTCATGTTAACAAAACATTCTCCGCTTTCCGCTTTAAATGTACCTTTAAGAAACACGGGACCGTCTGAGGCAGAATCCTCTCCGATGCTTCGGAATTCCAGCTTTCCGAGATTATCCAGAGGCATTGTGTAAACCTCAAAGTCCGTAAGAACCTGATTTGCAAACGAAAGCTTCGATATACCTTTTCTGTCATAAAGCTTGTCGCCGTAGTTTACTCTGCCCATACCTTCAACCAGAACGCCTATCCTGCTTTCGGAAGATGTGCCCTTTACGAAAAGCTGTTTTTTCAGCTTCAGCTTATTAAACAACGAGGATTCCTTGCATCTGTTGATAACGGCGATTTTCTTGTTTTCGAAATAAACATGAGCATAGTCGTGAACATCGCTCAGCGAAAGAAATCCGGGGTCATACTTTCCTTTGAGCTTCGTTTCATAATAAATCAGGCCGAAATTCTGACAGTATGCCTCCATGCTGCGGGGAAGAGGAGAATAATGCTTCTCCGATATCGCATCAAGATTTTTAAACAAATCCGCTTTCTGAGTAAGCTTCACTTTTCCGATATTCTGCATTTTCGGCGAAGGAGGAAGCTTTTCCATTGGAATACCCTGCTTTTCGCAAAGCAGTTTTCTGATTTTATGATATGCCTCGGTGTAATCTCCCCACTCGGTCAAGGGTGCACAGTAATCATAGCTTGTTACGGTAGGCTCAAATTTTTTGATGTGATTTGCACCGGCAGTAAATCCGAAATTTGTTCCGCCGTGGAACATATACATATTGAACGATGCATCCTGCTTTATGAATTCCTCTATTTCGGGAATCATCTTATCTGCTTTCCGTGTATGATGCTTTTCGCCCCAATTGTCAAACCATCCGCACCAGAACTCCATGCACATTTTCGGAGTTTCACCAAAAGATTTCAAAGCGGAAAAAGCCGTTGATGCTCTTGAGCCGAAATTCAGAGTGGGAAGAACGCCTTCAATTGTTCCGCCCGAAAGCATATTGCACCATGTTCCGTCGGAAGTGAATTTAAGAACATCAATTCCGAGCTCGTCATACATTTCAACCAATGCACGTAGATATTTTTTATCGTTGGAGTAGCTTCCGTATTCGTTTTCAATCTGCATTGCAAGGATATTTCCGCCGTTTGTGATAAGCAGAGGCCGCAGCAAATCAAAAAGTTTTTCAAAGAAATCCCTTACATGACCGAGATAAACGGCGTTGTTGCAGCGAAGCTCCGTGTTTTTATCCTTAAGAAGCCACGCGGGAAATCCTCCGAAATCCCACTCTGCACAGATATACGGACCGGG
This sequence comes from Acutalibacteraceae bacterium, assembly GCA_045602905.1. GTDB lineage: Bacteria > Bacillota > Clostridia > Oscillospirales > Acutalibacteraceae > CAG-177. The sequence goes on from JAZSCL010000195.1 coordinate 3,888, forward strand.
TCTTACTATTGCATACAAGCCGAGCTTCTGTGCTGTTCTGATGAATCTGACAATGTCAAGCATACCGCTGAAATCATAAACGCCCTTCTGCGGCTCGTGAAGATTCCAGCATACATATGTTTCTACCGTATTGAATCCCGCAGCCTTCAGTTTAACAAGTCTGTCCTCCCAGTATTCAGGCAGAACTCTGAAATAATGAACGGCACCCGAATATATTCTGAACGGCTTACCGTCAAGAAAGAAATCGTGTCCTTTGGCAGTAAATGAAGCCGACATACTTTTACCTCTTTTCCGTATGATATATTTCAATTCTATCAAAATCAATCCGTAATTTCAATATATAACATTTTATTCTTGCTGTAAATATGAAATTATGATACAATGAAATTGATTAAAACAGAAAGGACTGGTATTCATGTCGTTTTTCCTTAGTCAGATTACTTCATTTTTCATATCTCTCGCACTCGTTATTACAAACTTTTTCGGAATAAGTCCGGTTTCTTTTGCGGAAAAGGTTGACAATTTCAAGGTTACAACATATATAAGAGGCGAATATGTTCAGTCCGAAAGCAGCCTTTATCCCGAAGATTTTGATATTGTTACGGATGTTATTCTTTTTGAATGTGCATCCTTCAACAATAAGGGCGAGGTTATATGCAACGAACCGATACTTGAAACTGCACTCACCAATATCCGTAAAGCAATCGGTAACAGAGATGTTAACATCACCCTCAATCTTCTCGGACCTTGGGGCGTAACAGATTCGGATATATGGGAAGAACAAATGGAAGCACAGAGTGAAGAACACAACAAAGCATTTGCAAGCGGCGTTCTTGAAGACAACATCATCGCTGTTCTCGATAAATATGATTTTGACGGCGTTCATTTTGATTATGAATACCCTCTTTCCGATAATGCGTGGGAATACTATAACAAATTCCTTGTTTCGCTCGACAAAAAGCTCGGCGACCATACTCTCGGAGTTGCGGGTAACTATTGGAATATAAATTTCACCTTCGCCGCACTCAAAGCTATTGACACCTTCGAAATCATGCTTTACGATATGGTTGATGCGGAAGGCAGACACGCTACTTACGAGGACACCGTTAATGCTGTGCAAAGGCTCGGATTCAACGGTATGCCCTACGAAAAAGTGAATCTTGGTCTTCCGTTCTATTCACGACCCACGGATATGTCGGCATATTGGTACGGCTATAACGGATGCTATGAGGATATTGACGAAAACGGCTGGTATCATTGTGATGATACCAACAAAGATTTCTGGTTCAATACACCAGAAGTTATAGAAGCCAAAACGGAATATGCAATCAATAACGGCTTCGGCGGAGTTATGATTTGGCATTATAACTGTGACCTGCCTTCCTCTCACGAAGATTCGCTTCTCAGGGCTGCAGGCAAAGCAGTGGATAACAATTATTAAAATAACAAAAACACCTGTCAGGGCAGCTTCATCAACGAAGATATCCCGACAGGTGTTATTTTATTTGTTATACTTATGATTCTTTATAACTTCTTTTGCAATATAAATCGGTCTGCCCTTGGTCTGAATGTAGGTTCTTGCAATATATTCGCCGATGATTCCGATGCAGCAAAGCTGAATTCCGCCAAGCAGAAGAATCAGCGTTACTATTGTTGCATAACCGGCAACATCGATTCCGAAAGCAAGCTTCTGAACAACCACCGCAAAAAGATAAATAACCGAAAGAGCAGAAGTTAAAAGTCCGATAACGGTTGCAATTCTCAGAGGTGCGGTTGTGAAAGCAAAAATACCTTCCATCGCATATTTAAAAAGCTTCCAGAATGACCATTTTGAAGTGCCCGTTGCTCTTTCTTCAACCTCATATGGAATGAACTTCGTGTTGAAGCCTACCCACGAGAAAAGGCCCTTTGAGAATCGGAAATATTCATCCATTTCAAGAATCGCTTCAACCATAGGTCTGCGGAAGGTTCTGAAATCGCTTGCACCCTGAATAAATTCCGTGTCGGAAAACTTGTTAATCAGCTTATAAAAACCGTCCTTGAAGAAAACAAGCAGCTTGCTTTCTTTTCTTTCATCCTGATATGCAGCTATGCAGTCATAATCAGGCTCATTATCAAGCATTTTAACCATATCAAGAGCGATTGAAGGTCTCTGCTGAAGATCAGCATCGATTATTGTTACATAATCGCCCTCGGTTTCATGAAGTCCCGCATACATGGCGGATTCCTTGCCGAAATTGCGTGAGAAGTTAACGATTTTTACGGGTAAATCACCGTCACAGAGCTTTTTAAGCTCCTTGAAGGTACCGTCTTTGCTGCCGTCATTGACAAAAACCAATTCATAGTCAAAGTCAACGCCCGCAAAATCTTTTTTTACAGCTTCATAGAATAATGAAACGTTTTTTTCCTCGTTATAACAAGGAACAACAAGTGAAAGCTTCATTTAAGACACTCCGTAATCAGATATTTGCCGCTTTTTTAATATCCTCAACTCTGTCTGTTTTCTCCCAGGGAAGGTCGATGTCTGTTCTGCCGATATGACCGGGAGCTGCAACCTGTCTGTAGATAGGTCTTCTCAGGTCAAGAGTCTTGATGATACCTGCGGGACTGAGGTCGAAGAGCTTGTTAACAATTGCAGAAATATCTGTGTCTGCAAGCTTTCCCGTACCGAAAGTATCAACAAAAACAGAAACGGGCTGTTCAATGCCGATTGCATAAGCAAGCTCAACCTCGCACTTCTTAGCAAGGCCTGCAGCTACTATATTCTTTGCCACATAGCGTGCCGCATATGCAGCTGAACGGTCAACTTTTGTGGGGTCTTTGCCGCTGAATGCGCCGCCGCCGTGACGTGCATATCCGCCGTATGTATCAACAATAATCTTTCTGCCGGTAAGACCGCTGTCACCCTGAGGTCCGCCGGTTACGAATCTGCCTGTGGGATTGATGTGATACTTTGTGTTTTCATCAAGCATATCTGCGGGAATAACGGGCTTGATAACCTTCTCAACGATGTCTGCTCTTATCTGCTCAAGAGTAACATCGGCAGCGTGCTGTGAAGAAATAACAACTGTATCAACTCTGACGGGATTATTGTTTTCATCATATTCGATTGTTACCTGGCTCTTACCGTCGGGACGGAGATAGCCGAGTGTGCCGTCTTTGCGTACTTCTGTGAGCTTTGCGCAGAGCTTATGTGCAAGTGAGATGGGAAGGGGCATAAGCTCGGGAGTTTCGTCACAAGCAAAGCCGAACATCATGCCCTGGTCGCCGGCACCGAGTCTGTCAACACCCATTGCGATATCTCCCGACTGCTTGTCAAGAGCTGTCATAACGGCACAGGTGTTGCAGTCAAAGCCGTATTCAGCATTGTTGTAGCCGATATCGTCAACAACTTCTCTTACGATTTTGGGAATATCAACCTCTGCGGTTGTTGTGATTTCACCCATAACAAGAACCATGCCTGTTGTGCAGCAGGTTTCGCAGGCAACTCTGCCCATGGGGTCCTGAGCCATGATTGCATCAAGCACTGCATCTGAAATCTGGTCACAGATTTTATCGGGATGTCCGCCTGTTACGGATTCCGATGTAAAAAAGTAGTTTGCCATTTTCATAACCTCATTTTATTAAGTCTATCAACGATGTCCTAAAAAAATGACCCGCCATTTATAAGGCGGGTTAAATCACCTTATCTTCCGGCTTTCGCCGCTGGTTAGCACCTTGCATAACACAGGTTGCCGGACTTCTCAGGGCCAGTCCCTCCGTCTCTCTTAATAAGGACATATTCTATTGACACTTTATTATATAATAGATATTTTATATTGTCAACACATTATTCGACAATAAATATTTCCTCGGGGAAATTTATGATATAATCCGCACCGTTTTCGGAAAGAACTTCTTTTGAACGGAATCCCCATGTTACTCCGATGCAGGGTATACCTGCATTTTTTGCGGTTATGCAGTCAACCTCGGAATCGCCGACATATACCGATTTTTCTTTTGATACATCGAGCTTTTCAAGGGCGGAATATATTCCGTCGGGCTGAGGCTTCTGCGAAACGCCGTCAATCTGACCTATGGTAACATCAATCAATTCTCCAAAAAAGAGATTGACGATATCAACCGCAGCTTCGTGCATTTTGTTTGTGACAACGGCGGTTTTTATCCCCTCTTTTTTCAACCTTTCAAGCATCGGGATTATTCCGTCATAAGGTTTTGTCAGAACAAGTGAATTATCCTTATAATGATTCTTGAAAACAGAAAGACACTCTGCAGAAATTACATCGGATGTATTTTCGGGCACACTCAGATCAATAAGCCTTTTCACACCGTTACCCACAAAAGAACGGACTTCATCGGTTGTTCTTTCGAGGAATCCGAATTCTCTCATTGCGAAATTAACACTGTTTTTCAAATCTTCAAGTGTATCGGTCAGAGTGCCGTCGAGGTCAAATATTATTGCTTCATACTTCATGGTTTACCTCAAAAAAATCGGCGGGAGCAAGCCCCCGCCCTACCGTTATTTTTTGTTTTTGAATTTGTCAAAGAAGCCTTCTTTACTGCTGACGGGTGCACCGCGTTTGACTCCAAGCTCTTTTTCAAGCTCAACCATAAGCTCCTTCTGTCTCTGAGTCAGATTCTTGGGAACATCTACTATGATTCTTACAAGCTGGTCACCTTTGCCTCTGCTGTTAAGAATCTGAATACCCTTGCCGCTGAGCTTGAATACCGTTCCCGACTGCGTTCCTGCAGGAAGATCAAACTTGACATCGCCGTCAAGAGTGGGGATTCTGATGTTATCGCCCAAAGCCGCCTGAGTATAGCTCACTCTCTGCTCAAGCCATACATTATAGCCGTCACGCTCGAAATGTGAATGAGGTCTTACGAAAACGGCAACCTTGAGGTCACCCTTGGGACCGCCGTTTGTTCCCGCATTGCCGGCACCGCTTACGTTGAACACCTGTCTGTCATCTATGCCTGCGGGTATGTTGATTTCAACAGAGGTTTTATTTGACACTCTGCCTGCACCGTTACATTTGCGGCAGGGGTCATCGATAACCTTACCCTTGCCCTGACATTTGGGACAAGCCTTCTGGGTTGAAATCACGCCGAAAGCCGTTCTCTGCTGAACGTTGACATAACCTCTGCCCGAACAATCGGGACAGGTTTTGGGAGATGTTCCTGCTTTTGCACCCGAGCCGTGGCATTCGGGACAACTGTCAACACGGTTGATATCAACGGTTCTTTTGCAGCCCTTTGCCGCTTCTTCAAAGGAAACAGTTACTCTTGTCTGAACATCCTCGCCTCTGCGCGGACCGTTGGGATTGGACTGGCGTCCGCCTCCACCGAAGCCTCCTCCGAAAAATGAACCGAAAAGATCACCGAGGTCGAAATCCATTCCGCCGCCGCCAAATCCACCGAATCCGCCGCCGAATCCGCCACCGCCGCCTGCACCGTAGTTTGGGTCAACACCGGCGTGGCCAAACTGGTCATAGCGCGCCTTTTTCTGGCTGTCGGACAAAACTTCATAAGCTTCATTGGCTTCCTTGAATTTCGCCTCTGCCTCAGCATCACCCGGATGAAGGTCCGGGTGATACTCTTTGGCTTTTTTTCTGTATGCTTTTTTTATTTCATCCTCGCTTGCGCCTTTTGAAACGCCGAGGACTTCATAATAATCTCGTTTATCAGCCAAGGGAATTACTCCTTAATTTTAAGCATCAATTATTCAGCGTCTGTGTAGTTTGCTTCTGTGTAGCCGTCTGCATCGGGGCCTGCAGTGCCGCCCTGCTGAGCCTGTGCAGCTTCCTGAGCAGCCTTATAAAGCTTCTCTGAAACTTCATAGAATTTCTGTGTAAGCTCTTCCTGACGGCTCTTGATGAGATTTATATCCTCGCCCTTGAGAGCTTCCTTAAGAGCATCAATCTTTTCGTTGAGAGCAGCCTTTTCATCGTCTGAGAACTTGTCACCCTCTTCGGTGAGAAGCTTTTCACACTGGTATACCATCTGATCTGCTCCGTTGCGTGTGTCAACTTCTTCACGGCGCTGCTTATCTTCCTGAGCAAAACGCTCTGCATCCTGAACAGCCTTTTCGATATCTTCCTTTGACATATTTGTTGAGGAAGTGATGGAGATTGACTGCTCTTTCTGTGTGCCGAGGTCCTTTGCAGAAACATGAACAATACCGTTTGCGTCTATATCGAATGTAACTTCAATCTGGGGTACGCCTCTGCGTGCGGGCATAATGCCGTCAAGATGGAATACGCCGAGAGTTTTGTTATCCTTTGCGAATTCTCTTTCGCCCTGAAGAACATGAACCTCAACTGAAGGCTGATTATCGGCTGCGGTCGAGAAAATCTGGCTCTTCTTTACGGGGATTGTTGTGTTTCTGTCGATAATCTTAGTGTTGATACCGCCCATTGTTTCGATACCGAGTGAAAGCGGAGTAACGTCAAGGAGAAGAAGACCCTGAACTTCGCCGCCGAGAACACCTGCCTGAAGTGCTGCGCCAACTGCAACGCACTCATCGGGGTTGATGCCCTTGAAGGGTTCTGTTCCCATAAATCTCTTGATAGCTTCCTGAACAGCGGGAATTCTTGATGAGCCGCCAACCATGAGAACCTTATTGATTTCGCTTGTCTTGAGACCTGAATCGCTCATTGCCTGACGAACGGGACCCATTGTTGCTTCAACAAGGTCTGCTGTGAGTTCGTTGAACTTTGCTCTTGTGAGAGTTGTTTCAAGGTGCTTGGGACCTGTTGCATCAGCTGTGATGAAAGGAAGGCTGATGTTTGAGGTTGTTACGCCTGAAAGCTCAATCTTTGCCTTTTCTGCGGCTTCCTTAAGACGCTGCATAGCCATTTTATCGCCTCTGAGGTCGATGCCCTGCTCTGCCTTGAACTGGTCTGCAAGCCAGTTGATAACTCTCTGGTCGAAGTCGTCACCGCCGAGCTTGTTGTTACCTGCTGTTGCAAGAACTTCCTGAACGCCGTCGCCCATTTCGATGATTGAAACGTCGAATGTACCGCCGCCAAGGTCATAAACCATAACCTTCTGGTCTGTTTCCTTGTCGATACCGTATGCAAGAGCTGCTGCTGTGGGTTCGTTAATGATTCTCTTGACTTCAAGACCTGCAATCTTACCTGCATCCTTTGTTGCCTGACGCTGTGAGTCGGTAAAGTATGCGGGAACGGTAATAACAGCTTCCGTTACCTTATCGCCGAGATAAGCTTCTGCATCTGTCTTGAGCTTCTGAAGAATCATTGCTGAGATTTCCTGAGGAGTGTACTTTTTGTCATCGATTGATACTTTGTAATCTGTACCCATCTGTCTTTT
>JAZSCL010000196.1:0-5684 GCA_045602905.1 Acutalibacteraceae bacterium
AACGACCTTACACAGATGACATACGGCTTCAGCCGTGACGACGCTGGTAAGTTCCTTACAGCTTACTATGACAGCAAAATCTTCGAAAACGATCCCTTTGCAAAGCTTGACCAGAACGGCGTAGGTGCTCTTATGGAAATGGCAGTAGCAAAAGGTAAAGCAAGCGGTAAAGACCTTCACTACGGTATCTGTGGTGAACACGGCGGTGACCCCGTATCAGTTGAATTCTGCCACAAGATTGGCCTCAACTATGTATCTTGCTCACCCTTCCGCGTGCCGATCGCAAGACTTGCAGCAGCTCAGGCAGCTATCAAGGAAATGGCATAAACCGAAATTATCGGCTTGATTCCTTTGTTTTGACCATAGATGATGCGAAAAAATATTTGTATAGTTTTTCGACAAAACATCGTGTTCTTAACTGGAAAGATATAAATGTCACTCTTTGGTTTTGACTAAACATTCAGAGGATATATCACTCAGGTGATATATCCTCTATTTTTTTTGCCCTGTTTGATTTAATTCAAGCAGGGCTTTTTTTATTGTAAAAACGCCTAATTCAACGCAGAAAACATGTCGATTTATTTGTATATCCATACAAAGTTAACGATTTTAGAAAAAAGTTTTAAAAATTACTCCCCAAAATGCTCTTCCCAATGTCTACCCATTGAGGGATAAATAATCCTCATGGATCTTGACAAATGAATAAAAGCAACTGAATACATCAATTCCGGTAAGAGCTAAAGTAGTGAGTGCGCCATGATCTTGAATAAAGTGAGCGATAAAACTGCACTGCGAATATTAAGTGGTTCTTAATATAGCGAAGAGTCCCGGAACTAATAATGGTACTCCCGTCCAGTCACAGTCCGAGCGTGATAAAACCGTCGCAGGCAATGAGGATGGCTCCGAGTTAACTACGGAGGGGTTAAAGTCCCGTGGAGCAGAGAAAACCACTTTGCCGTTCAGATTTTCTTTAAAACTTTAAATGCACAAAATAATTTAAAATGTTAAACGTTTAGAGAAAAGGAGGCGATGGTTAATGATTACATCAGCAATCATTTATAATATCGGCAGGGGATTAGCTTTTAATGTTATTCTTCCTCTTTGGTATGTTTTTAACCAGCTTGTAGGTGTATAGTCTTGCTTGATAAGTTTCTTTTAACTGAACGGATAGAGGTGGCGATAATTTTGTAGTGTTAATGATTCGAAAAACAGGGAGGTATGCACTTGAATAATTGCAAAGTAATTGCAATCGCAAATCAAAAAGGTGGTGTAGGTAAAACTACAACTGCAGCAAACTTGGGAGCAGGACTTGTACGACAAGGCAAAAAAGTTTTGTTGATTGATGCCGATCCACAAGGAAGTCTTACGCTCTCATTAGGTGTTAAAAATCCCGATGAACTCGATTCAACACTCGCAAATGTTATGGAAAGAATTGTTGATGATAAAGAGTATAAATCGGGATTTGCTCTTTTAAGGACAGAAGAAGGAATTGACTTGATGCCTTCAAATATCGAATTATCAGGTATTGAAGTCCGATTAGTTAATGAAATGAGTCGAGAAAGAGTATTGAAATCATATGTTGATACTATAAGGGACAAATACGACTATATCCTTATAGATTGTATGCCCTCTCTCGGTATGATGACCTTTAATGCTCTTTGTTCGGCAGATAGCGTCATTATTCCTACAACACCGGAGTTTTTATCAGCAAAAGGACTTGAACAGCTTTTGGGCACAATTAACAGAGTGAAAAGGCGTATTAACCCCAACCTTAAAATCGACGGCATCCTTATTACAATGGTCGATAATCGTACAAGGTTCGGCAGAGGTTTAGAAAGCCTTATAAGACAACAGTACGGTAAATACCCAACTGTTTTTAATACTGTTATTCCCCGTTCAATAAGAGCTGTTGAAACAGCAGCAGAAGGAAAAAGCATTTATCTTCACGATAAAAACGGTAAAGTGGCTGAAGCCTATGCAATTTTTACGAAGGAGGTAATGAATGATGGCAAAACAAAACAGCGTGTCAAAAGTTCATCTGAGCTCGTTCGATGATTTGTTTCAGACAGATGAAAGTCGTGAAGATTTAAAAAGAGAAAGACTTATTGAAATTCCTATCCCTTTAATTCACGATTTCCCTGACCACCCATATAAGGTTAAAGATGATGAAAATATGCTTGAACTTGTTGAAAGTATAAAGACAAGAGGTTTAATTCAACCCGTACTTGTAAGACCGCTTGATGACGGAACATACGAAATGGTGTCCGGACACAGAAGAAAGAGAGCATTTGAACTTGCGAATATCGAAAAGATACCTGCAAGAGTTCAGGAACTGACAAGAGATGAAGCAATTCTTTCAATGGTGGACAGTAATCTACAAAGAGATGAAATCTTACCCTCAGAAAAAGCATTTGCATATAAAATGCGACTTGAAGCAATGAAAAGGCAAGGACAAAGAACAGATTTAACTTCTACACCAACGGTGGAGAAGTTGTCAGGAAAAGATGCTTTGTCTGTAACGGCTCTTGGAAATGAAGTTGGCGAAAGTCGTGAACAGGTGCGAAGGTATATACGATTAACCAACCTTATACCTGCACTATTAAATCTTGTAGATGAAAAGATAATTGCGATGCGACCTGCTGTTGAGATTTCATATCTTTCAACCGATGCTCAAAGGTGGATATTTGAAGCTATTGAGTTTAATGATTGTACCCCCTCTCATGCACAAACTTTGCGAATGCGAAAATTCGCAGACCAAGGCAAACTGTCAAAAGATGTTATCGACACAATTATGGACGAAGAAAAACCAAACCAAAAGGAGAAATCTCCATTCAGGGACAATCGCATATCAAATGCGATTCCAAAATCAATTCCAAAAGAAAAGCAGTGCGAATATGTATTAAAAGCTATCGACTACTATAACCGAATGTTGCAAAAACGACGGGAAAGAGAAGCTCGATAGCTTTTTTTCTTTTCCCCCTCTCACACTCTCCCCCTTATTAAATACTAACTGTACTAACCGAGAATAAGAAATATTAACTCTGTTAGTTAAATCAAGAAAGGAAAATGCAAAATGAATATTAAAGTAGAAATCAAGAAAATCCTCAAAGGCGATAAGCCTACAAAGGCTTATGCAAACATTGTTATCGATGATGCAGTCGTAATTCACGGTGTTGGCGTTGTCGAAAATGAAAAAGGCAGATATATGTCTATGCCTATGACAAGTTGGAAGACAGCAAAGGGTGAAGAAGTAACAAGACCCGTATGCCATCCAATTTCTTCTTCGGCTCGTAAAGAACTTGAAGAAGCACTTTTCGCTGCTTATGAGCAGGAAATCAACAAAAACAACTAAATTTTAAGAAAGAACGAGGTGAAAATTATGTTTAACAAAGCAAAGTCATTCATTCAGACAAAGGTTCAGGCAGTAAAGGACTTCTGTGCAGAAAAGGTTTCTCAGAAGGCTCACGCAGTTCTTGACGGTACTGTTGCTGAAGCGTATGTGGACACAGGTGTTAAGATTCTCATCGCCGTTGTAATCGGTGCTCTTCTTCTCGGCGGTCTTTATGCACTTTTCAATTCAACCATTATGCCTACAGTCACACAGAAAATCACAGAGCTTTTTAACTACGCAGGTTAAAGCTCAACAAATCAAAAAAATCTATCACAAAAGGGCATCCGAAAAAATACGGGTGCTCTAAATTTTTAAGAAAGAAAGAGGTAAAAAATTATGTTTAACAAGATTAAATCAATCGCAACAGGTGTTGCAAACAAGGTAAAGGGTTTCGTTTCAGCAAAGGAAACAGAAATGACAGCAAAGGCTCACGCAGTTCTTGACGGTACTGTTGCTGAAGCGTATGTGGATACAGGCGTTAAGATTCTCATCGCCGTTGTAATCGGTGCTCTTCTTCTCGGCGGTCTTTACGCTCTCTTCAACACAACCATTATGCCCACAGTCACAAGCAAGATTCAGGGACTTTTCAACTACGCAGGTTAAGCGAAAACAAAAACAAAAAAAGAAAGAACGAGGTAAAAAATTATGTTTAAGAAAATCAAATCAATGGCAACATGTGTTGCAAACAAGGTAAAGGGTTTTGTTTCGGCAAAGGAAACAGAAATGGCAGCAAAGGTTCACGCAGTTCTTGACGGTACTGTTGCAGAAGCCTATGTTGACACAGGCGTTAAGATTCTCATCGCCGTTGTAATCGGTGCTCTTCTTCTCACACTTCTCTATGCACTCTTCAACGACACAATCATGCCTACCGTAACCGAAAAGGTCGAAGGTCTTTTTAACTACGCAGGCTAAATAATTTAAACGGGCGGAGCAGAAAAACTGCTTCGCCCATATTTGTGAGGACTGATAACTATGACTAAATTTATACAACCAATAGGACCGATAGGACCGATTTCACCTGAAAGGTTAATGGAACTAAATCCCGAAGAAGTTATAACCACCATTGTGAAGCTCGCTTGTATTTTTCTTTTCTACTTGGCAGTTCACAAGATTTCAAAAGTTGTAATCAGTAAAACACCCGGTTACAACAAAGAAAGCAAAAAAATCCCAATATATCATTGCATCAGTATTATTCTTGTGTCAAGTCTGCTAATTGTCTTTGGTTGGTCAATGGAACTTCTCAAAGGCATCATTCTTTTGCAAATTTTACTCTATGCTTCGGTATCAGATATTCAGACACACGAGGTTAAAGATTTCATTTCAGTTTTGATATTCATTACAGGCTTCATAGGTGTAACACTTTCAGATATTCCGATGATGCTTTTCAGTGGCTTGGCTATCGGCGGAGTGTTGTTAATCTGTGCTATGGTAAGCGGAAACAGACTTGGCGGAGCAGATGTTAAGTTATCTGCTGCCTGTGCTTTTTTGCTTGGTTTATCAAAGAGCATAGCAGGTCTTGTTATCGGTCTTTTCCTTGCGATAATTTGCAATATATATTTCAGCTATAAAAATAAAACAAAAGGCAAAGCTTTTCCGCTTGTGCCGTACTTGTCAATAGGCTTTATGGCTATGTACTTCATATAAGGAGGAAAATCACAATGAAAAACAGAACAGCGATAGGTATCGTCTGTATTATTCTTGCGGTGGCAGTAACCTTTGTTGTGTCACCCCTTGTAAACAATATCTCTGATAAGAAAACTGAGGTAGTTCGTTTTATGGCTGATGTATCTCACGGAACAGAGATTAAAGACACAGATGTTGAGATTGTGAAAATCTCAAATTCCGCACTCCCCGAAAAGGTAATTAAGGACAAGAAATCAGTTGTCGGAAAATTCGCAACAGCAGATATTTTCAAAGGCGATTTTGCAACCGAAAGTAAGGTAACTGATAATGCAAACACAGCTAATGATGTTATGGCTTCGCTTAAAGGTGATAAGGTTGCAATGAGTATCACAATAAACTCATTTGCAGGTGGTCTTTCAGGTAAGCTTGAAAACAGTGATATTGTAAGCATTTATGTTACCGATAAAGATAACCACACAGAAGTCCCGGCATCTCTTAAATATGTCAAAGTAATCACAACAACCACATCAGGCGGTATTGATGAAAACGATGTTGTTGAGAATGAGGACGGCAGCTTTGAGCTTCCTACAACAATTACGGTTCTTGTGTCTGTTGAACAGGCAAAAATCCTTGCAAACTACGAGGAAAGTGCAGTAATGCACGTTGCTCT
>JAZSCL010000197.1:0-12428 GCA_045602905.1 Acutalibacteraceae bacterium
CTTGCCGTAACATTCGGCTTCGCACTTATGTGTGCGGAAATCGCAATCGGAAGAAAAACAGGTCAGAGTGCAATCAACGCATTCGGAACTCTCAACAAAAAATATAAATTCGTCGGTGTTCTTGCATCAATAGTTCCCGCAATGATTCTTCCCTATTATTCTGTTATCGGCGGTTGGGTATCGAAGTATCTTGCTGTTTTTGTAACAGGCGGAATTCATGATGCTGCGGCTGACGGATATTTTGAAGGCTTTATTTCAAAACCCGTTGAACCTATCGGTTGGTTTCTTCTTTTCATCGGACTTACGGCTCTTATTGTTCTTCTCGGTGTTGAAAAGGGCATTGAAAAAGTTAGCAAGGTTATGATGCCTGTTCTTGTTGTGCTTACATTGATTATTGCTGTTTATGCAATGTTTATGCCCGGTGCATGGGAAGGCGTTAAATACTACATCACCCCCGATTTCAGCAAATTCTCGGCAACAACCGTTCTTTCGGCAATGGGACAGCTTTTCTATTCCATGTCACTTGCAATGGGTATTATGATTACCTACGGCTCATACATGAAGAAGGATGTTAACCTTGAAAAGTCCGTAAGACAGATTGAAATTTTTGATACGGGCATTGCATTCCTTGCAGGTCTTATGATTATTCCTTCTGTTTTTGCATTCTCGGGCGGCGATGAAACCGCGCTCGGCAAGGGTCCCGGACTCATGTTTATCACTCTTCCCAAGGTTTTTGAAAGCATGAAGGGTGGTTCGTTTATCGGTGCACTCTTCTTCCTTCTTGTTCTTTTTGCGGCACTCACATCGTCAATCTCACTTATGGAAACCGTTGTTTCAATCGTAAGGGATAAATTCGGCTGGGAAAGAAAAAGAACCTGCCTCGGAGTTCTGATTTTCAGCATTCTTCTCGGACTTCCTTCATCGCTTGGATTCGGCGTACTCAGCAATATTTCACTCAACGGCATGAGCATTCTTGATATGTTTGATTTTGCAAGCAACAGTATTCTTATGCCTGTTGTTGCACTTCTTACCTGCGTTTTTGTCGGCTATGTGCTCAAACCCAAGGCTCTTATCGAAGAAATCGAGGTCAGTGCACCTTTCAAGGCAAAAACACTTTTTACCGTTGTTATAAAATATATTGCGCCTGTTTGCATTGTTCTTATTCTTGTTTCATCCGTGCTTGATGCACTCGGAATTATGAAAATCTGATTATTTCCGCCGTTATCCGAGCGATAGCGGCGGATTTTATTTACAAATTGTTTATTGCAATACATATTATCTGTGATATAATCTCTTTGGAATAAAAACAAGGGAGAATGCCATGAAAAAAATATTGATATCAATAATGATGTTTTTGCTGCTGCTTTGCTTTGCGTCATGCGGTAATGACGCAGAGGATGAAACAACAACAGCACCTGCTTCAACCGCAGCATCTCATATAGATATTTCGCAGGCAATAGATGCCTTCAACGGCGAGACGAATACATATGAGATTGAATCGGAGAGCATCACAGACAAAATAAATGAGATAACAGAACTTGTTACCCGTGAAATAATCGGAACAACAGAAAACAGAGAAACCTCTGCCGAAGAAAGCTTATCCGAAAAAGTAACCTCAACAACAAAGAAAGAAACAATAACCGCAACAACCACCGAAGCTTCAACGCAGTCCAGCCATACGGTAAAAATAACCTTCAAAGAGGGTCAGGCGATGACCGAGATTTTCAAAATTCTCGATGAAAAGGGAGTTGCTTCCTTTGATGACCTTATGAATACCGCACAGACCTATGACTATAGCTATTATCCTCTTGTTGCAGCGATTCCTTCAAATGCAAACCGCTGTTTCAAGCTTGAGGGTTATCTGTTCCCCGATACATATGAATTCTATCTTAATCAGAAGCCGCAGGATGCCATAGGCAAATTTCTTCGCAACGGCAAGGCAAAGATAACCGACAGCATGCAGGCGCAGGCATCCGCACTCGGATACACAATGGATGAAGTGCTGACGGTTGCATCAATAATTGAAAAAGAGGGTGCGAATTCAAACGAGGTTGCAAAGATTGCTGCGGTTATATATAACAGACTTGAAGAGGGCATGAAGCTTCAGATGGATTCAAGCATTTATTATATCGAGCGCCATGTAAAGCCTTATCTTACGGGCGATATCAATCGCTATAACAGCTACTACAATACCTACAAATGCTCTGCATTGCCTGCAGGTCCGATATCGAATCCTGGCATGAGAACAATAAATGCGGCGCTCAACCCCGCAGATGTTGATTATCTTTATTTCTGCCACGATGAAAACGCAAACTACTATTACGCATCAACCTATGAGGAACATCTGGAAAATCTGAAGCTTGCAGGAATTGAATAAATAAAGAAATGTCTCACCAAGCGAAAAACAAAAGAAACATCACAAACAGAAATGGCTTGAACGGGTTATAGACCTGTCCAAGCCAATTTTTATTTTGTTGTAAAAATCGAGAATATTATATATGTTTCTTTTTAGCCGTTTTTTTGAACTCGACATATCGCATATGCCTGTCGTTCGGAGAAAACAGCTTTTTCATCTTATTGAGACATTCTTTTGGCTTTTATTTATGAACATACTGTCCGTGCAGTTCGGTTTTTGACCCTCTCTGAATTGCGAATTCGGGGCAATGATGCAGGCAGCCTAAACACATAGCACACTTATCTTTTACCCAAACGGGTTTTCCGTTCTGAATCTCTATTGCTTTAACGGGGCAGAGATTTGCACAAAGTCCGCATCCGATGCATTTTTCGTTTACCGAAAGGCTGTCGGTATTGCGCATTGCTTCATAGTCTTTATAGAAGAAATCCGCAAACGGCATTCTGCCGTAATCTCTGTTACCTCTGACTCTGAGACGAATCTGATTTGCGATTTTCCAAATCTTTAAGCCTGCTTTATTGTTGATTTTTTCAATTTTTTCTTTATCGGATAAATCAAAAACAGGTGTCCATGTGTCGGGCATACGGACATAAAACTGCGCCGTAACGGTTATTCCCTTTTCTTTGAGCAAATCACGAAGCATCCGGCTTGCGCCGCCCGTAAGCGTGCCGCAGGTTGCAACGGTAAAAACATAAGGATTGTTTGTTCTTAGATTGAGCTTGCTTATGAAATCGGTAACCGTAACGGGCAGACCCCAGTTGTATGTGGGAGTAACGAAGCCCACAATTTCATTTGATTCAAAATCAAATTTGCTGTTTTTGAGGCAATCGGTAACCGAAACGGTTTTAGTGCCCGTTTTTTCCGCAATTCTCTCTGCAACGCATCTGCTGTTGCCCGTAGCTGAAAAATAAAATATCATGGCTTACTTTTCTGCAGGCTTGATGCCGTAAAAATGGATAACATTCATGTCCTCCTGCATATCAAGGCCGTGTGAGCCGCAGTCGCCGTCGATTTCGTGGCAGCCGTGGTCGGGACAGAAGCCGTAGAAAACATCGTGATTTTTCCACTGAGAGTTGATTTTTTCAACAAGTACGGAATAGAATGAAATGTTTTTATCGAGCATGGAAAGAGCTTCGGGGGATTCAGGACCGAATTTATGCATTGTACCGTCATAGTTTCCGTTGTATATAACGATGAGGTCAAATCTGTCCTCATCAATCAATTCAAGAGCCTTTGCGTTGACCTCTTCGGGAGTGTCGTAAATAAAATATTCCATCTCACGATCGAGAAAAATCATGGAAATGCTGTCTCGGGCTGTTGAAACTATAGCTGCTTTTTTGCCTGCTTTGATGAATTCATCAAAAACCGTTCTTGTTGTGAGAACTGGTTTTTCATATTTTCTTATGCCGTGGATTTCGGGCATAACTCCCGTATACATTGATGCAAAGCAAACGGGTGTAACGCTGGGCATAACCGAGAGCATGGGCAGAGCAAGGTCGGAGCAAAGTGCGGCATCCGTGAATTTTTCGGTGTATTTCTGATAAATCCAGAGTGCAACCGCATCGGGATTATAAATAACCGTTCTGTCAATGCGTTTGTTTCCGATTTTCTTTTCTTTGAGTGCGGATATAAGCGGATTATTATTGTCGATATTTTCGGGTATTTCAACCCCTGCGTTTGAGAGAATTGATGCATTTACAGATGTGATGCAGATTGAACTGTATAAATCAGACATGGCAGCCTCCTTGAATTGTTATAAGCAAATTATAAAAAAAGATTTTGTTTGTGTCAATACTTCAGTTTGTTGACAAAAGGATTTAAACATTATAAAATAATATACATAGTCCAAAAGAATAGAGGAAAAATTATGAGTGCTTTGATGACCAGAATAGCAGCGGTAATAACTTCTTTTTTTGTGTGGATAGGTGTTATGCTTTGCCCTGCAAACACAGAAGGAGTTTTTTCGAATGACACAACCGTGACCGAAAAAGAAAAATTCAATGAAGGTGAGTTTGTTATGGGTGAATATGACATTATCGTTTCACCTTACGGAAACGATTCAAATGACGGAACCGAGCAAGAGCCTCTTAAAACATTTGAAGGGGCAAAGGAAAAGCTGAAATCCATGAGCACAGGCGATAATACCGTTACCGTATGGTTCAGAGAGGGAACATACAACATTACGGATACTGTCAGATTTACCGAATATGATAAACAGAATGTTCTTTACCGCTCATATCCTGGTGAAAAGGTTGAGTTTTCGGGCGCAAAAGAAATTTCCGACTGGAGCGAAACAACGATAAACGGTGTCAGAGCATTTGTATCGGATGTTGAAATAAGCAGTGAGGATGATTATTTTCGTTCGCTTTTCAAGGGGAACAAGCGTCTTTCGCGTTCACAGTATCCCAAAGAAGGAGTATTCACTATTGCCGATCCGAAAACCGATGAAGCTGTTGCTTCTGAATGGGCACCGGAATTCTTTACTCATTATCTGGCTTTCTATGCTCACAAAGACCACGTTATTGACTTTGCGAATCCCACCGATGTTGAGGTTAAAATCATGCACTTTTGGTGTGATGAGCATCTCCCCGTGCATTCCGTTGATGCGGAAACCGGCAGAATAGAAACAACAAAGCCTTCTTCAATGACGGTAAGAGTTGACGATAATTTTGTTTTTGAGAATGTTAAAGAGGTTCTTTCTCTTCCCGGCGAATGGTATCTTGACAGAACCGAAGGGAAGCTTTATTACATTCCCGAAAACGGTGATACGGTTGAAAACACCGTGCTTTATGCAGGCAGAACAGAACAGCTTTTCAATTTTGATAATGCACAAAACATTGTATTTCAGGGCATAGATTTTGTTAATACCGATTTTGATCAGGTTGACGGAATGCATTTTGCAAATCTGTTTGGCAAAGACCATCCCTTATACGAAAACATTGAATACGGCGGCGTTCATCCGCAGGCTGCATTTGAAACTCCTGCGGCAATAAATGTTGTTGCATCATCGGGTATTGATTTTACCGATTGTCGTTTTGAAAATATTTCATATACTGCAATTAAATTTGATAAAGGTGCCGAAAATTGCGATGTAACAAGCTGCAGGTTCAATGAAATAGGCGGTAATGCAGTTTTTATCCACGGTGATTGGGCAATTCCTGCAACAACTCAGAATATAAATGTGCGTGATTGCCATATCAGCTACTACGGCAGAATTTTCAATAATGCAATAGGCGTTATTCTTACCCACGCCGCAAACTGTGATATCTCTAACAACGAGATTCATGACGGATGGTATACTGGCGTTTCTGTTGGCTGGAACTGGGGATACACAGACCATCCCACAAACAGTATTAATATCAGCAACAATCTTATTTATAATATCGGCAACGGCTGGCTTTCCGATATGGGCGGAATCTATACCCTCGGTGTTCAGCCTGACACCGTAGTTTCGGGCAATGTTATCTATAACGTTGGCTGTTACGGCGGTAATTACGGCTATGGCGGATGGGGTATTTATCTTGACGAGGGTTCAAGTGAAATGCTTGTTGAAAACAATCTTGTCTACGATTGCTCTTCGCAGACCTTCCATCAGCACTATGGCAGAGATAACATTATCAGAAACAATATTTTTGCGTTTGGCGGAGAAGGTCAGTTCATAATCACAAAAAATGAGGAACATAATTCTCTCACTCTTAAGAATAACATTCTTGTAGGCTATGATACTCCCATGTATGTAAGATGTGCACACAAAGACCAGTTTGTTGATGACGGCAATCTGTATTGGGATTATAAAAACCGAGGAAATGTTTATTCGGGAGATTCGTCGGATTTCTTCGACAGAAAATATATTGTTCAGTTAACCGCAAAGGGATACTATAACAATGCTGTTTTTGAAAATCCTCTTTTCAAAGATGCCGAAAACCGTGACTTCACTCTTGCCGATAACAGTCCCGCACTCAAAACGGGATTCAAGCCGTTTGCTTATAACGCAGGTACAATAACCGATATCCGATAAAAGAAGGTGCACCAATGAAGATAACGGCACTGACGGAAAACACGGCGATAAACTCCGATATCGGAGCTGAACACGGATTATCTTTGTTTATTGAAACGGAGAAAAACAAAATTCTGTTTGATATGGGTCAGACGGCTTTGTTTGCGGAGAATGCGGTAAAGCTCGGAATTGATTTGTCCGGGGTTGATATTGCTGTTTTGTCTCACGGACATTACGACCACGGCGGAGGACTCGGAAAATTCCTCGAAATCAACAAGTCTGCACCGATATACATAAATAAATATGCTTTTGAGCCTCACTATAACGGCACTGAAAAGTATATAGGTCTTGATGTTTCTTTAAAAAACAGCGACAGACTGATTTTTACCGATGGTGTAACCGGAATCGGAAACGGTCTTACACTCTTTGACTGTAACTCAAAGCCCAAAAGCCATAATATAGGTTCTTTCGGTCTGAATATGTATGAAAGCGGAGAATTTCTTCCCGATGATTTCAGGCACGAACAATATCTGCTGATTGAGGAAAACGGAAAAAGAGTTTTAATCAGCGGATGCTCTCACAAGGGGATAATGAATATTGTGGGTTGGTTTAACCCCGATGTGCTTATCGGCGGATTCCATTTTTCAAAGCTGCCCCTCGATGAAACGCTTGAAGGCTATGCAAAATATCTTGACGAATTCAAAGCGGAATATTATACCTGCCACTGTACGGGTGTTGAGCAATTCGAATTCATGAAGAAAACAATGAAAAATCTTAATTATCTGTCTGCAGGTCAGATGATTGATGTTTAAAGGAGAATACTATGAGAATCGCAGTAACATATGAAAACGGAGAAATCTTTCAGCATTTCGGTCACACGGCTGAATTCAAAATTTATGAGGTCAACGACGGAAAAATCGTGAGAGCCGATGTCATAGGCACAAACGGCAGCGGACACGGTGCACTTTCAGGAATGCTTTCCGCTATAGGAGTCAAGGTGCTTATCTGCGGCGGAATCGGCGGCGGGGCACAGATTGCTCTCGGAAATGCAGGCATCGAAATCTATGGCGGTGTAAAAGGAAATGCCGACGAAGCGGTTGAGGATTTCCTTGCAGGAAAGCTTGACTACAATCCCGATGCAAGATGTGACCACCATGACCATCACGGAGCTGACCATGACTGCGGTGAGCACGGCTGCGGAGAACACGGCTGCCACTGAAAAACAAACAAAAATGACGTACCATCGATTTGATGATACGTCATATTTTTTTGCTTAAAATCCTCCGCCTACGGTTACCTTGTAGTCAACCGAGCCGTAGCCGTTTTCAACCATAACCTTAATAGGAAGCTTCTTTGCTTCAATATAAAGATTTTCCAGCTCAACGTCAAGTACATAGCTCCATGTACCCTTTTCGATAACACCGTTCTTGTTAATCTTAACTTTAAGAGTGGGCTTTGTGTAGTGAAGCTTGAGGTCAGCATTGTCAAAATCAATATAGAACTGGGGAAGCTCATCCTGAACAACCGATATATCACCTACAACCGAAATTGCATGACCTACAGTACCTTCAGACCAGTCACCGTGAATTCCGTCGGTTTGCTCAACCATTGTCATTTCGATAACTGTATATTCGCCGCTTTTGTATGCTTTGGCTGTTTTGACATCCGAGGGCACAAGTTTGTCGTAGCCGCCCGTTACGCCGTCATATTCGGTTGAATTCTTTTTGAGAGCCGCCTTGAAAATCGGTGTTATCCATTCAATAAGCGTGCCGAGAAATCCGTTGCCGTCGTTGGCAACAATTTCCGTCATTTCCATGGTCTGAGTTGATTTAACCGATTTTGAGTTGCCTGCAGCTTTCTTATAGAAATCAACAATTTCTTCCTTTGACCACTTTGAGGGGTCGGATGATACGGCTGAAAATGCGGATGCCGTTGTTGTTCCCCTGATGTTTTCTGCGGTTGTTGATTCGCTTTCCGTGGTTTCAACAGAAACATCCGTGTTGCTTACATCAGTTGTTTCCGAATTATCGGTTGGGGTTTCGGCAAAACCGTTTGAAGCTGTTTCGGAATCACTGACTGTTGTTTCAGCGGTTGTTGTTGATGCTTCTTTTTCCTCGGGTTCATTGCTGTTGTTGCAGGCGGTGAACGAGAAAAGCATGGTGAGCACGGTAAGTACAGCAAATATTTTTTTCATGGTAAACTCCTTAAATAAAAGTAAACATATTCTACAATATTAAACAAAATCTGTCAATTGTGTAAATGTCAACAAATGATTAACAATTATTTAACTTTGGGGATTTCTGTCATGCGGAGCTTTGCACATCCGTAAGGATAAAGCAGGATTTCTTCTTTATCGCTTATTGCTTCTCTTGATTCGGGAATCTTGGCGCAAACATCTTCATATCCGTCTTCAAGACCCCAGTTGATTTTACAGATCTCCGCTTTTACTGTTACGGGCGGGTTTTCGGATGAAAACGGGATATCCGAAACACCGTTTCTGATGATTTCAAGTTCGTTTCCGCAGTAGCCGTAATTCCAATCCGAAACGGGGATAAGCTCATAATCGCAGTAGGGGAACTTTCTTTCAACGCCGTCACGCTCATATTCTTGCATGATTTTTTCAAACTTAATCGGAACGGAGAAAACAAGTGAACCGCATTTTACGGTTGATAATTCATGAGGTCTGCTTTCAAAACAAGGCTTTGTTTCAAAATCGATATGGATTTCAAGCTTTTCGCCTGACCTGATATCAAACGAAATTTCGCCATCTGCCTTCTTGCCGTTAACCGTCAGATTCTTGGCAAATGAAGGGGTTCGGATTATGAAAGTAAAATCTTTTTCAGCTTCAACGGTATATCTGAATGAATTCTCAAAAGGATAGTTTGTTTCAATTATGATATGCTTTCCGTCTGCATTGAGTTCGGAAGGTACGGGCACGGCATTGATAACCGTATTACCGTTGTGCATAAATGCAGATAAAGCAAATTTAGGCCATGCCTGATTGAAATTAGCTGTGCAGCATCCGTAATTCGGTTCAAGACCGAAAAGGTGGGATTCACCGCTGTTTGTTCTGAAAATCGGCTTTCCGGGGAACTTTTTGCAGGCAATCTGATTGCTCATCTGGTCATACTGATGAGTCCACATATCGTCGCTGATTGTTGCGGGAAGAGCGTTGAACGCAAGAACCTCAAGCCTTTCTGCCCATTTCGGGTCGCCCGTGCAGGCAAAAAGAATTTCATAGGAATACATCTGCTCCGCAACGGCGCAAAGCTCTGTGCCTTGAATGGGACTCAATCCCGAAAGGCATTCGTCACCGGTGAAGAGTCCTACGGGAGTACCGTTGTGCTTTTTGAGTGTTTCGTGAAGATATTCCGCATTGTCAGTATATTCAAGACCGAGAATATCATGCGATACAGCCTCGCTTTTGAGCATCATGCCTATATTTACGATATGAGTGTCGAATCTCCAGCGGTTGAGAGGTCTTTTCCAGAGAGAAACCGCCTCGTTATAGTCCATGCCTTGCTCTTTAAGAATTTTTGCAAGGTCAACGAGCCAATCTTCCTTGCATCTTTCATAGATGAAGTTAATGGCAATAAAACACTCAAACCAGCGTGCGTTACCCCAGTCGAAAAGCTTTATTTCGCCGGATTTGAGCATCTCATAATAATTTTTGAGAACTCGGTAAATAACATCGGGAATTCTTTCGTCTTTTGAGCACTGATAATAAACGGTAAGGGTTTTCGTTATGAGTTGAACAGCCCATGTATCATATGTTTTTCTTTCTTCATCGGTGCACGGACAAATCCAACCGTCTGTTTTCTGAAAAGAAATAATCGCATCAATATATTTCTTTGCTCTTTCAATCATATCGTCGTTTTTGAGCAGATACGCAAGGGGAATAAAGCCGTCAAGCCAATAGGGAACACGTTCCCAGCCTTCCTTGTCACCGCCAATCCAAGCACTGTTTTTGATGTCATTCCAGATCTTATCAAGATTTCCGCTTAAACCTTCCGCCTGAATTTCAAGCTGACGTCTGAGCCAGCCGCTGGGTTTAATCTCATTTGAGGTATAAAAATTCCATTTGTTCATAGTCAATTCTCCAAAGTCAGATTTTTGTTGTTGTTATTCTTTCAACCTCAAGGGATTCGCTGTAAATATTATACGGATTATTTTCGTCAAGAACAATGAGTCTGCCGCCACGCTCCTGACCGTAGGTGAAATAGCCTGCGCCGAGAGTCTGATAGATGTTTATGCCGTCAATTCTTATATGGAAATCATTGACATGGTCGTGACCGAAGAATGCGGCAACCATTCCTCCTGTTTTCTTCCAGCTTTCAAACTGCTCCCGATAAACTTTTTCTGTGTTGGGAGGGCAGGGAGTTTCCCTTATTCTGCCTTCGATAATTTCGTGACCGAATCTGAAATATCTGCCGTCACGCTCAAAGGTGTAATCATCGTCGGCAGTCACTTCTTCAAAGCCGTCAAGGGTCTGCTGAACGGGTATATGCTGAAAAAGAATTGAGGGCAGGGGATTTCCGCCGTTAGCTTCTTTCAGCTCGGCGGCTCGTTTTTCATACCATTCTATCTGGTCATCATGAACGCAGTCATAGCTCAGCGTACCCTTTGAGTTTCTCTGGTAATCGTTGGAATCAATGAGCCAGATTGCATATGCGTCCTTATCGGATTTGCTGCTTTTGATTGTAACACAGCAGTTTCCGCAGCCGTAAACATCGGCATCGTTGAGATTTGAACGGCAATTGGGATATTCCATATATTGCATCATCTGGAATTCGGTGTGGAAGCCTTCCTCTCCGTCATGATTGCCGAAAACAACGCAGAGGGGAATGTTGCGGTCTCTTATGGGCTTTGTGATTTTCTGAATAGTGCTCTGAACAAGGTCATATGTGAATTCTTCCCAGTAGCCGCTTATATTGTCACCGCCGAAAACAACAAGATCAGGGTTTGTTTTTTCAACAAGCTTTTCAATAACATTTATTGTTTCTTTATCTCTGCTTTCGGGGATTTCCTTGTTTTCATCATCGTCCATTTCGGGTTCAACATCGTGGATATCCGTAAGATGAAGGATTCTGAATTTTCCGTCATTGCCGAATTTCAGCGGAGCGGGTGTTTCTCTCACGAACTTTGCCGATTTGAATTTATGAGGCGCACCCATTGCGCCGAGGCAAGGAAGAGCCAGACCGAAAAGAAAGCTTTTTATTATTTTATTCATGATATCACTCCTATAGATAAAAGATACCATATTACATTATAAAAATCAATGTGATAAAAGAAAATCCCTGCTCTCAATGAGAACAGGGATTGGAAAGCTTTAATTATTTCATTGCCTCTTCAACTGCAACTGCGCAAGCAACGGTCATACCAACCATGGGGTTGTTACCTGCACCGATGAGACCCATCATTTCAACGTGAGCGGGAACTGATGATGAACCTGCAAACTGTGCGTCTGAGTGCATACGACCCATTGTATCTGTCATGCCGTAGGAAGCAGGGCCTGCTGCCATGTTATCGGGATGAAGAGTACGGCCTGTGCCGCCGCCTGATGCAACTGAGAAGTAGTTAACGCCGTTTTCGTTGCACCACTTCTTATATGTGCCTGCAACGGGATGCTGGAATCTTGTGGGGTTGGTTGAGTTACCTGTGATGGAAACGCCAACGTTTTCAAGCTTCATGATAGCAACGCCTTCGGGAACGTTGTCTGCGCCGTAGCACTTAACCTTTGCTCTGTCGCCTGTTGAATAAGCTTTTTCTTCAACAACGGTAACTGTTTCAGCATAGGGATCGAACTCGGTCTTGCAGTATGTGAAGCCGTTGATTCTTGCGATGATCTGAGCAGCGTCTTTTCCGAGACCGTTGAGGATAACACGGAGAGGATTCTTACGAACCTTGTTTGCCTTTTCAGCGATACCGATAGCGCCTTCTGCTGCTGCAAATGATTCATGACCTGCGAGGAAAGCGAAACATTCTGTTTCTTCTTCGAGGAGCATTTTTCCGAGGTTA
>JAZSCL010000198.1:0-2533 GCA_045602905.1 Acutalibacteraceae bacterium
ATTATTACTCATGCCTCTGCTAAAAGATATAAAACCTGCAGACCGCGTCTTGTTGAAGAGTTAGGGCATTACTATTTGTCTGACCTCAGAAAAAAGGATATACAGGCATTTATCAAGAAGATAGGCACCGGCGACAAGAAGAATAAGGGTGCTTCTGAGAAATCTCAAAAAAACTATAAAACAGTTATATCCAACATTTATAAGTATGCCATTGACAATGAATATGTTTTTGATAATCCCTGCAAAGATATTAAAATTGTCAAAAAAGAGACCAAACCCAGACAGATATACTCGGTAGAAGAAGTTCAGACAATCCTCAATCTGATGGCAGACGAGCCCCTGAAATATTTTTTATTTCACATTTTGGCTTTTTTCTGTGGGTTCAGACGTGGAGAATTGCTCGGCATTGAATGGGGTGACATTTCGTTTGAAGAAAGAAAAATAAAAATCAGAAGAGTTTCTCTTTACGCAAACGATATCGGTACATATACATCTACCCCCAAGACGGTCGGTTCAAGAAGAACGGTTGTTGTTTCGGGCGACGTTATTGATTTGCTGAAAAGATACAAAGCCGAGCAGGATGAATATAAGAAAATGCTCGGCGATGCGTGGATTGACAATGACCGACTTTTCACTCAATGGAACGGTGCTCCGATGGGCACAAGCACACCCCTCAATTGGTACAGAGAGTTCTGTAAAAGAAACGGTATCCGATATCTTTGCACTCACTGCTGCAGACATTTCAACATCTCGCTGATGATAAAAAATCACGTTGACGTAGTTTCAGTTTCAGCGGCGGCAGGTCATAAGGATGTTACAACAACTCTTAATATCTATGCCGAAGAATTTGAGGAGGCAAACGCAGCAAGCGTAGAAACAGTTTCAAGCTGCATTTCAATTCCTTCCGTAACCAAAACAACAGAGGAATAATGAGAATGGGCATTGCACAAGCTCGTGCAATGTCCTCTTTTCAAGCGTCAAAACCGCATAAAACAAGCGAAAACTCATTTGGATGAATGGAATGAAGTTGACAGTAAAATCCGCCCGTGTTATGATAAATTTAATTCAGATAAATAAAAACTTTAAAATTCAGAGGTATTGTTATGAAATATAATCTTGTTGTTGCAGGCGGAGGACTCAGCGGCGTTGCGGCGGCAGTCAGCGCCGCACGTGAAGGTTTGACTGTTTTGCTTGTTGAAAAATCAGGCTGTCTCGGAGGCGCAATCTCCAACAATCTTGTTTACCCCTTTATGCCTTATTGGACGAAGCAAAAAGACGGTAGCGATATCTGCAAAAAATATCTCTCTCAAGGAATTTTCAAGGAAATGAAAGTGCGTCACGACAGATATGTTGATGATTGCAAAGATCACGAATTCAATTCTGAATATTTAAAAATAGTTCTTGATGATATGACAGCCGAAGCGGGTGTTGACGTTCTTTTTCACGCTGTTGTATATGATGTAAAAACCGATAACAGAAAAATATCATCTGTTGAAATCACTGCAAAAGCACAAAAAATAACGGTTGAAGCAGATTTCTTTATTGATGCAACCGGTGACGGAGATTTGTTTTATCTTGCAGGTTGTGATTATCAGTTGGGCCGCGAAAGCGACAGCCTTTGTCAGCCGATGACAACCTGTTTCAGAATGAGCGGAGTTGACCTTGACCTTTTTACCGAAGAAAGACCCCGTCTGCAAGAGCTTTACAAAGAAAAACAGGCAAAGGGCGAAATAACAAATCCAAGAGAGAACATTCTTGTTTTCTTCGGTGTGGGTGAAGATGTTCTGCATTTCAACTCAACCCGTGTTGTAATGCTTGACCCGACAAATCCGTTCGATGTAAGCAAGGCGGAAGTTATTGCAAGAAAACAAATTCACGAGCTTATCGGATTTTTGAAAGAAAATTCAGCCGCATTCAATGAAAGTGCTTTGATTTCCGTTGCAGTCAACATCGGTGTCAGAGAGAGCAGAAAGCTTAAAGGCGTTCACATCCTCTCAGGCGATGAACTCATAAACTGCACACGCTTCGAGGATTCAATTGCACTCGGAAATTACGATATAGATATTCACAGTCCTACGGGAACAGGCACAAGCCACAGATATTTCGGTGACGGAGAATATTATACTATTCCTTACCGCTCGCTTTTGCCGAAAGAATATGATAATCTTCTTGTTGCCGGTCGTTGCATTTCTGCAACACACGAGGCTCAGGCATCGGTCAGAATAATGCCGATTTGCTGTTGCTTGGGTGAAGCTGCAGGCACGGCAGTTGCCATAGCGCATAACACAAATAAAAATGTGCATACAGTTGATACAAAAGCATTGCAAAAAAAGCTCACGGAAAACGGTGCAATGTTGTAATTACTGCACAGGTTAAGTGCATCAGACAAATAAGAATTTGCGGAACAGATATAAAAGGAGAAACGTATGACACAAATCATTTCATTTTTGCTATCCGTTGTGTTTGCAATTGATATGTTTTTCGTTGGATTATTCCCTGAAAAACAACTTGTTATCACGCAAACGGAAACCGA
>JAZSCL010000199.1:0-8125 GCA_045602905.1 Acutalibacteraceae bacterium
TGTCGTGATATTTCAACAGAACATTTTCAACTTTTTAGACACCAGAAATATCCTTTCAGCGAGATATTAAATCTAATAGGAAACGGGGACAATTCGCCCGTTTATGATATTATGGTTTCTTATCAGAATGCTGAGTTTGAAATGAACAACATTGAATCAGTTGAGTGGATATTTAACGGAACATCTGACCTTGGATTTATGGTCAATATTTCAGAAAATAAAGATGATAAACATATACAATTGGATTTTGATTGTAGGAATAATCTGTTTTCAGAATATGAAATCGAATTAATATACAACAGACTTGTTTCTATTATTTTATCGGTTATCGGTAATGTTGAAATCAAAATTAACGAAATTGAAATTCTTCCTGAAAATGAAAAGAAACAAATTCTTTTTGATTTCAATGACACAAACAAAGACTATCCGAGAGAAAGACTTATACACAGCTATTTAGAAGGAAATGCAAAACTTTATCCTGATAAAATAGCTTTGGATTTTGAGGGTAATCAGCTTTCATATGCTGAATTCAACAAGAAAGCCAATGCATTAGCACATTATATAGCTGATAGTATTGACGAACATAACCCTGTAATAGGTATCGTCAGTGAGCGTTCATTTGATATGATGATAGCGATATACGCAGCTTTAAAAGCAGGATGCAGTTATATGCCGATTGACCCGCATTTCCCCAAAGACCGCATAGACTTTATGATTAAAGACAGTGGTACTCCACTTGTTTTGTCACAGAAAAAGTGGCTCGATATTTTAAACGATGATGTTAAGACGGTTAATATTTCCGACTTCGATTACTCGGATTACAGTAGTGACGATTTACGACTTGATATTTCATCGGGTGATACCGCTTATGTTATTTACACTTCCGGCTCAACAGGAAAGCCGAAAGGTGCTATGATTGCACACCATTCTGCAATTAACAGAATCAAATGGATGCATGATAAATATCCGTTGAATGAAAACGGTGTTATTCTTCAAAAAACACCTTACACTTTTGATGTTTCAGTTTGGGAGCTGTTCTGGTGGAGTATGTATGGCGGAACATTGAAGATACTCGTTCCCGAAGGGCACAAAGATCCGTCTGAAATAATTAAAGCTGTCAAAGACGGCTCGGTTACTCATATGCATTTTGTCCCTTCAATGCTCAATGCTTTTCTTGAATATGTTGAAGCAAATCCGAAGTGCATTAATGAACTTGAATCTCTTCGCTATATTTTTGCAAGCGGTGAAGCACTTCAGGCTAACCATGTCAAAAAGTTCTATAGTCTTCTCAAAGATAACGGAACAACACTTCACAATCTTTACGGACCTACCGAATGTACGGTCGATGTATCGTATTATGATTGTGACCCCGAAAATATCCCCAAAACAATACCAATCGGCAAACCGATTGATAACACACAGCTTATTGTTCTTGATAAATTCGGAAAACTTCTTCCATGCGGGGTTGTCGGTGAATTACATATAGGCGGTGTTGGTGTTTGCAAAGGATATCTTAACCGAGATGAACTGACTAAAGAGAAGTTTATAATCAATCCGTATTACGGAAATGCTGTTATGTATAAATCGGGTGACCTTGCTCGCTTTTTACCTGACGGCAATATTGAGTATTGCGGAAGAACGGATTTCCAAATCAAAATTAGAGGTTTGAGAGTTGAACTTGGCGATATAGAAAATGCAATCTCAAAATATCTCGGAATAAAACAGGTGCTTGTTACCGTGTTTGACATCAAGGGAGAAAAGAATCTCTGTGCTTATATCACGGCATATCAGACAGTTGATATAAACCGTTTGCAGGAATTCCTTAAGGATTATCTTCCCGATTATATGATTCCTCAATATTATGTTCAGGTTGATGAATTCCCCACAACAAATAACGGTAAAATCGACCGAAAAGCTCTGCCACAGCCGAATATTGAAACTGTTCACCGAGAATATGTTGCGCCTGCCAATAACATTGAGGCTCTTATTCAGAAGTATGCAATGCAGGTTCTTGAAACAGAAGAAATCAGTTGTGCCGAGAGCCTGTTTGATTATGGCTTAACTTCATTGGGTGTTATTTCAATAATAACCGATTTATCTATTGAAGGTTTTGAATTTAAAGTTAAAAGTTTTTATGAACATAGAACAATTAAAGCCATAGCTATGGCATATTATGACGGTGAAGCTGATGAAGATTATGAAGAGGACAAGTTGTATTATTCCGACATAAGCGATATCAGTAATTATTCTTTGCCTGAAAAGCAAGGAAATGCCGTTATGCTAACAGGTGCAAGCGGATTCTTAGGTGTTCACATTATAGATGAACTTATAAAAAACACCGATAAAAAGATTTATTGCCTTGTCAGAAGTGAAAAGAAGCTTGAGGATGCATTAAAAGAGTACACAAATATCATATACCCCAATGATAGAATAATTGCTGTTAAGGGCGATATTACTTTACCCGGTTTAGGAATTGCTGAAGAAAATATATCAGCTATAAATGACGCTGTTACTGATATTATCCACAGTGCGGCTGATGTTACATTCTTCTGTGCGTGGGAGCGTTCAAAACTTATAAACTACACGGGAACTTGCAATGTTCTTGACCTCGCTCAAAAAATCGGTACAAAACTTCATCACATTTCAACGATGAGTGTTTCGGGAGATTTGCTTACCCGTCAGACCGTTGAACGACCCGAATTTGCAGAGCATAATCTGTTTATCGGTCAGAAATATAAAGATAATGTTTATGCTCACAGCAAATATCTTGCAGAAAAAGAGATTGTCAAGGCAATCAGGAATGGCAAAGTTAATGCATCAATTTACCGCATTGCCAATCTGACTTGGCGTGCTTCTGACGGCAAATTCCAAAGCAATTATTTGAATAATGACTTGTATATTATGACAAGTGTTATGAAAGAAATCGGAAAAGCACCCTATGAAATGCTTAATGAAAACATCGCATTGACACCTGTTGACGACTGTGCGAGAGCGATTGTTTCTTTAATGCTCGGATACAGTCAAAACTCGGTTTATAATCTGTTCAGCAAACACAGCATGACAATTGGACAGTATCTTGAAAGTCTTGGTATTACCGATTCAGTTTCATTTGAAGAATATAGAAAGCTGCTACAAGAAAGAACAGATGCGCAATCACAGTTTATGCTCATGTATGTATCAGGGATTGAAAAAGAACCACAGAAATCTCTTGTTGAGCTTATTACTGATAAAACAAATCGGATTCTTTACTCGATTGGATTTGGATGGAGTAAATTAGATAGCAAATATCCAAAATGGTTTAACCTTGTTTGAACAAAAATGCATTTTATTAAGTCAATACGTTTTTGAATACTTGGAGAATAAAAATGAATATTCGTAAATTATTTCTTTCTTTAATATTAACCATTGTATTATGCAATATATGTGTTTTTTATGCTACGGCATCAGCAGATAAAATTACACCAGAAAATAGCATATCAACTTCTTTGAGAGCTGATTTAATTGTTGAAATTGTTTCTTTATTTGTTTCACAATCTGTAGTTATAATAACTGTAATTATAAGTGGATTAATGAACAAACGAGAAATTCAAAAAGGAGTTAATGAACAGCGGTATTTATCAAACATTCAAGAAATAAATAAAATAATGATTGATATGTATGATGTTTATTTGGAAACTTATGATGCAGTAATACAATGTAAAGGTGACTGTGCGGAAAGTATAGATAAAAAAATAGAGCGTATTCATATACATGTTATGAGTTATTGTTCAAATGATGCAGAAAAATTAGTTCGTTATTATAATAACAAAATGAAAGAAATGAAAAAATCAGTAGCTTTAGGAGACCAAAGCGTTTTGAAGTCTTACGGCTCATTGTGGTTACTTGCCTATATAAGTGTTATGCGATCTGTTTTAAAATATGAAGTTACAGGCAACAAAACATCACCTAATAATACATTGTCTATCTCATTAGAGGGAATATACGACGAGCGTTTATATTTAGATGCAGTTTCTAAAGCTAATGCAATAGTTATAGAAGCGAAAATTTCTCGTAAATTATTAGAAAAATATTAAAAGGTGAAAAATGAAAATAACTAACTACTATTACTATCATAACAAGAAAATAGAAACAATTAAAGAATTGTTGTTATATTCTGATGAACAACACAGTAACAAAACTGCATTTATTTATCCCATAAACAGAAAAGAAGATGCTTCAAAAACGTTTTCTGAATTTGCATCGGATATAAATGCTTTAGGTACTTATTTTCATTCTTTAGGCTTGAATAATTGCCATATTGCAGTTTATGGTGAAAACAGTTACGAATGGATACTAACTCATTTTGCGGTCACTTGTGGAAAAAATGTTATTGTTCCCATTGACAAGGAATTAGATGCAAGCAGTATTTACGAATTGCTGATTGATAGTGAATGCAAAGCGATGGTTTATTCTGATACATATTCAGATATTGTTAGTGAGCTTGAGCAAATGCAGTTTTCAGATATGTCATTTTTGAAAATGAACGAACTCCAAATATACATTGCAAATGGTTCAAAGCTAATTGATAACGGATATACTGATTACTTTAACATTGAAATAAGCAAAAATGATTTAGCATCAATTATTTACACATCAGGAACAACAGGCAAGAGCAAAGGTGTAATGATGACTCATTATAATTTTTGTTTGGATATGTGTAGTGCGTGTGAAAATGTTCTACTGGAAGGAACATCTCTTTTGATTTTACCATTACATCACGCCTATGGTTTGGTTGCAAATGTTTATTCGGAAATGTTCTATGGTTGCCCGGTCTATATTAATAAAAGCTTAAAAAACTTATCCAAAGATTTTCAAAAGAGCAAACCTCAACATTTGTTTGCAGTTCCTTTGATAGTAGAAACTCTATACAAGAACATTTGGAACAATGCTCATGAACAAAATAAAGATAAATTATTAAAACTTCTTGTGTTGATTAGTGATACACTGCTGAAGTTTAAAATTGATTTAAGAAAAATATTTTTCAAATCTATAATTGAAGCGTTTGGTGGCAACATTAGTTTAATCGTGTCGGGTGGAGCATATCTTGATGATAAATATGTCTATGGTTTTAATTCGTTTGGAATTACACTTTTAAACGGTTACGGAATTACTGAGTGCGGACCATTTGTTTCTGTTAACAGAAATAATTTAAATATTATTGGTAGTGTAGGGTTACCTTTGAAATGCAACGAAATTAAAATTTCTGAAAACGGAGAGATTCTTGTTAAAGGTAATAATGTTATGCTTGGTTACTATCATAATGAAGATGAAAATAAAAAAGTGTTTTCTGAAGGATGGTTCAAAACAGGTGATATCGGAAAAATCGATGAGTTTGGTGCTTTACATATTACTGGAAGAATTAAAAATCTGATTATTCTTGCTAATGGTGAAAACATTGCAGCTGAAACAATTGAAAAAGCTGTTTGTGCAATTCCGTATGTCAAAGAAGTTGTTGCTTTTGAAAATGATGGTGCTATTGCGATAGAAGTATATCTTGACGAGGCTTTTCAAAATGTAGGACAAGAAATCCATAACGATATCGAAAAACTCAACAGAACATTGCCTATAACTCAGAATATAGGCAAAATAATAATTCGAGAAACAGAGTTTCCTAAAACAACGACTAAAAAAATCAAAAGGAATTATAATTAACGAGGTTTTTAAAATGATTAATAAAAATTATCCATATTATCACGATGTTGATATTTTTACATTGCGAGATTTTATAGACTATTGCACTGAAAAACATTCAACTAAAACAGCATATTCCTATGAAGTAAAGAAAGAATTAATTAAAAAATCATTTATAGATTTTTCTAATGACATTAAAACCTTCGGAGCTTATATTACTGACAAATATCCGTCAGAATCAAAAATAGCCGTTCTTGGTGAAAACAGTTATGAATGGATTGTTTCCTACTTTTCCGTTACCAATTCCGGTAATGTTATTGTTCCTCTCGATAAAAACTTACCTGTGAAAGATGTCAAAAATATCCTTAACGAAACCGAAGCTTCACTTTTAATTTGCTCCGATACATATCGTGACTATGCAGAACAGATTCAAGCAGATAAAATCAAAATTGATATCATTTTTATTTCTGAAATTTTTAAGTCAGTTACTACGAACGTTACTGATAAAATGATAGAAAAATTTGAAAATATAAATGTTTCCCCTGATGATTTATGTTCCATTATTTATACTTCTGGAACAACGGGAATGTCAAAAGGCGTTATGCTGACTCATAAAAATCTGTGTGTTGATGTGACTTCGGGAATGAAATATGTAAAATTCTACGATAAAACAGTTCTTTTGTTGCCATTAAGCCATGCATATGGTTTTTTGGGTAATGTATTATGCTCTGTTTTTGCTGGCTCGGAAAATTATATAAATAAATCATTAAAGAATATTAATGCAGATTTAAAAAGTAATAATCCAGAATTTTTGATTGCTGTTCCTATGATGGTGGAAACATTCTATAAACGTATTTGGGATAGTGTACAGGAAAAAAACAAAGAAGGAGCAGTTCTCTTTCTCATTAAGATAAGCAATTTTTTATTTAAATTAGGTATTGATATAAGAAGAAAGCTTTTTAAAGAAATATTAAATGGTCTTGGTGGAAATCTCAAAATGATCATATGTGGTGGTGCAGCGCTTGATAAAAAGTATCATCAGTTTTTTGAGAGCATTGGCATTCATATTATAATTGGATACGGAATTACCGAATGTGCTCCTTTAGTTTGTGTAAACAGAAACAAGCATTTCAAATACGGCAGTTCAGGTTTGGCGTTGACTTGTGCAACTATAAAAATTGAAAATGAAGAAGGCAACCGTGAAGGTGAAATTTTAGTTAAAGGCGATATGGTAATGAAAGGTTACTATAAGCAGCCTCAAATGACTGCAGAAGTTATGGACGGAGAATATTTCAGAACAGGTGATATCGGTTATCAGGACGAAGACGGGTTTATTTTTATAACAGGTAGAAAGAAAAATATGATTGTCCTGTCAAACGGTAAAAATGTTTATCCTGAAGAACTTGAAATTGAACTTATGAAAAACAGCACAATTAAAGAAGTGGTTGTTTTTGAATCCGATAAAGAAATTGCCGCTGAAATTTATCCCGACTCTCAGAAACTTGCCGAGCTTTCAATCGAAGATGCAAAAAAGTATTTTGAAGAATATATTGCTGAATTCAACAAAACACAGCCTATGTATAAAAACATAAACAAAGTTGTTTTAAGAGATACTGAATTTCCCAAAACAACAAGTATGAAAATCAAAAGGAATTATAATTAACGAGGTGTAATCATGGAAGAAAAAGTAATTGAAATTATATGCAAATATCAGAAGATTGATAAAAGCAAAGTTTCTCTTGAAAGCAATCTTATGAAGGATATCGGTCTGTCATCGTTCGATGTTATCGGTCTTGTTTGCAAATTCGAGGAAGAGTTCGATGTCGAAATCCCCGACAGAGCAATAACATCAGTCAGAACTGTTGACGATATTGTTAATCTGATATCATCACTCTAAACTGTAAATAATCCCGAAGGGCGCACTTCTATACATATCCTCACGGAATGTATTAGTGCGTAGCTCCGCTAATGAAAAATCAAAGATTTTAAAAAAAGGTTTTACCCTTGCGCTGCGTTGCAGCTCTCCCATATTTTTATCAAAACTTAACACTCAAATTATCCCGTTGTTTCATCTGAAGCAACGGGATTTTTGTATCCAAAAACAGAAAAGGAGATTTTATGAGTAAATCAAAAGAAGAATTAATTGAAGAAAAAATAAAAAACGAAAAAGAACTTGAAATTCTTGAGCATCAGAAACAGCGACTTGAGAATCGCATTGAATATCTCACCAAAGGTGACAGAGCAAAACGCACTCACCGTCTTTGCGAAAAAGGCGGTGCGATTGAAAGCGTTTGCCCCGAAACAAAAGATATGTCTTCTGCGGATTTTTATCAGCTTGCCGAATTCATTTTCGATCTGCCCGAGGTGAAAAAGTATATTGAAAGGTTTGAGCTGTAATGTCACGTTTTCATTTTCATGTCACACAAATAAAACGGAGTGCGGGACAAAGTGCAGT
>JAZSCL010000200.1:0-6872 GCA_045602905.1 Acutalibacteraceae bacterium
CCCTTGACCATAACCGCCGCTCTTGCACCTGACGCACCATTTGAAAAATCGTCGCGGCTGGTTACTCTGTGATTCTGCATATCAGTGAAATAAACATTGTCAATAACAATGCCTTCACTCGTCTGATTAAGGGTATCAATCCATATTCCGCCACCGTTCGGCGCTTTTATGTGCAGGTTTGATACCGTTATGTAAGAGCAGTCAAAAAAGCGGAAAACTTCTGTTTTTTCGTTCGTTTTCAGTATTGCTTTTTCACCCTCGCCGTAAGAAGAAATAACAATAGGGTTTTCTTTTGTGCCGCTGCAGGTGAGCGTTACGGCGCATTCATATTCGCCGTCGTTTTTGAAAAGGAAATGAGTGCCTGCATTAATAACAGGATCTTTAAGCCCCGATAAGGTTTTTATGGGGCTGTCTATATCCGTGCCGCTGTTTTTATCGTCACCGTTAACGGAATCGATATAGTAATAAATCTTTTCGTCTTCGGCCGCAAAAGCGAATAATCCCACAGACAAGAAAATAACCGAAAATGTGAGTAAAAAACATAAAATCCTGTTTGTTTTTTTCATGAATATCTCTCCTTGTGGATTGAATTTCAAAATCAGTATTTATTATAGCATATAATAATTTCATTCTCAACACTTATATCAGATTGTAAATTCAGATTAAGTGTGCTAAAATAAATTGGATAAATTAGAGTTTGCGGAGATTTTTTATGGGCGAAACACATTACGATTCAGCAACTAAAATGCTCGGCGGTTTCCCGAAAATAAAAAAGCTCGGTGCTGTCAGCCCTAACGGCGAAAGCACTCCTTTTGTGTGGAATAACCGTCTGATGAGGCTCGAGCTTGACGATGTAACAAACGGCGCATATCATTTTGAATTGCAGCCCGGTGATTGGCTTCTGGCGGGATTTGTGTGATTCAACAAGTAAGAATATTTTACGGAAATCTCTTGGCTTTAACAAATTCCAATTTGTCGAGTTGAATAATTGTTGACTTTTACTGCTTTTTATACACAATACCTATCCAAATCCTCAATAGCCTTTATTTTTTGCTTCTGAATAACATGAATATATGTATTTTCAGTAACCCTTGTATCGCAGTGTCCGAGTAATTCGGACACTATTTTTATTGAGCAGCCGTTTTCAAACAGCATTGTTGCAAATGTATGTCGCAGTGAATGAGCTCCACGGGTTTCATCTTTTCCTATGATCCCTGCATTTCTCGCCATTCTGGTTAACGATCTCCCTATGGATGCTCTTGTGGGTGATTTACCGTTTGATGTAGTAATAATAAAATTACTGTTATCGGACATCTCTTTAAGTTGTATCAGAGCTTTTTTGGCCTTTGATGACATTGGAATGATACGCATACTGCTGTCAGTTTTAAGATTATTTTGTATGACTACTTCATACCTTCCGTTAACAGGAATATATACAGAAGACTTGTTTATATCAATCAGGTTTTCTCTGAAGTCTATGTCATCCCAAGTGAGAGCCAACGCTTCACCAATTCGTATTCCGGTATAGAGCAGTAAGATGATTACAGGTGCAAAACGGTAAACCGGAGCACCGTTACTGTAGGTTCTTGAAAGTTCTTCTTCAAGCTTCTGACGTTCAGCAGAAGTGAAATAATTATGTTCGGCTAAATCAGGCTTAATATTTATTGGCAGTTCGATTCCTTCAGCAGGATTATAGCTTTGACCGCTGATTGACCTGTAATATTTGTGACAACAGGTGATAACCTCATATGCTTTTTTGACAGTAGAGTAGGAGAGACCCCTTGCTGTTAAATCGTTAACTATGTTCTGAATATCTTTATGTTTGATTTTGGCAATAGATATGTGACCTATTGCCGGAATGACATATTTGGTTAGTGTTGACATCTTTGTATCATAAGAACCGGCTTTGAGCTTATACTTTTCTTTTGTAAGCATCCAGTTCATAGCAAAGTTATCAAATCGTAAATCAAGGTCGCAACAGGTGTTAAGATTCAGTTCTTCTGAAAATTCTTCTATTCTGTTAATTAGTATTTCGATGGTTTTACCGCAGAATGTTTTTCTGTGTTTGACTCCATCAATGGTATAAGCTATATTTGTTTTCCATATTTTGTCTCTCTCATAATAATAAATATTTTCACGTTTTATAGACTTGTTTGTTTCTTGAGAATTATCAATTTTCAATTAATCACATTCTTTATTTACAATATAGATCTATATCGGATATAGCTTTTGCCTTTAGTTTATGAATGATGTGTATGTAAGTGTTCTCTGTGAACCTTACGCTGCTATGACCTAAAAGTTCTGAAATGATTTTGCTGTTACAACCATTTTCGAAAAGCATTGAAGCGAACGTGTGTCTCAGACTGTGAACAGTACGATGTTCGCCACAACCGATTATGCCTGAATTTTTGAGCAGTCTATTGAAACATTGATATAAGTTAGTTGGATTTACTTGATCGCCGTTGCTGTCTGAAATAACATATGTGCTTCCCTTGGAAAGCTGCTTTAATTCAATAAGACACCAACGAGCTTTTGATGTCATAGGTATATATCTGAGGCTGCATGGTGTTTTGCCGCCTTTCTGTGTTATAAGTTCTATTTTACCGTTTTCATTCGATCTTACACTGCTCTTATTAATATTAATAAGCTTATCGAAAAAATCGATGTCTTGCCAAGTCAGAGCAATGGCTTCGCAGACACGCATTCCGGTATACATTAACAGAACAAGTGCCGGTCCGTATCGGTATATTAAGTTTCCGTTGTTATCGGTTGAAAATGCTGATTCTTCAAGAAGCATTCTTTCGTCTCTAAGCAGATAACGAGGATCAGGTTTCCTTGGCTTTGGCAGAGTTATTCCTTCGCACGGATTTGAAGCTTGTTCAGATATAATGCGATAATATCTGAAACTCGCAGATATATTGAAAAATACGCTCCTTACTATAGAAGGGGAGTATCCGTCATCTGTTAGTTTATTAATGAGGTTTTGAATGTCAGAGTTTTTTATGTCACAAAGCGGTATGTGACCAATGTGAGGCTGTATGTATTGTCTGAATATGAATTGAGTTTTATTAAATGTTTGTGGCTTAACTTTAATCTTTTTAATTTTTTCTAACCAAACCGTAAAAAAATTTTCATAACGTATGCTGTTGGAAAGCAAAATTAATTCATTCATGAATGTTTCGGTAACAAACTTTTCTATTTTTTCTTCTATGATTTCAATGCTTTTTCCACTGAAATATTTTGTGTATCTTTCGCCGTTTTTGCAGTAGATTACATAGTTCGAAAGACTCTGACCTCTTGACCCAATTCTGGGTTTAGATATTGAATAAATTTTATTTTTCTGTTTTTCGAAATTTGTCATACGTATACCTTAAATAATTAGATTAAATTTGATAAAAGTACAATAATTATGTGGTGCTTTTATAGGGGAACTTTTGAGAAATTTTGAGAAATATCGAGGAAAATTTAGCTTTGGTGCTTGAAAAATGGCTCTGTATCAACGATTCTTGAGCTCGGGATACCCGGCTGCAAAACTCTGATCCCCCAGTTCAAATCTGGGTGGCGCCTCCAAAATGAAAGTCTCAGAAATGGCTCTACAGAGCCGTTTGTGGGACTTTTTCTTTTTTCTGCTTTATCGTTGAAAAGTCACTTTTAATTGCTGATTTGGAAATTTGTGTGTAGAAATTTTGAGAAATTTCTCACTTTTTCTTATGCTTTACACGCATTTTACACACAATTTACTCACTTTTACTCACCTTTACTCACAAATACTCACACTTTACCCAAGAAGCTTGTATTTAAATAATGAAAGGTATGCCGATTTATAGTTATCGGCTAACTTTATATTTACCGTTTTTTACAGTTCGGCAAACTGTTTGATTTTTTCGTGGATTTTTCTGTTATTGTTTTTTGTATCAGCTGAAAACATCACAGGCGAATTTTGCACCGTGTCTGAAGCCTTCTTTGTAGCTGCACAGTTCCAAATCTCCGCAGATGATGCCCCAAAGGTTTACATATTCAATAAAAAGCTCTTTTTCTTCGTCTGCAAGTCGTTCTCGCAGTGAATTCTCAATCTTACATAGTGAATCCATATCTTGCTTAAATGAGGCGTTTTCTTTAACATTTCGCAACTGCGGGTCAATGTTGCCAAAGTAAAACTCTTCTATGAAGCTCATTGGCTTGTCCTCCTCTCTCAAAACTGTAGCTATATTTTAAAACATCTTAATTTCAAACGTCACGTTCAAAAGCGCACGAAGTTTTACGCGAATTAAGAATTATGGCCGTCTATAGCGCACAAAACATCATTTTTATATTTCAATATCACAACAGTGGGATCAGAGTCTTTCGGTCTCTTGGTTCCCTTTTTAAGTGCCATACGATTAATTTCGTATGGCATTATTTTTTGCATTTTTATGTAACTTTTCGACCGTTTTTGACATATATATTAAAAGGCATTTTACTCGGTACGGAAATTAGGACTTCACACATCAAAACAGGGGAGTCAGAGTCTTTTTCTGTTGCATTTTGACATTACTTGTAATATAATAAATTCTGTATAAGTAGATTAATTTTTAAGGACGGTATTACCATGGTTACAGGTGAGCTTAAAAACAGAATTGACAGCCTTTGGGATATATTTGCAGCAGGCGGACTTGTTAATCCGCTTGATGTTATTGAGCAGATTACTTACCTGATGTTTATCCGTGACCTTGACGATGCGGACAAGCTCAGCGAGAAAGAGAGCCTTATGCTCGGTCTGCCTCACGAAAGCATTTTTGCCGACGAGGTTGAAATCGGCGACCGCACGGTTGACGGCAAGCAGCTCAGGTGGTCAACGTTCCGTGATTACCCTGCGGACAGAATGTATTCCGTTGTGCAGGAAATGGTTTTTCCGTTTATCAAGAACCTTCACGCCGATAAAAACAGCGGCTATTCAAAATATATGAGTGATGCCATATTCAAGCTGCCGACTCCGTTGCTGCTTGATAAGGTTGTCAACGCCCTTGATGAGATTTATGAGCTTATGGCTGTTGAACAGGGTGGCGACACCAAGGGCGATACATACGAATATCTGCTTTCAAAGATTGCACAGTCCGGTCTTAACGGTCAGTTCAGAACACCGCGACACATTATCAAAATGATGGTTGAAATGATGGACCCCAAGGCGGATGAGATTATCTGTGACCCTGCCTGCGGTACGTCGGGCTTCCTTGTTGCTGCCGGAGATTATCTCAAGGAGCACCGCAAGGACGAAATTTTCTTTGACCGTGCGGCAAAAGATCACTATATGAACCATATGTTCTTCGGCTACGATATGGACAGAACAATGCTCCGTATCGGTGCGATGAATATGATGACCCACGGTATTGACAGCCCGACTATCGAATACCGTGACAGCCTTTCCGATAAGAATTCGGATAAGAATAAATATTCCCTTGTTCTGGCGAATCCGCCTTTCAAGGGCAGCCTCGATTATGATATCGTTTCGGCTGATTTGCTCAAGGTTTGTAAAACGAAGAAGACAGAGCTTCTTTTCCTCACCTTATTCCTTCGTATGCTTAAAATCGGCGGCAGATGCGCATGCATCGTTCCCGACGGTGTTCTTTTCGGCTCATCAACCGCACACAAGGCAATCCGCAAGGAGATAATAGAAAACAACCGCCTTGAAGCGATTGTTTCAATGCCTTCGGGTGTGTTCAAGCCCTATGCCGGTGTTTCCACCGCTATTATGGTGTTCACAAAAACAGGTCACGGCGGCACGGATAAGGTATGGTTTTACGATATGAAGGCTGACGGCTTCAGCCTTGACGATAAGCGCACACCCGTAGCGGAGAACGATATCCCCGATATTATCGCAAGATTCCGCTCCATAAACAGCCTTCCCCTTGAGGGGAAGGTGTCAGCAGAGCTGACGGATGAGGTGAAATATAACGAAGCAGAAAGAGAGCGCACCGAGCAGAGCTTCTTTGTGCCCAAGCAGGAAATTGTCGATAACGACTATGACCTTTCGATAAATAAGTACAAGAAAACGGAGTATGTTGCCGTTGAATATCCGCCCACAAGTGAGATAATGGCAAATATCCGTGAACTTGAAATTGAAATCGGGTCAGCGATGGATGAACTTGAAAAACTGCTCGGAATGAACTGATTTTTTGAGTTTTCATAAAACAAATTCGGATTTGTAGGGATGAATATGAATTCAAATTGGGTATACAAAAAAATCGGCGATGTGTGTACTGTTGAAAGAGGCGGTTCTCCTCGACCTATTGATAAATTTATCACAGATAGTGACGATGGAATAAACTGGATAAAGATTGGCGATACATCTGACTCTATGTATATCACATCGACTGCACAAAAAATCATTCACGAAGGAATGAAAAAATCTCGATATGTAAAGCCCGGAGATTTTTTGCTTTCAAACTCTATGAGTTTCGGAAGACCGTACATTTTAAAAATTGATGGTTGCATACATGACGGATGGTTAGTTCTTCGTGATAACAATAATTTGTTTGATAAGAGATTCTTGTATTACTATTTAAGTTCACCATCAACATATCAAAAATTTAAAATGATGGCCGTAGGCGGAGTTGTAAACAATCTTAATAGTGAAATGGTTAGGAGAGTAGAGATTCCTATACCAACAATTGAAGAACAAATAGAAATTGCAAACATTCTTGATAAGTTAAACGGATTGATTGCAAATCGTAAACAACAACTTGCAAAACTTGATGAACTCATTAAAGCCCGATTTGTCGAGATGTTTGGAGATTACGATTTGTCGCATACAAAAGATGATTGGAAATCTATCTCTCAAATAGGAAAAGTGATGGGCGGAGCAACTCCTAAAACCAACATTGAAGAATATTGGG
>JAZSCL010000201.1:0-19977 GCA_045602905.1 Acutalibacteraceae bacterium
TCTGTTTCGGAATAGTTTCCGTAACTGCCGAAAATTTCGAGGGCATTTTTTATTTCTGCCCATTCGG
Source organism: Acutalibacteraceae bacterium (assembly GCA_045602905.1). Taxonomy (GTDB): domain Bacteria; phylum Bacillota; class Clostridia; order Oscillospirales; family Acutalibacteraceae; genus CAG-177. The sequence continues at coordinate 68 of JAZSCL010000201.1, forward strand.
GAACAACACCGTGTTCAATTTCGTTTTCTGTCAGCGATTGTTTTCCTTTACCTGTTATTTCACAAAGAAAATAGTTGCTGACATAGAGCATATTCCTGAAATATTCCTTGAAAATATATATCTGTTTGCCAACGGAGATTTCATATCCTGTTTCTTCTCTTATTTCTCTTTTGCAGCATTCTTCAAGAGTTTCGTTTTCTTCGAGTCCGCCTCCCGGAATAAGATATACTCCGGTATTCAATTCATGAGAAAGCAGAATTTTATTACCATCGGTTATGATTGCACGGCAGGCAATGCGGATATTTTCGGGTGTTTTATCAAATTGTCTGCCGTATTGATATATTGTTTCGGGATTATTCATAAAGGTAAACTCTGGTTTCGTAGGGTCTTGTTGTGAAACCGTTGTTTGATGCGGGATTGTCCTTATAGTTGCAAAGCATTAGCTTGCCTTTGCTGAGATCATAGCCTGCAGGTGCTTTGAAATCAACAGCCTTTTCGGAATAGGAGCAGATTACAAGCATCTTTTTGCCTTCGTATGTACGTTCATAAACATAAATGTCTTTGCTTGATGCGTAATATTCGTTATATGCTCCGTAGATTGCAATGGGGTTTTCTTTCTTGAATTTTATGAGTGCTTTGTAGTGATTATAGATTGAATCGGGATTAGCCATTTCTGCTTTTGCATTGATGCCGTCTTTGTATTTGGGGTTAACCGGCATCCAAGGTGTGCCTGTTGTGAAGCCTGCATTTTCGCTGTCATCCCACTGAACGGGTGTTCTTGCGTTACCGCGGCTGCCTGTTTTAAGACGGTGAATTGTTTTTTCTTCGGAAAAACCGAGAAGGCGGAGAGTTTTATAGTTGTTTACTGCAAAAATATCCTGATAATCCTCAACATTGGGAAGGTCGATATTTACCATTCCGATTTCCTGACCTTGATAAATAAAGGGTGTACCGCACTGAAGGATATATGAGTTTGCAATTGACTTTGCACTCTCTGATCTGTATTTTTCGCTTCCGAATCTGTTGATGATTCTGGGATGGTCGTGGTTTTCCATGTAAAGAGCGTTCCAGCTCTTGCCGTAAAGACCCTTCTGCCATGTTGAGAATGCTTTTTTGAGTCTCTTGAGGCTGAAAGGAACGGAGAGACAGTCCATAAATATACAGTCGGCTTCCATATGCTGGAAATGGAACATCATGTCAAGCTCCTGATTCGGACCTTCCTTGATATATTTGAGAGCTTTTCGAACTGTCATCAACGGTGCTTCACCAACAACAAAGCAGTCATATTTATTGAGCACCTGACGGAATTCGGAAAGGTATTCATGGATGTGAGGACCGTCGGCATAATGCTCCATACCGCAAGCCTGAGGAATGGGGAAGCCTGCAGGAAGACCCTCTCTTTTTGAGGTGAATGTGATAACGTCTTCGCGGAAGCCGTCAACACCCATATCAAGCCAGAATTTCATGATATCCTTGACTTCTTCACGCACTTCGGGATTATCCATGTTGAGATCAGGCTGTTTCTTTGAGAAAAGATGAAGATAATACTGCTTGTTTTCTTCGTTGTATTCCCAGGCTTTGCCTTCAAACAGTGATGACCAGTTATTGGGGAGCTTTTTGCCCTTACCGTCACGCCAGAAATAATAATCGTGATATTTGCTGTTTTTATCAATGCCCTTCTTGAACCATTCGTGTTCATCGGATGTATGGTTGACAACAAGGTCCATGATAACTCTGATTCCCCTTGCGTGAGCTTCGTCAAGAACCTTCTTGAAAAGCTCGTTGTTGCCGTAGTCGGGAGAAATGTTCTTATAGTCGGAGATATCGTAGCCGAAGTCTGCATTTGGCGAGCAGTAAAGAGGGGAGAACCAGATGCAGTTGATGCCTAAATCCTTGAGGTAATCAAGCTTTGAAAGAACACCTTCAAGGTCGCCGATTCCGTCGCCGTTACCGTCGCAGAATGAACGGGGCCAGATCTGATAACATACCGCTTCTTTATACCATTGAGTTTTTTTCATTGCAAAAGCTCCTTTCGGTTGACTTGTTTACCGTTTTATTATAACAAAAGATTTTATTCTGCACAATAGAAAAACAAAAAATCTTTTAGACTATTACAAAAAATGGCGAAATTTGTTGACAATAATAACGGCAGGATTTAAAATTGAACAGTAAATAAAATTTATAAGGTGAATTATGGCTGAAACTGTATATCAATATTCAAAGCATCACTCCGACCCTCCTGAGAGAGTGCGGGTTTCAAGCAGAGGGCTTATTGTTGAAAACGGAAGAATTTTGCTTTCTCATGAGGTTAATACAAATGTGTATATGAGCCCCGGAGGCGGAGTTGAGGAAAATGAAACACTTGGAGAATGCTGTGTCAGAGAGCTTTGCGAAGAGACGGGTTATATCGTTAAACCGTTAAAGCACTTTCTAACCGTAAATGAATACTGTTTCGAAACTTTATACGTCAGCAATTATTTTTTATGTGAAATAATCGGTGAGAGCAAGCAATCGCTTACCGAGACCGAAGTTGAACACGGAATAACGCCTGAATGGATTGAGCTTGAAAAAGCAGTTGGGATTTTCGGGGCATATGCTTCAAAAAGAGAAGACCATGCTAGTCTTTATTTAAGGGAGTACACGGTTATAAACAAATATCTGGAGAGTTTAAGATGATAATAATGACATTTAATATTCAGCACGCACTCGATTACAAAAAGAAGATCATTGACATCGGATTATTTGTTGACGCAATCAGAAAATACGGTGCGGATATCTGCGGACTGAATGAAGTCAGGGGAGAAGGTCCTGTTGAGGATTATACAGACCAGACAAATGCAATCGGTGACGGACTTTCTTATAAACGTTATTTTGCAGAAGCAATCAAAGTTGAGGGGACAAGTCCATACGGCAATGCAATGGTAACATCTTATCCGGTTTTATCGGCAGAAACCGTTTCAATTCCCGACCCGTTATTCAAAAGACCGGGTGTTAAATATGAATCAAGATGCGTCCTAAAAGCTGTTGTTGATGCAGGTGGCAGAGAGATATGTGTTCTTGTTTGTCACATGGGTCTTTCGAGAGAAGAAAGAAAAAGCGCGGTTGAAACGGTTTGCAAACTGCTTGATGAAATTCAGATTCCCGTTATTCTTATGGGGGATTTTAACACAACACCCGACGATGCGGTTTTAACTCCGATTTTTGAAAGAATGAATGATACGGATGAACTTGCAGAGACGAAAGGAATTAAAACATATCCGTCTTACGACCCCGATATCAAGATTGATTACATATTTTACAGAGGTCTTGAATGTAGGAATGTTAAGACAATAACAGAGATTTATTCCGACCATTTTCCGATTGTAGCTGAATTTGAATGAGGTGTTTATATGGAACCTGTTTTTGTAAATAAGTTCAAACACACAAAAGAATCTTACATCGAGATGAACAAGAAATATTCCGGGTTTACGAGAATGCTTTTCGGAACTCTTTTTTTACTTTGTTTTCTCGGTTTATCGTTATTCGGTTACTTTGTATTATATGATTTGATATATGCAATTGCGGTTGCGGTTTTGGGGGTGGCTTTTGCGTTCTATCCGTCTGTAAGAATTTATATTGTTGCGAGAAAAAGGGAAAAAATTCTTCTGGAGCTTTACGGTGAAATTCCCGAATGCGACACTTCGTTTTTTAATGAATACATAATGAGTGTCAATCTGACAAGCAAAGCGGAACTTAAGCTTGATTACGGCAAGATTAAAAAAATCAAGCAGAGTAAGAATATGTATTTGCTGATTTTGAGCAAAAGCCTTGTTGTAATGGTTGATAAAAACGGATTTGAAAACGGCACTTGCGAAGAGTTTGAAGAGTTTATAAAAAGCAAGGCGGTAAATGCAAAAATAAAATTATAAGAGAAAACGGAGCTTGAGGTTAACTCAAACTCCGTTTAATTATTTATTCAGCCATTTTAAGTGTCATTTCTATAATTCTCTTAACACAGGCTTCGAGGTCTGCTCTTGTTAAATCGCCGTTGTCATAAGCAGCCTTAAGGTCTTCGGGATAGCCGCAGGGCATCTTCATATCGTTGCCTGCCTTGACTTCCTTAACGGGGTCATTTTTAACTCCCCAGTCGGTTTCAACCATGCCCTTGAATCCCCATTCACCGCGGAGAATGCCCATGATAAGCTCATAGCTTTCCGAGGTGTGCTGACCGTTGATGCGGTTATAGGATGTCATTATTGTCCAAGGGTCGGATTCTTTAACTGTAATCTCGAATCCTTTAAGATATATTTCACGAAGTGCTCTTTCGGAGATTCTTGCATCAATATCGTATCTGTTAGCTTCTTTGTTGTTGCAGGCGAAATGCTTGATTGAAACTGCAACCTTCTGCGACTGAATGCCTCTTGTTGCCGCTGCGGCAGATTTACCTGCAACAAGTGGATCTTCCGAATAATATTCAAAGTTTCTTCCGCAGAGAGGGTCTCTGTGGATATTGAGTGCGGGAGCAAGCCAGATTCCGATATTGTTTTCTCTGATTTCGGCGCCTCCGCCTGCACCTACTTCAAAAATAAGCTCAGGGTCCATTGAGCAGGCAAGAAGAGTTGCGCAGGGCAATGCCGTTGTGGGAATTCCTGTGTGAGGCTCAAGTCTTAAGCCTGCAGGACCGTCTGCGGTTGGAATGGGGGGAATATCAAGGCGTTTGAGTCCGCCGAAGCATCCAGTGTTTGCAACGCCCGTGGGCGCCTGACCGCCGACGAAATCAATCAGTTCGTCAACAGTAAACTGTGCAACAAATTCATCAAGCGTTATTTTATCGATATCATCAAACTTAACAAGTTCATCGGGTGCTTTTGCTCCTGAAGGCTCGTTTTTTGCGTAATAATAGCTTTCTTCACCTGTGGGTAATTCTTCAAAACTTCCGTCAGCAAGCATACGTTTAGCAAGCTTGAAGGGTTTACACCAATTCTTAAGCTGTTCGGTTATTCTTGTTTCTTCGACCGTATATTCAAAGTCAACCTTTTCGGCATCTCTTACCGATGTACCGAGATAAAATTTATAGTTGCCTTCTTCAAGAATAAAAGCTGATTTCTGAATTTTACCGAGGTCATCAAAGCTTGCCATGTCATTTATGTCAAAAGTCATTGCAACCGTTTCCGATTCACCGGGAGCAAGTAACTTTGTTTTTTTGTATGCGGCAAGCTCTTTTGAGGGTTTGCCGAGTTTGCCCTGAGGTGCGCTGTAATAAAGCTGAAGAACTTCTTTGCCTGCAACATCGCCCGTGTTTTTAACAGTTGCAACGGCAACGATTTTACCGTTGCTTTCGCAGCATACCTTGCCGCTGATTTCAAAGGCTGTGTATGAAAGACCGAATCCGAAAGGATAGCGGACATATTCTTTTGCACCGGGAATTGTTTCGAAATAACGGTATCCTACATAAATATCGTCGGAATAGTCGATATACTGAAAGCTTTCCCAGAATTCTTTCTTACAAGGATAGCAGTCATAGGATTTTGCGATCGTGTCAACCATTTTACCGGAGGGGTTGACATCGCCGCAAAGGATATCGGCAATTGCCATGCCTCCCTCCATACCGCCCTGCCAGCTCATAAGCACGCCTGAAACCTTATCGTTTTCAGCAAAATATTCGCAGTCAATTGTTGCACCTGAGTTGATTACAATAATAACTTTCTTGAATAGTCTGCAGGCTTTGTCAATAATATCTTTTTCAATATCGGAAAGATAGTAGTCGCCGCCCTGAGGTCTGCGGTCAACACCTTCTGCGGAGAATCTGCTTACGGTGATGATTGCGGTTTCTGCCCATTCCGATGCGGATTTGATAAGCTCATCGGGAACGGCAGGCTCTTTAACATGCATGCTTGCGAAGGTGTCGTATGTCATATCGTCACGCTTTGTGCAGAACTCCATTGCATTAACGATATCCCATGTTGCATTGATTTGTTCCTGAGTGGGAATATGGATGCTCTCTTTTTCAACATAATCTTTATAAAATTCTACAAGAGGCATATATACGGAGGCTTTGCCTTCTTTTTCCTTGGCTTTGAAGCCTTCGTAAATATTTCGGATGTAGGGGCAGTGAACATCGCCGCTTCCGCCGCCGCCCTTTATGTATTCAATTGTAGCTTTGCCGAAAAGAGCAACCTTTTCACCTTTTGCAAGGGGAAGCGCTTTGTTTTCATTTTTAAGAAGAACCATGCCTTCCGTTGCTGCTTTTCTTGAAAGCCGGATGTGTTTCTGAGACGCTGTTATGCATCTGCCGTCTTCGCCGAGGGGGATACACGGCTGAAATCTGAATCTTGCGTATTTATCCATTTTAAATCATTCCAATCTGATAAAATTATTCAACAATAAAGCTGAATTCCAAAGGAGTTTTATATCCGAATTTTATTGTATGTTCGGGTGCAGGCCCGGGACCGCAGCTGTTTGAACCCGTTCCTCTTACGAATCCGTCAACCGAAACAAATGTTGTTGCAACATCGGGCAAATCTTCGATATGATTTGCTTTTTTGAGCTGTTTGAGAGTAAAATGGTTTGCATTGAAACTGAATGGCTTTTCAACTGCATAAAATTCGATTTTTTCACCGCTTGCGGAAGAAACGGAACAGTTTCTCACGTCTCCTCTGTTACCCGAATCCTGAGGCTTGATATATTTGTGAGCCATTGCGGAAACGGTTTCGGAGTATCTGCCGATGGGGGAGTGCTCCTTGAAATCCGAATAGTTTTCTGAAGGTCCTCTGCCGTAATATTCAATGTTTTCGAGCTTTTCGGTCATTTCTGCATGAACACCGAATCTCGGAAGTTTATCGGTCAGAGGATAAACCTTTCTGAGCTTTGCCGTAATCATCAGTTTTCCGTTTTTATCGATTCTGTAATCAATGTAAGCCGTTGCAAGGTTAATAAAGCCTTTTGCAATGAACTTATATTTTGTTCTGATGCAGTTGTTTTTGGTTTTGCAGGAAACAAGCTTTGCTCCGGCAGTGTCAAGACCGATTGTTTTCCAGAATATAACAAGGAATTGGTCGTTATCAAGCTTGCCTCTGTAAAGATGCGGAACAAAGCCCTTTTCGCCATCAAACGGATTGGTGTTAAGCATTTCTTTTCCGTTCTTTTTAAAGCTGACAAGACCTTGATTTTTGTCGAACCTGAGGCTGCCGTTTTTAAAGGTAACATCGATTATGCTGCCCGATTCTTTTATTTCGGCGGATTTATCGGAAAATGTGTTTCTGATTTTGCCTTCATTGATAATAAGCTGTTCAACCGCAATTTCTTTTCCGTCAGACCTGTTTTTATATGCGAAATTAACAAAAACATCTTTATCGGAATCGGGAACATTAATTTTTATGGTTTTCTTTGAATCGGGAGCGATTATGTCTTCAACTCTGCCTTCGGATTCAGCGTTTCCGTTAACAAGAACCGAATAAGATATTTCAATATCAGATGTATCCCTGAAATATTTAGTGTTCCAAAGTTCGAAACTGTTGTTGCCGAGGTATTTTGCTCTGACGGGTCTGTAGCAGGCTTTCATTTCAAGAGCACCGCTTGACGGCTTTCTGTCGGGATAAAACAGACCGTCAACGCAGAAATTTCCGTCGTGTAGAGTTTCGCCGTGGTCTCCGCCGTAGGTCCATTTATACTTTGCATTTTCGTCATAAACGCTGTGATCTGCCCATTCCCAGATACAGCCGCCCATAAACTGCTTTGAAGAATAGAAAAGCTGAACATATTCTTCAAGTCTTCCGGGACCGTTACCCATTGCGTGGGCGTATTCACACTGAAAGAAAGGCTTGCCCTTGTATTTTTTTGCTTTGCCGTTGAGGATTTTTCTCATCAGATCGGGGTAAGCGTACATACGGGAAACAACATCGTATGCCCATCTTTTACTGCGTATAACTCCCTCATAATGAACGGGAATTTCCGGATTTTCTTTCTTGAGAAATTCATTGCAGACATCCTGACATTTGTAGCCTCCCGCTTCGTTGCCGAGGCTCCACATAATAACAGAAGGATGATTCTTATCACGTTCATACATTCTTTTTACTCTGTCAAGATAATGCGACGCCCATTTCAGATCGTTGCTGAGTTTGCCGGGTCGGTATGACTGCGGGTCTGAATAAAATCCGTGAGTTTCGATGTCGGCTTCATCAACAACATACAGACCGTACATATCGCACATTGTAAGAAATACGGGGTCGGGCGGATAATGCGATGTGCGGACAGTGTTGCAGTTGTATTCTTTCATCAGCTTAACATCGAGCTCAAGATCATCGGATGACATTGCGTAGCCCTTTGTCATATGTGTGTCATGATGGTTTACGCCGAGAGTTTTGATTGCTTTACCGTTGAAAAGAAAAACCTCGCCGTCAATTTTTATATCCTTGAAACCGATGTAAACACGGATTGCTTCGCTTCCCGAAACAGAAATGATTACCTCATAGGTATCGGGAGTTTCTGCGGTCCATTCTTTGACCTTGAGAGATTTTATAACAGTTTCTTTTCCGTTTTTTATTTCTGCTTCAAACAAATTCTTTGCACATACGGAAACTGTGCTGAAACAACCGTCGATTATGATTTTTAAATCATATGTGCCGTCGGAATTCTTTTTAGGTCTGAAGAGAAAATCGTCAACATGTTCTTCCTGCTGAGAAATGATATAAACATCACGGAATATGCCGTTTTCCCTGAACATATCCTGACATTCCAGATATGTGCCGTTGCTCCATTTATAAACTACTGCAACTATTTCGTTTTCGCCGTTACCGACAAAGCTTGTTACATCGAATTCTGCCGTGTTGTGCGAGCCTTCGCTGTAGCCGACATATTTTCCGTTGATATAAACAGCCAATGCACCCGCAACACCGAGAAATGTAATAATTCTTCTCTTTGCATGATTGGTTAAATTGAAGCTTTTTCTGTAAATGCCCGTTGCAACATCTTCGGGAATGCGGGGAGGATCTTTTTTGAAGGGATAATGTGTGTTGATATAGGCAATCTGATCATAACCCGTTCTCTGCCATGTTGACGGAGTTTCAACCTTGTCAAAATTTATTTTACTGCAATCGAATTCGCAGGGAACATCACTCAGCTTTGAATAATACCTGAAATCCCATTCTCCGCTGAGCATAAGTATACGGTCTGAATCATATCTTTCGGTTTTATAATCGCTGCAAGCAATTTTTTCTTCGGAAGAAAAAGGAATGAAGTAGCTTCTTGCTTTCAGCTTGTTTTCTTCAAAGATATTGAAATCGGCATGAATCTTTTTGTTAATTGGATAAATCATAATTATTCTCCTTAACAGACTATAAAAGAAGTATATAATTTATTTATTTCATTGTCAATAACGGTTAATAATTATATCGGTTGACAATACAGATTCCGGTTGTTATACTTAAATATATTAATTTTAGCCGGAGTGATATATATGTACGAAAATAATTGGGAATCACTTAATTCCCGTCCCGTTCCCGAGTGGTTTGCCGATGCTAAATTCGGTATTTTCATTCATTGGGGACTTTATTCCGTTCCCGCATTCACAAGAAAGAACGATTATGCCGAATGGTATATGCGTCAGATTGAAGACAAGACAACAGAAGCATATGCTTTCCACAAGCGTGTGTACGGCGAAAATGCAAAATATGAGGATTTCGTCAGCGGATTCAAGGCTGAGCTTTTTGATGCTGAAAAATGGGCAGACCTTTTTCAAAAGAGCGGTGCAAAATATATGAACATCGTTTCAAAGCATCATGACGGTTTCTGCCTTTATAAAAGTGATTATGCATGGAACTGGAACAGCGTTGATACAGGTCCTCACAGAGATTTTCTTCAGGAGCTTAAAGATGCGCTTGCAAAAACCGATGTGCGCTTCGGCGTTTATCATTCGGTTTATGAATGGTTTCATCCCACTTATCTCAAAAATCCCGAGCAGTATGCCATTGAGCATCTTATCCCAATGCTTAAAGAGCTTGTGGAAAAATATCAGCCGAACACTCTTTTTACAGACGGCGAATGGGAGCATCCTTCATCGGTATGGCATTCAACCGAATTCCTTCAGTGGCTTTACAATGAGTCAAGCGTAAAGGATTTCATTGTTCCGAATGACAGATGGGGCAAGGAAACAAGAGGCCATCTCGGCGGTAACTTTACAACCGAATACGGATATATTGAAGAAAACAAGAAAATTGAAGATATTGAGCTTGACAGACCTTTTGAGGAGTGCAGAGGTATCGGAAGATCATTCGGATTCAACCGTAATGAAGAGCTTGCAGATTATTTAAGTGCAAAAGAACTTCTTGAAACTCTTTGTGACCTTGTTTCCAAGGGCGGCAATTTCCTCCTCAACATCGGACCCGCCGCAGACGGAACGATTCCCGTTATTATGGAAGAAAGACTTCTCCAGATGGGTGACTGGCTGCGTATTAACGGCGATGCGATTTACGGAACAAGAATTTATTCCAAATCACGGCAGGACGGTGTTTATTACACAAAGAAGGGGGACGACGTTTTCGCAATCATCAACCGTTTCCCATTCGGCTCACAGGTTCTTGAACTTGTTGATTATGACAGCGAAATAAAAGCATCTCTTCTCGGCAGTGAAGCTGAGCTTGAAATCAGAAACAATAACGGCAAGACTGAAATTGTTTTCCCTGCCATAAATCCTGACACGGTTGACAGTAATTGGCTTTATACAATTAAACTTACAAAATAAAAAAAGCTTGCACGGGCGAATTAACCTGTGCAAGCTTTTTGCCGTTATGATTATTTTATGAGCTTTGCTATTTCATCATACCGTGAATAGTTCTCCGCCTGTGCAACGGTTTTTACCGCATCAAGATAAGGCTTCGCGGCACGATAATAAAGAGAATATTCGTCGTTTGCTTTTTTGATTTCAGATTTGATGTCACTCTTTTCTTTTCTGAGAAGGGTGATATTGCTTTTGATTTCAACGGCAAGATTTTTATCTTTGTTATCATTTGCTGTTTTCAGCTTTTTCATCTGCGACTGAAGTGCGATTTCGTTTTGGTTTTCTCTGCTGAAAAGCTCTTCAAAAACTGCTTTGTCAAATTCTTTTATTCCGTCAGGATAGTGTTTTGCAATAACCTTTTTGGCTGTTCTGATTTTTGAAATGTCCGCAAGAGCTTCCCTGCGTCTTTCTTTTTCGTCAACAGTGGTTTTTGGCATAAGCTTTGCTTCGGCTTTGCTCATGGAAGTAACATTCATGAAACCGTTGAGACCTGCGGCAACAAAGGCTTTTGCGTTATTGAGTTTTGCTATTCCTTCTGGAGTTTTGTATTTGTTAAGCTCATTCATAACGAAAACGGATTCTTCGATTTTTTCGTTTTCGTTTTTTCTGATATTGTTCAGAGCTTTTTCATCTTTTGTTTTTGCCTTAACGAGTGAAACGGGTGATTTTTCGGAATAAATCTTTGCTTCTTCTATAATTTCAACAGTTTCCGCCAATGACTCTTTTTTGATAACGCCGTTGCCGTAGTCTTCAAACATAGCTCTTATTTTAAGAACCTTGACCATCGCTTTTTGTCTTGTTTCTGTTAAATCATAGAAGAAATAGGGGATTGCATTAAGCAATGCACCCAAAACGGATGCAATAATAAGGATACTGCATATACGGATGAAATAATCTTTGTCGTAAAGAACATCGTAAACCTGATTTGCACTGTATCCGAGTGATACGGCAACATCGGCATTCAGACCCGATTTTTCATAAATCATCGGAAGAATTGAGCTTGTGAACATCGTCACAACATTGCCGATAAGACCTACAGCCGCAAACATTCCGTCTATTCTTTCGCCCGAAACATAATGCTGATAGTCGCGTATATCGGCGTTTACGCTGTTGTTGATGAGATGTCCGAATGAAGTTATAAACTGATTTATAAAGTTGCAGAAAAGGAAAAGCCAGATGATATGGGATGTGCCCGTTAACCTTACAACGGGAAGCATGAACATAATAAGAATAACGCTCATGAGATTTGTTGCAACAAGGATTTTTCTTTTTCCGTATTTTCTGATGAAGAAAGGTCCTACCAGATTCGGCCAGAAGCTTGCATTTCCCGCAATTGCGGTGATGACGGAATACTGACCCGCACTGCAGGCTTTCTGGTAGTGGTACATCCAACCCATGATATTATTGAACGCACTTTCAAGGAATCCGAGCCAGCCTGCAAGAGAAATAATCCAGAAATATTTGTTTCTTGCAACCTCACGGAAAGCATCGGTGAATTTTATGTGGATAACGTGGGTTTTTGCACGGACGATTTTTTCTTCAGTATTGAGATAAACAATAAGTGAAATGAAAAAACTGATTATAAGCATAGGCGGGAAAAGAACCCTGTAGATTTTAATGTCATAAAGCGTATCGTTTCCCGTAATCGCTTTTGCAACGAGAGGCAGAAAAATGCCTGCAATTGACGGAGATAGGTTTTCAACAACGGATTTTATCGAAAGAACATCGGAACGTTCAATACTGTTCGGAGAAAGAACATTTATAAGACTGTCATATGAATCCGTGTAAAAGCTGTAGAAAAACTGGAAACCGATATTGAATGCAAGAACGGTTGCGCATTTTGCAAACATCGTCATTGATTCATACGGTGCCCACACAAAACCGATACCGAGCAAAACGGTGGGTATACCCATTTTGATGAGATACGGTCTGTATTTTCCTTTCATGCTTCGTGTGTTGTCAATCATTCTTGCTCTTAAAGCGGTAAGAGGAAATCCGGAAAGCAGACTGATTATGTATATAACATACATTGCTGTGGGATTGATACCGATGGTGTTGCCTATAAGCGTGTTGTTTATCGTGAGTATCATCTGCGAAACGCAGTAAACAATAAAACGGACGCCTATTCCGCCGAATGAAAGCGAAGCGATTTCTTTATATGGCATATATCTTCCTTCAGGAGGAGTATGCCAGTATCTTTTTATTGATGAAATCAGTGGCATGAGCGAAAATCTTTCCATAATATCAACTCCGATTATCAGAATGATTTGTCAATTACCATTTGTTTGTAGTCAAGAAATTCAAAACCGAGATTTTGATAAAGCCGTTTTGCTCCTTCATTTTCATCGCCGACTTCGAGGCGAAGACGCTTGATACTGCCTTTTAATTCTTCGGAAAGAAAATCAAAGAAACTGTGTGCGACTCCCATACCTCTGAATTCTTCTTCAACAAAAAGCTCTTCAATCCATGCCGCCATTCCGCCAACTTCTGTTTCGAATTTCATGGATACGATTGAATATCCCGCAGGTTTTCCGCCGCACTCAAAAATATATCCTTTAACAAGCTCAGGAATACTCAGTGATGCGTCGAAAGCGGAAAGCATAACCTCATCTGAAGGGAAATGCAGTACGGCGGGAGGTGCATAGAATTTTTTGACCATAACAAAGAAATTATCTTTATCTTCGGGTCTGAATCTTCTGAATACGATATTCATATAATCAGTCTTCCTTATCAAGTTCAATATTGTCTGTATAAATGAATTCCTGCAGATACTCTGCGGTTGCTTCTATATCAAGGGTTTCAACCCACTGGCCGTTTATTGTATCGGGAGTCATATGCTCGTCGATGGGAACACGGGTTTGTTCAATCTCGAAAGAAACAACGCTTAAAGCACCTTTATACGCAAGACCGGTTATTTCGGCGGCAGACATATCCGTTTCTATAAGGGGGAAAACATCCTTCAAGGTTGAAATCAGTTTGGAAATACCGGCTGTTTTAGCCTGTCCGATGAGAGCTGTGATAACCTTCCTCTGACGGTATGTTCTCATATAATCGGAATCGAGCTTTCTGATTCTGCAGTAAACAAGAGCCTTTGCGCCGTCGAGATGAACGTTTTCTCCGCTTTCGACGGTATGCCTTGTTGTTCTGTTTATAAATTTAGCTTCCTTTTCCGTAACCTCAACATCAACTCCGCCGAGATTGTCTATAATTTGAGTGAACATCTCAAAATCAACCATAACATAATGGTCGATGTCCACTCCGAAATTATATTCAAGAGTATCAATAACAAGCTGAGGTCCGCCGTAGGTGCAGGCTGAATTCAGCTTTCCGTTTCTTTCTTTTGACGGAATATAAACCCAGCTGTCACGAAGAAAAGAAGTAAGCTTGATTTTTCCGTGAAGAGAATCGATTGAAACAAGTATCATGGTATCCGAGCGTGATGCGGAATCTGCGCTTCCGTCAACGCCAAGCAGAAGAATATTTGTAACCAAAGAGCTTCTTTTTAAATCGGATGCGGAAACATAAGCGTTTTCTTCAATATCATTTCTCGTGTATCCCGATGCAGAGGCGAAAAGATAAATGAAAGCGGATGATAATAAAACCGCACCGATAAGTATAAACGCAATGAACTTTATAAATCTGTGTTTTTTATGTTTATTCTTTTTCTTTGGCGGTTCTTCGGGAATCTGCGGAGGTGAAGGAGGATCATCGAAAATATGAACCTCAAAAGGTTCCGATGATTTTTTATTTCTTGAAATATATATATCTTCCATGTATATTTCCTTTCAAATGTATAATCCTAAATATTTTATCGTAAAAAAATGATTATTACAATAGGAAATATAAATTATTTTAATTTTATATTTAATTTATTTGACATTTTCACGATTGTGATTTAGAATAATACGGAACATATAAACCGAGAGGATTGGGCAGTCGCGGGCAGTATTAACTGCGTGAGGAAAGTCCGAGCTTCGCAGAGCGGGATAACGGCTAACGGCCGCCGAGGGTGACCTTAGGGAAAGTGCAACAGAGATATACCGCCTGCTTATGCAGGTAAGGGTGGAAAGGCGAGGTAAGAGCTCACCGGCACACGGGGAACCGTGTGGCCCTGCAAACCCTATCCGAAGCAACACCGACAGGGGGAGGAACTTGTTTCCGTCGTTTGCTCGACGATACTCCGACGGGTGGCTGAAGCCTTGCGGCAACGTAAGGCGTAGACAGATGATTGCCTTGAATGACAGAACTCGGCTTACAGATCCTCTCGGTTATGTTCAATTTATTTTTTACAGGTATACGATGAACGAATTGGTAACGGTTTCGGGTGTTGTGGAATACATAACATACAGAAATATTGAAAACGGTTACACTGTGCTTGAGTTTTCATGCGACGGTGATCTTTATACTGCAACGGGCAATGTAGGTGAATTGTATTGCGGCGAGAAGGTAACGTTCACCGGATATTGGAGCGTTCATCAGACATTCGGCAAACAGCTTAAAATTGAGACCTGCAGCCGTGAAATGCCTGAAACAGCCGCAGATATGCTTTCTTACCTTTCGTCGGGAATTATTAAAGGAGTAAAAGAAAAAACTGCGCAGAAAATAGTTGAAAGATTCGGAGAAGATACATTCTATATTATAGAAATGCACCCGGAAAGACTTGCTGAAATCAAGGGCATTTCAAAAGAAAGAGCCAAAGAAATATCCGAAGAATTCCGCAGGCGTGCCGCAGAGAGAGAAGCGTTGATTTCTCTTGAAAAATACGGCATGACAACGGCGGAATGTCTGCGTGTTTTCAAAATTTACGGTTCCCGTTCGGTTGATACCGTTGAAAACAACCCTTATCTTTTGTGCTCCGAAGGAATAGGGATAACATTTGAAAAGGCTTGCTTAATCGCAGAGCGTCTGCCGGTAAAACCTGCCGACGAATGCAGAATCGATGCAGGGATTCTTTATGCGGTAAGACATAATCTTTATAACGGCCATACCTGCCTTCCAAGAGAAAAGCTTATTCCTCCCTGCGTGGATTTGCTCGGATGTTCATCTGATATCGTTGAAATAAGACTTGATAAGCTTGTTGAACAAAAACAGCTTGTTTCCGATGAGCTGTACGGAAGAGAATTCATATTCATGCCCGATATTTACAATGCGGAAAAAAGAGCCGCAAGCACCGTTCTTTTCATGAAACGGTTTGCGCCCAAATGTCTTGAGGATATCGAGGAAGAAATAAATAAAACAGAACTTATAAGCGGTGTTTGCTATAATGAACAGCAAAGGCTCGCAATAAAGCTTGCGGTTGAAAGAGGCATTCTTATTCTTACAGGCGGACCGGGTACGGGAAAAACAACAACCTTAAGAGGAATTCTCAAAGTGTTTGAAAGTCAGGGTCTTGAGGTCGCCCTTGCCGCACCGACAGGAAGAGCCGCAAAAAGAATGAGTGAATTAACGGGCAGAGATGCTCAGACCATTCATCGTTTGCTGGAGGTCGAGTGGGACAGAAACGATAAACCTGTTTTCCAGCGTAACAAACGCAATCCTCTTAATTGCGGAGCTGTGATTATTGATGAGCTTTCAATGGTTGACATCGTTCTTTTTTCGAGCCTTCTTGATGCATTACCTATTGGCTGCCGTCTTGTTATGGTCGGTGATGCCGACCAGCTTCCGCCGGTAGGGGCAGGCAATGTTCTTCATGATATGATCAACTCAAAAGCTTTACCGGTTGTAGAACTCAAAGAGGTTTTCAGGCAGGCAATGGAAAGCCTTATTGTTACAAATGCTCATAGAATTGTAAAGGGAGAAAACCCTGAACTTTCAAGAGCTGACAAGGATTTCTTCTTTATGGAGAGGACATCTCCGTTTTTAACTGCAAAAACCGTTTCGGAGCTTTGTTCGTCAAGACTTCCGAATGCATATAAATTATCACCGACAGATGACATTCAGGTTTTGTGTCCGTCAAGAAAAGGCGAGGCAGGAACCGTTAATCTGAATAAAATTCTGCAAAGTGCGCTGAATCCGCCTGCAAGGCATAAACGCGAGCATAATTTCGGTCAGCGTATTTTCCGTGAAGGCGATAAGCTTATGCAGATAAAAAACAACTATAATATTCCCTGGACAAGCTCGGATAAAGAAGGTCTCGGAGTTTTTAACGGCGATATAGGTATTCTTGAAAAGATAGATATCGGTGCACACCTTATGTATGTAAGGTTTGATGATAAAACGGCGGAATATCCCTTTGAAGGCAACAGTGAGCTTGAACACGCATATGCCGTAACCGTTCATAAGAGTCAGGGTAATGAATTTGAAGCCGTTGTCATGCCTGTTATAGGAGTTGTTGAACAGCTTGCATACCGTAATCTGTTGTATACTGCAGTAACCAGAGCAAAAAAACTCATAGTTCTTGTCGGTTCTCATATCACCGTTGAAAAAATGGTTGCCAATAACAGCAAAGCAAAAAGGTATTCTGCGTTAAAAAGTTTTATTATGCTTGGTGAAGAAGCATGATTAAATTTATAAAACGTATCCTCGCTTCTGTGTTTCCTCGGCGGTGTGCTTATTGTGCGGAAGCGATTCCGTCAGATAAACTCGTATGCCCTGAATGTGAAAGTGAGTTGCCGAGAATAACGGGTCTTGTTTGCCGCAAATGCGGAAGAGAAAAAGAACATTGCTCATGTAAGAACGCAGAAATGTATTTTAACGGAATATATGCACCGTTTTATTTCACGGATAATGTAAGAAAAGGTATACATTGTTTTAAATTCAGAAATTATCCGCAGAATGCTGAAGCATATTCAACGGAAATGGCAAAAACAATTAAAGAAAGGTATTCGCATATTTCTTTTGATTTTATCACCGAAGTTCCGATGACTGAAAAGGCTGTGGAAGACAGGGGATATAATCAATGTTCGCTTCTTGCAGAGAAAATAAGTGAACTGACAGGAATAGAATACAAACCGGGTGTGCTCAAAAAGATTTACGGAACGGATAAACAGCACGATATTTCATTTTATCTCCGCAAAGGAAACCTGACGGGAGTGTATGACATTGCAAATCCCGAGGATGTCCGTGACAAAACCGTTCTGCTTGTTGATGACATTTCAACAACGGGAGAAACACTCAATGAATGCGCCAAGATGCTTTGGCTTTACGGTGCAAAAGAAACCTGTTGCATAGCAGTGGCGTTAACTAAGTATGATAAATATAAATAAACATTATATATAGGTGGTGAGACAGTGCTTGGAGTCAATATCGGAATCGACCTCGGAACAACATCAATAGTTGCATATGTTGAAGGCAAAGGAATTGTTATGTCTGAGCCTTGTGTTGCCGCATATGAAAAAGAAAGCGGTAAGCTTGTTGCCGTAGGCAGACGAGCATGGGATATGGTAGGGAAGAATCCGGATTCAATAAGAGTTGTTCAGCCTATGTCAAACGGTGTCGTTTCTGATTTTACCGCCACAAAACATATAATTAAAATATTTCTTTCGAGAATATGTAAAAACATGGTGTTCAAGCCCAATGTTGTTGTCAGTGTTCCGTCGATGGCAACAAGTCTTGAAAAAAGAACTATACTTGACCTTGTAACGGCAGCGGGAGCAGCAAAAGCCTGTCTTATTGAAGAACCTCTTGCAGCTGCACTCGGAGCAGGTCTCAAAAGTAACAGACCCGTCGGTGCAATGATAGTAGATATCGGCGGCGGAACAACCGATATTGCAGTTATCACTATGGGCTGCATCTCTGTTTCCAAATCGATCAAAGTTGCAGGTAATTCGCTCGATGAAGCTATTGCACGACAGATACGCCGTGAGCGAGATGTTATAATCGGACTCAAAACAGCTGAACAAATCAAAAAACAGATAGGATGCTCGTATCTCCGTGATGTCGAGCTTGGATTAACGGTAAAAGGCAAGCATTTTATAACCAATTTACCCGTAAGTATAGAGGTAACTTCAACAGAAGCATATCTTGCAATGCGTCCTCATCTTGAAACCATATCCGAAGCGGTTCGTTCTGTTCTCGAGATAACACCTCCCGAGTTATCTGCGGATATCAGTGAATCGGGAATTTATCTTACGGGCGGAGGTGCTCTGCTTCAGGGAATCGATGAAATGATTCAGCGTAAAACCGGTGTTAAAACATTTGTAGTCAACGATGCTGTTAACTGTGTTGCAAAAGGTACCGGTGAAGCACTCTCTCATATGGATATTTTAAGCTATAACGGATATGTGTTCAAAGCCAGAGATGAAATCGGAGGGCTTACTCAGGAATCAACCGAATAAAACAGTCAAAACCGTCCAAGAATGTTATCACAACATAAAAAGGACGGTTTTAACTATGATAAAAAAAGCAGAAATTTCGGTAATAATCGGTTTAATAGTTTCGATCATTGTTTCAACAGTAAGTTTCGGATATGAATGCAATAAAATAAGAAACGATGTGATAAGACTTCATATAATTGCCAATTCCGATAGCAAAGCAGATCAGGCGGTTAAAATCAAAGTCCGTGATGCACTGTTAGAATACGGAAAAGAAATGTTTTCGGGAAATGTAAATGTTGATAATGCACAAGAAAAACTGAAAATCTACAAACAATATCTGATTGAAACAGCAAACAGTGTTCTTGAAGAAAACGGAATGAACTATAAATCTGAAATATATCTGACAAAAGAATATTTTTCAACAAGACAGTATGAAGATTTCACTATGCCGGCAGGGGAATATCTTGCATTAAAAGTAGTGCTTGGAGAAGGAGTCGGTAAAAACTGGTGGTGTGTTATGTTTCCGCCGCTTTGCTTACCGGCAGCGTCAGAAAGAAGTGATCTGAATGTAGTTTTTACAGAAAAAGGTGCAGCTATAATAAAAAATAAAGATAATTATGCAATCAAATTTAAAATAATAGAAATAGTTGAGGAACTGAGGCAAAAAATAGATTTATAAAAAAATTCAAAAAAATTGAAAAAAAGTATTGACAAACGAAAATCATTGTGATATATTAGTCGAGCACTCCGCAAGAGAGCGGAGCGCAACGCACCTTGAAAATTAAACAACGATTGATTAAAAAACCCTTGAAGATTAATTTGAGTATGTACTTCAAGTACAGCAGTAATTCTCGAAAAAACGAGAAAAAAGAGATGTCAGAAGACATCATGAGCGATTAAGC
>JAZSCL010000202.1:0-9498 GCA_045602905.1 Acutalibacteraceae bacterium
TCGGCGGAAATTTATTTGGCGCAGTATCACGGTGCGCTAATTACGCCGATATCAATGCTGAGATTGATTTAACGGCAACCAAATTGGCAATTGGCGGTATAATCGGCTATTCTAAATATACAGAAATTTCAGAATGCTGTAATTTCGGAAGTGTATCTGCAGACGCAACAGATTTGCAATCTTCCTGCTATATAAGATTAGGCGGTATTGAAGGTAACGGATCTGACGGAGGAACTGTTATTGATTGCTATAACAGAGGCAAAATTTCAGTCAACACATCAAATAAAAGAACATATATAGGCGGAATATCCGGACAGTCAAGAAACACAATAAATGTTTATAACACAGGTAATGTGATAATTCCGGAAGAATTCAACGGATATTCAGGTGCAATTTCGGGAAGCGTTTATTCAAGTGCTTTAACTTCGACCTCAGAAAAAAGCGAAATGAAAAATGCATTCTATAATAATTCGGAAATAATTCCGGCATATTTGGGTAAATTGATTCCGGAAAGTTACGAAGAAGAACCTTTTGAAAACATTGTTAAGCTTACCGAAGAAGAATTCAAAAAGCAAGAATCATTTGTAGGATTTGATTTTGACACCGTTTGGGAAATGGAAGAAAACGGATATCCCGTTCTGCAGAATCAACCCGTTCTTCCCGAAACCGAACCCACCCCCGATCCTGAACCTGATCCTGAACCCGATCCCGAGCCTGATCCCGACCCTGAGCCTGACCCTGAACCCGTAAACAATGTCAAGAGTGCGGAAATCGTTTATGTTCCCCTCAAAAACAGAATCGTTTTCGGCTACGGTTCATCAAATCTCCCTGACGGAATTGTTCTCAAGCTCGCTTATAATGACGGAACGGAAAAAACCGAAACGATTGTTCGCAAAGACAACGGTTATTACGCAGGAGACGAATATGTTTTCGGCAGCGTTGATATCGAAGTTGTTCGCTACGGATGTCAGACCGAAACAATTTATGTTAACGATGAATCCGTTGCCGTTGAATATGATTATTTTGTAATCCCTCCCATTTTACATATGATAATCAGTTTTCTTCATGGTGAATTATTCGTAATTGCATAAAAATTTCCCGTCAGACTTTCCGGTCTGACGGGATTACTGTTTTATTGTCAGAATTCTACTGCTTCCGTAAGAGTATCAAAAATGCTTTCGGATGCTTTTCGGAGAGTAAGCTTTGTAAGCAGATTGTAAAGCTCTGCGGGGAGCACCTCTTCAAGCGCAGAAATCGGGTCTGTATCAACAACGCCCTCTTTGTATTCGGGAGCTTTTCCGTTGCAGATTGTCATGGGGAAATTAACTGCAGTAACGCCCGAAGAAATACCCGCTTTTATAAAGTTAACGGTGATATCCGTTCTTGTTGCGCTCACCTCGGGAATGTTTCCGCTGAACGGAATTTCAACCTTTTCGCCGGGTTCAAGCACGCAGGCAAAGGGGATTTCAAAATCAATATCCATGCCGTTTGCAACAACGGATGTGACTGTGATTGTTGTGCTGCCGTAGATATTCTCAACGATAAGCGCACTGTCAGCCGATGAAACATATCCGCTGAGACTGTTGTTGAATTTTGCATAAATTCCTCTGTGAGGATTGTTGGAATATTCAAACTGGGGATATGCGGGATTAGCATGAACATCAGGAAGCTCATCTGTAAAAAGAAGCTTTGCCGCAAGTGACATTGCATAGTCCTCAAGCTCAAACATAGCATGATATGAGCCTTCGATAAACCATGTGTTTTCGGGCAGATATGCCGCCGATGCATCAATCTCCATTGAGGGTGAAATGTGGTTATGCTTCGGATTGTCGCAAACGGTTTTCTTGCCTGTATAGCCGTCGGGGAAACGCTTGCCGAGCTCAGCAACGGCTGCACCCGATGCACTGTATGTGGGCACAAGTATATCGCCGTTGAGATTGCCGCCGAGGCAGATGTTAACGCCCGTACATACGATTATCGAAACACCGATGCCGATTTTTTGGCACTTCTGAAGAGTATCCTTCATTGCGGGCATAATTTCATAATGAATGATGTCATTATTCTTTATAATCGCCGCATTTTCGACGGGATCAAGGAAATCCTTCTTCATTGCGTCATAGAGATCGGGTGAAGTGATTGCATAAATCGTGCTCCAGTAACGCACAACATCAAGCATACCGCCGCTTGCACCGTTCATGGTTGTGTTAAGGAAATCGCCGTCATTTGCCTCAAAAACAGATGCGATTTCCGTTCCGACTCCGAGAACGCTTTCAACGAAATCAACGAGGGTTTCAAGCGGAAGGTCAACATTCTGTCTGAAAAGTCTGTCGGGGAAATCGGTGCCCTGAAGAGGAGGCACATTGAGCACAACCTTACCCACATCCTTTTCATTCATATGATAATAGAGATATGTTGTTGTGATAAGACCACCGTAGCTGACGGTAAAAAGATTAACCTTATCCGATTTTGTGTATTCCTTAACAGCCTTAATAAAATCACGAAGCTCTTCCGCAAGCACAATGGGGTCAAATCTTGAGTCATACTCAAAAATGAAGATATTTTCAAGGTCTGAATAGCCGTTTGCAACAGCATAGTCAATAAAGCTTTCAAAAAGAAGATTCTTTCTTTCCGCTTCTTTGCTTACAATCTTTTTAAGGTTTGCCGCATTTGATTCTGCAGGGTCATTCTTATAATGAACAACGGGATAAACAGACGAACCGTCGGGATTGCATCTCATCTTTTCCGCAACCGCATATGCACCGCCGCCGAGAGTTTCGCCGAAATTTTCAACATCACCGAAAACCAGACCGAATATCGAGAGGAGGAAGTTTGGCATATCGTCAATGATGCGGTCAAAAATCTTTTCTTTCTTCGGAAGCCAGAGATATTCATCCTCCGCACCGTTTTCTCCTTCTATATACATATAGGGCTGGAGAAATCCGGGAACGAGAATAACGGGATTATCTTTTTTCTGTGCCGCCGCAAGAATTCCGAAAGAGGAAACAAGAATAGCCGCACAAAGCAGAATGCTGATTATCTTCTTCAAAACAATCTCTCCTTTAAGTTAACATTTATTAAACTATATTTTAACATTTGTTTTCGGTAAAAGCAATAAAAAACATATAAAATTATACAAAAACCAAGTCCGGAGACTTGGTTTTCAGGTGCGAAACTCGCGAAGCGAATAAAACTGTGCGAAGCACAATAACACTGCAAAGCAATATAACTCGCCGAAGGCGAATAAAACTAAAAAGCACTTCTTCCGAAGTGCTTTTTCTGGCTGGGACGGCTGGATTCGAACCAGCGAATGACAGAGTCAAAGTCTGTTGTCTTACCGCTTGACGACGCCCCAATATATAATTGAAACAAGGTTATACTAAAATACGCAAAGCACTTGGCTTTGCGTACAATTCGTTAAATGGGGTGGCTGATGAGATTCGAACTCACGACCTCCAGGGCCACAACCTGGCACTCTAACCAGCTGAGCTACAGCCACCATTTGGGAACTGCAGCTTAAGACTGCAGTTCTGGCGCGCTTGAAGGGACTCGAACCCCTGACCCACTGCTTAGAAGGCAGTTGCTCTATCCAGCTGAGCTACAAGCGCATAAAATGGAGCGGGTGATGGGAATCGAACCCACACAACCAGCTTGGAAGGCTGGGATTCTACCATTGAACTACACCCGCACATTTCGGAACGAAAGCTATTTTATCACAAGAATTTTCAATTGTCAATAGAAATATTTATTTTTGTTTATGTCTTTTATTTTCTCTTTGAATTCTTGCCGAAAAAGCAACAAAATTTACAATATGTTAACCTATTTCGCTCAAATATAATATAAAATATAGTGTAAATATTATTATCGGAGGGTTGCGGTTGCTCGGATATGTGAGGGCTTTCAAGCCTGAAATGAAAATCAAAGACTTCGAGCTGTACAAGGGAATTTACTGTTCTCTGTGCCGTGCTCTCGGAAGAATATACTCCCCCGTTGCTCAGCTTTTTTTGAGCTACGATTTTGCTTTTGCGGCAATTCTGCGGCTTGCGGCTGCAGATTGCGGCTGCGATTTCACAAAAAAGAGATGTCCCTATAATCCCATTAAAAAGTGTATGATTTGCGGCAGCAGAAAAGAACTTGATTTCTGTGCCCATGCTGTTATTATAACCGTTTATTATAAAGTTATTGATAATCTGCACGACGGCGGAATAAAATCAAAGCTTTTGGCGGCACTCATTTATCCTGTTGTTTGGCTGATGCATAAAAAAGCAGTTAAGCTTGCACCCGATATTGATAAAATCATAGGTGAGGCAATGAAAAAGCAGGCTGAATGCGAAAAGAAAAAAGATGTCTGCATTGACGAAGCGGCGCACCACAGCGCAGATGCACTCGGAAAGGTTTTTTCAATCGGCTTTGAGGGAGAAAGAAAAAACTCTCTGTATTCTCTCGGATATATGGTCGGCAGATTCGTTTATATTCTTGATGCCGTCGACGATTTGGAAAAGGATTTGAAAAACGGCAGCTTCAATCCGTTTGCCAATAAATATTCCGATATTGAAGCCGGTGAAGAATTTGTGAAAAGGGCAAGAGAAATGCTGAATCTTACCCAAAGCAATGCTCTTGATGCCATGGATTCGCTTGAGAAAAAAAGATTTGAGGATATTCTTGAAAATATAGTTTTTGACGGTCTTACCTTCAGTGCGGAAAAGGTGCTGAAAAAATATTCCGCCGAAGAAAAGCCAACTGTTTACAGAGTAGATTGAGGTGTTTGTATGAAAAATGCATATGAAATTCTCGGAATTCCGCAGGGTGCGGAAATGGAACAAGTCAACGCCGCTTACAGAGAAATGCTGAGAATTGCGCAGAGCAACGGCGACCAAAAAAGAATTGACGAGCTTAATCAGGCTTATGACAGCATTGTTATGGGCTCTGCTTCTTCATCTGCATCCGGCTATTCCGCAGGAGGCTATTCAAATACCGCAACGGCGGATTATTCGGATATCCGTGCAAAAATCAATTCGGGCAGACTTGATGACGCTCAGATCATTCTTGACGGCATTCCCGAATACAGCCGTGATGCACAGTGGTATTATCTCAAGGGTACAATTCAACAAAAAAGAGGCTGGCTTGAAGAGGCAGCAAAGAACTTTGCAACCGCAAGCAATCTTGACCCCTCAAACAATACCTATAAAATGGCATACAACAAGGTAAACAACGCGCGTTCGGGCGGCTACAGAACCGAAAGACGCAGAAACAAAGACGATGATTCGGGCTGCTGCAATGTTTGCACGGGTCTTATCTGCGCCGACTGCAGCTGCGAATGCTTCGGCGGCGACCTTATTCCCTGTTGCTGATTGGAGAAAAAATGAAACAAAGTTCAAAGTGTGCTCTGGGAGGAATAATAGCCTCTCTTTCACTGGTTTTGCTGATTTCGGTTGCAATCGTTCCGTTCATGGAATATGCGCTTCCCGCCGTTGCGGGTGCGCTGATAATCCTGATGGTTATTGAAACCGACAAAAAATGGGCATTCGGCGTTTACTGTGCCGTTGCCATACTCGGTCTTTTTCTTGTTCCGAACAAAGAAGTTGCAGTAATGTATTTTGCGTTTTTCGGCTACTATCCCATTCTCAAAGCTCTTATCGAAGGCAAGCTCCCATCTGTGCTTAGCTGGATAATAAAAGTCGGAACTTTTGTTGCAACAATGGTTGTTTCCTATGCGTTCATGATGAAGTTTATGGGCGTCACAATCGATGAAACCGAGGAATTCGGAGCGGTTGCAATCCCCGTTCTGCTCGGTGCGGGAACACTGACATTTATTCTGTATGATATCGCTCTGACCAGAATGGTTATGCTTTATCTTATGAAATGGCAAAAGCATTTTAAAAGAAGTTTTAAATAAAATTACATTAAATATTGCATTTTTTTAACTTATTTTATATAATAGAACCGTCGGTTTGAAATCGACGGTTATTTTTTCACCCAGAGAGGTATTGTTTTATGAAAAAAGTTGTTAATATCGGTATTATCGGTACAAGCGGAAGAGGCTCGGGTATGCTCGGCGAGCTTCTTGATGTTGAGGGCGTAAAAGTGCCCGCAGTATGCGATAAATATGAGGATAGAGCAAAGCACGCTTTTGATATCGTTAAGGAAAAAACAGGTGAAGAACCTGCTGTTTATCTTGACTATAAAGAGCTTCTTGCCAGAGATGATATAGATGCAATCTACTGTGCAACAACATGGATTACCCATTCACGCATTGCTATAGATGCAATGAAAGCAGGCAAACACGTTGCAATGGAAGTAGGCGGCGCAGCAAGCATTGAGGAATGCTGGCAGCTTGTACGCACAAGCGAGGAAACGGGCAAATTCTGTATGCTTCTTGAAAACTGCTGCTATGACAGAAACGAAATGGCTATTTTCAACATGGTCAAGCAGGGCGTTTTCGGCGAAATCATTCACATGGCAGGCGGTTATCAGCACGACCTTCGTGATGAAATCAGCCTCGGCAGAGAAAACAGACACGGCAGACTCTATAATTTCCAGATGCGTAACGGTGAGCTTTATCCCACTCATCAGCTCGGCCCCATCACAAAAGTTCTCGGCATCAACAGAGGCAACAGATTTGTTTCCCTTGTTTCGATGGCAAGCAAATCCAGAGGTCTTAATGAATGGATTAAGAAAAACAAGGGCGAAGACTATGACCTTGCTGATTATCCCTTCAATCAGGGCGATATCGTAACAACAATGCTCAAGTGTGCAAACGGTGAAACAGTTGTACTCACTCACGACTGCTCACTTCCCAGAAACTATTCAAGAGCTTACCGCGTTCAGGGAACAAACGGTCTTTACATGGAAGACGGCGAAACAATCTACCTTGAGGGCAAAACCGCTCACGAAGACGGCGACTGGATGCATCACGCAGAAGACTTTGAAAAATACCGTGACGAATATGAGCATCCCCTCTGGCAAAAATATACTCGTGAAGGTGTTCACGGCGGTCACGGCGGTATGGACTTCCTTGTACTCAGTGCGTTTGCAGAAGCAGTAAAGGTTGGCGGTCAGCCTCCCATCGACGTTTATGATACAGCAGTTATGATGGCTGTCACCTGCCTTTCCGAACAGTCAATCGCTCTCGGAAGCGCACCCGTTGCATTCCCCGACTTCACAAACGGTATGTGGATTGACAGAGAGCCTTACAGACGAGGCATTTACTGTCTTGATGAGGTTTGCGAAGATTTTTTTAAGAAAGAGGATTAATATATGAAATATTATATCGGCGTTGACGGCGGCGGCACAAAAACCGCTTTTGCCCTTTTTGATGAAAACAAAAAAATGCTCGCTTCCGTAACGGGCGCAGGCAGTAATCACGAAAATCTTGACACCGCATTTGACGGCGCAAGCGATATCATCATGGCGGGTCTTAAGGACCTTTGCGAAAAGGCAGGCATTGCTCTTTCCGATGTAAGCTTCACTCTTATGGGTCTTGCAGGCATCGACCATCCCTATCAGTATGATATAATGTGCGGTATGCTCCGTAACAAGGGTCTTGAAAACTTTGAGGTTTTCAACGACGGCTTCATCGTGGTCAAAGCAGGCGCATCAGGCAAGAGCGCAATAGGCTACAACTGCGGTACAGGCGTTTGCTGCAACGGTATCGACCTTGACGGCAACAGACTTCAGCTTGCAGGTCTCGGCGATTTCTCAGGCGATATTTCCGGCGGCGGAAACATTGTTATCGAAGCATTCAGACTTGTTTATAACGAGCTTTTCCTCGGTCTTGAAAAGACTCTCATCACCGGCATGGTTATGGATAAATACGGCTACACAACAAGAGAAGAAGTTCTCGGTCTTATCGAAAAGATTGAGGGCGAAGACGGCGGAGAGCACATCCGCAACATGGTTGCATTCTTCTTCGAGGCCGCAAAGCAGGGCGATAAGCCTGCTCGCGACTACTGCGACAGAATGGCAACAAGAGGCGCTCAGCTCATTTCTGCCCTCGCAAGCCAGATGAATTTCGGCGGCGACGAGGTTGAGGTTGTTCTTTCAGGCTCAATCAACGTTAAGCTTGATAACAAATATTATCTTGATGCACTTCTTGAAAAGGCTGAGGCTCTCAGCGGCAAGAAGCTCAAGTTCATCAAGCTTGATGCAATGCCCGTTACAGGCTGCATCAACTGGATTATGCAGGACTACGCTAACTAATTAAGGAGTGAATATAATGAAAGAAATCAGCGTTGCCGTTATCGGCTCAGGCAGCACCTATTGCCCCGAACTTGTAGACGGATTCCTTAAGGCAAAAGACAGCCTTAAGCTCAAGAAAATTTCCTTTATGGATATCGACGAAAGAAAAAGAACAATCGTAGGCGACCTTTGCGTGAGAATGCTCAAGAATGTCGGCTGCGACTGCGAGGTTGTTTTCACGGATGACCTCGATACTGCTCTTCAGGGTGCGGATTTCGTTGTTACACAGATTCGTGTAGGCAAGCTCCCCTGCCGTCATCTTGACGAAAGCATTCCCAAGAAATATGACCTCATCGGTCAGGAAACAACGGGTATCGGCGGTTTCTTCAAAGCACAGAGAACAATCCCCGTTATCAAGAAAATCTGTGACAGAATTGAAGCTATCTGCCCCGACGCATGGCTCATCAACTTCACAAATCCCTCGGGCATCATCACCGAGTTCATTCTCAATCACACAAACGTAAAGAACATCGGTCTTTGCAACGTTCCCATCGATATGCTTGACGATGTTAAGGAAATCACCGGCGAAGACAGCGAGATTACATATGTAGGTCTTAACCACCTGAGCTGGATTACTTCCGTTAAGAAGAACGGCGAAGAGCTTCTTCCCGGACTCATCGAAAGCGGCTTCTCACCCAAGGTTATGGCAAACATCAAGGATGACGGCTTCTCAATCGACTGCCTCAAGACCGTTCAGGGACTTCCTTCATCATATCTTCAGTATTATTACTGCCGTGAAGCAAAGCTTGCTCACCAGAGAGAAGACGAAAAGACCAGAGCACAGGTTTGCATGGAAATAGAAGAACAGCTTCTCGAAATGTATCAGAATGAAGAAATCGTAACAAAGCCTGCACTTCTCGACAAGAGAGGCGGCCATAAGTATTCACTTGCAGCGGTTTCACTCATTGATTCAATTGCAAACAACAAGCGTGATGTTCACGTTGTAAACATCAAGAACAACGGCACTCTTCCCTTTATGGCAGACGATGATATCGTTGAAATCGCAGCTGTTATCGGTTCAGACGGCGCAACACCCGTTCCCGTAACAGAAAAAATCAACGACCATGTTATCGGACTCATGAGAGTTGTCAAGACATACGAAAAATACGCAGTCAAGGCAGCAATCACAGGCAACGATGACTACGCAATCAAGGGACTTCTTGTTCATCCTCTCGTAGGCGATTACGAAAAGACAGTCAAGTGCTTCAACGAGCTTAAAGAAGCACACAAAGAATTCCTTCCCCAGTATTTCAATAAATAAAA
>JAZSCL010000203.1:0-7359 GCA_045602905.1 Acutalibacteraceae bacterium
AGGGATGAATATAACAAAATCAGCGAAGAGGTTGACACCGCTGCATCGCTCGCAAACTGCCGTTTCACACTCAACACGAGGGATGAATTCTACAATGCGGAGATGGATTATTACGATAACGCAATGCCGCTTTTCTCCGAAATTGAGAATGAATACTAAAAGACGATGCTTGACTCACCCTACAGAGCAGATGCCGAAAAGCTCATAAATCCCAGAGTTTTCAAGGGCTTTGAGATGTCGCTCAAAACTTTCTCACCCGAAGTTATCGAGGATTTGCAGCAGGAAAATGCGCTTGTCACACGCTACTCAAAGTTTATGGGTGAGCTTGCATTTGAGTTTGAGGGCGAAAAAATGCCCCTCTCCGTGTTGAGGGGTAAATTAGAAGATGACAGCCGTGATGTCCGCAGAAAAGCCGCAGAGGCTATCGGCAAAACAATGGAAGCAAATGCTGACACATTCGACGAAATCTTTGACGGTCTTGTTAAAATCAGAACACAGATTGCCCGTAAACTCGGCTACAAAAACTTCGTTGAGCTCGGCTATTACAGAATGGGCAGGGTAGACTACGATGAAAAAATGGTTGCCGCATTCCGCAAGAGCGTTGAAACCGATATTGTGCCTGCTGTTGCAGAATTGAAAGAGAGAATCCGCAACCGTCTTGGTCTTGAAAAAATTATGTACTATGACGATGCAATCAGCGTTACGGGTGAAATGCCCCGACCTGTCATTGATACACCCGCAATCTTTGAGAATGCACTCAAAATGTATCACGATATGGAGCCCGAAATCGGCGACTTTATGCAGAGAATGCTTGATGCAGAAGCCTTTGATGTTGAAGCCCCTGACGGTAAATTCGGCGGCGGATACTGTACCACATTCGCAAAATACAAGCAGCCGTTTATCCTTGCAAACTTCAACGGCACAAGCGGCGATATCGATGTTATCACCCACGAATTCGGTCACGCACTTGCTGCTGACTATATGTTCAAATTCGCCGAACCCGACTATCCCACGGGTATGGAAACTCACGAATGCCACTCGATGAGTATGGAGTTTTTATGCCATAAATATATGGATGAGTTCTTTGGCGCAAGTGCCGGTAAATACCGCTACAAGCATATTGTTGATGCGGTATCGTTTATACCTTACGGAACGATTGTTGACGAATTCCAGCATATCGTTTATGAAAAACCAGACCTTACTCCCGAAGAAAGAAAAACTGCGTATCTTAAGCTTGAGGAAAAATACAGACCATATATTTCTTATGATGGAATACCTTATCTTGAGCAGGGCACACGCTGGCAGTATCAGATGCATATTTATGAAAGTCCGTTCTATTATATCGATTATTGTATAGCGCAGTGTGTTGCTCTTGCTTTCCTCGGGCTTGCAAGAGAAAATTTCGATGTTGCACTTGAAAGATATGTTGAATTCCTGAAGAAAACGGGCGGCGTATCTCTCGGAGAGCTGATAGAAGGTGCAGGCTTTGAGTCACCGTTCAAAGAAGGTTCTCTTCTCAAAACCGCAGAGTCAACCGTTAAAATCATTGCAGAAGCAGAAAAGAGAATATAACATTAAAGGCTTGTATAGGTTGATATGCCTATACAAGCCTTGGTTTTATTCATATTTAGCTCTTTCTCCGCCGATATATTTCGGTCTTGTTCTTGCGGCAGAAAGCTTGGCTTCGCCGATAACATTATTTTCAAGGCGGAGAGGAACTGCAACTCTTTTGAGGTGCATACCGATTAATGTTGTTCCTATATCAATACCTGCATCGGCTTTGATTTCCTCGACTGCAACGGGATTTTTCATCGTCTGCCATGCCGCAGTAGCAAATGAACCGCCTGCGTGAGGATGAGGTACAACGCAAACCTGTTCAAGACCAAGTGTATCTGCTTTTTCTTTTTCAATGATAATCGCTCTGTTAAGGTGTTCGCAACACTGAGCGGCAATAAAGATTCCTTTTTCAAAAAAAACGGAATTAAGACCGTCAAAAATCTTTTTCGCAACGTCAAGAGTACCGCTTGTACCGATTCTTTCGCCGATCACCTCGCTTGTTGAACAGCCGATAACAACGATGTTGCCGCTTTTTAAATCTGATTTTTCAATAAGCTCAGTTGCGGCTGCTTTTGCCTGATTAAAAATTTTATCCATCTGGTTTAACCTGCCTTGAAGAATGATGATAGAGTTTTGCTTTTTGAGGATGCTTTTTCAAGCACCGAAGTGAATGCAATAGCGGCAATTGCTCCGAAACATCCTTGAGTTATGTTGCCCGGAATACTTCCCGACGCAGCAATTCCGTAGCCGAGAATAACCGCTTCGTATCCGAAATATCCGATAACCATAAGGGCTTCGGCAATAAAAACCGCAATAATTTTTGAAATTATATTATATTTTCCGCCAAAAGCTTTTTTAAATGCGGAAAACAAAAAATACGCCGTAACAGCCATAAGAGCTTTTATAAAAAATGTTGCCGGAACATATTGCATATAGCCTGCAAGCATATCCGCAAGGGCCGAGCCAAGACCTGCCGCAAGCGCACCGTAGCCCGGACCGAGCATCAATCCTGCAGTCAGAACAAAGCAGTCACCGAGGTTAATATATCCTCCCGTTGCGGGCATGGGAATCTGAATAATATATGTCGCAACGCAGATTACAGCCGAAAAAAGTGCAGCGGAAACCATTTTTTTCATCTTGCTGAATTTCATGTGATATGACTCCTTTCCCTTACCTTAAAAGTATAGTCTAATTCGGCTGATATTTCAAGGCTTGCTTTGTTGTTATTTTCAACATAAATATAACGATATTATCTTGAAAAAATGGTATGTCTGTGATATAAATTAATTATAACATTATCGGGAGGTAAATATGAAAATAATAGCTTACCATAAGGACTTAGGCAGTCTTCATATAGGTTGTGAAAAGCCGAGGGCATACTATATTCCCTATCAGAGCGAGGAATCCGCTCTTACGGGCAACAGAGAAAATTCTTCTTATTTTACGAACCTTTGCGGTGAATGGAATTTTAAGTTCTATAATTCATTTGAGGATATTGATTGTGATTTCCTTGAAACAGAGTTCAACAACTCGATTTCCGTTCCGAAATGCTGGCAGGTTGACTTGAGTAAAGGATATGATGTTCCTCTTTACAGCAATCTTTTTTATCCTTTCCCTCTTGATCCTCCTCATGTTCCGGATGAAAATCCCGCAGGTCACTACAACAGAAAATTCAGCCTTGAAAAGAAAAACGGCAAGAAATATTTCATCAATTTTGAAGGTGTTTCTTCCTGTTTCTATCTTTATATAAACGGTGATTTTGCTGCTTACAGTCAAGTCAGCCATAACACAACGGAGGTTGATATAACCGATAAACTCGTTGACGGTGAAAACGATATTGATGTTGTTGTTGTCAAGTGGTGTGACGGCAGTTATCTTGAAGATCAGGATATGTTCCGCCTTTCGGGTATTTTCAGAGAGGTTTATATTCTTGAGCGCTCAGAAAACGCATTCAAAGACATTTATTTTAAAACCGAGCTTAATGAAACTCTTGATAAAGCAACGCTTACTGCAGATGTTGAGGCAAAATATAAGCTTATTGCACCGAACGGCGGAATTGCGGCAGAGGGTAACGGTAAGATAGATGTAACTCTTCCTAATCCCATTCTCTGGAGCAGTGAAAAGCCCGAACTTTATACTCTTATCGTTGAGAATGCGGGGGAGTATATTCCTTTTAAAATCGGCTTCAAGAGAATTGAATTCAGAGGCAATGTTGCATATGTGAACAATCAGCCGATAAAGCTTTACGGCGTTAACAGACATGATTCCAATCCCGAAACAGGTTATTACTGCGATATGGAGCATATGCTCCGTGATATTCATATTATCAAGCAGGGTAACTGCAACACCGTGCGTACATCCCATTATCCCAATGACCCCAGATTCCTTGAGCTCTGCGATGAATACGGTCTTATGGTTGTTGATGAGGCAGATATTGAAACCCACGGTATGGGATTTGAATACCGTGACACATGGGATTGGATGCGTTGGTCAAAGCTTTCAACCGACGATGAATGGGAACCTGCTTATGTTGACCGGGCAGAGCGACTTTTTGAGCGTGATAAGAACCATGCCTGCATAATTATGTGGTCGCTCGGCAACGAATCGGGATGCGGAAAGAATCACAGAGCTATGGGCAGATTCATAAAGAGCCGTGACCCAAAGGCGATTATTCACTATGAAAACGCACATCTTGAATTCAAGGCAGTGCCCGTCGGCGAAAACTACAGCGATATTTCCGACGTTGAAAGCAGAATGTATGCTTCTCTTGAGTATACTTCCGAATATGCGGAAAACAAGAATTCAAAGAAGCCTTTCTATTTCTGCGAATTCTGTTGTTCAATGTCAACGGGAGATATCCACGCTCATTGCGATATATTCAGAAAATATCCCGCTGTATGGGGCGGCTGTTTCTGGGAGCTTACTGACCACGGTGTTTCCGTTAACGGCGGCAAAGGTTTCCGCTACGGCGGCGATTTCGGAGATTATCCCAACAACGATGTTTGCTGTCTTGACGGTGTTGTTTTCCCTGACAGAAAGCTTCGTCCCGGTTTTGCGGATATGAAGAAGGGATATGAGCCTTTTGAGGGTGAGTATGCAGACGGCAAGGTTAAGATTTTCAACCGCAGATTCTTTGAAACTCTTTCAGACCTTTATATCGAATGGACTGTTGAAGTGAACGGAGAAAAAGTTATCGGCGGCAGAATTGACGATACGGATATTGCTCCGCAGAGTGCAAAAGAATACAAGCTCTTTGATTCCGTACCCGTAAGCTCATGCACATTCCTCACTCTTTCTTTTAAAGAAAAATCGGACCGCAAATGGACAAATTCAGACTATGAGGTCGGATTTCTTCAGTTCGATTTATCTGTTGAAACGGAAAAGAGTACGGCAAAAACCGTTGCCCCCGAATTCAGTGAGGGTGACAGATTCATTAAGATTGACTGCGGTAATACAGTTTACACATTTGATAAGCCCTACGGCAGGATCTCATCTGTTGTATGCGGCGGAAAAGAAATGCTTGCAGAGCCAGTTAAGGTTGAAATCTGGAAAGCTCACGGCTATAATCAGCTTGGTACAGCCGATGACAGACGCAGTGCGGCAATGCAGGCGGCAGTTCAGAAAACATATTCCGCAAACATCGAAAAGTGTGATGACTGCGTAAAAATCACTTGTCCCGTTTCAATCGGCGGACCTGCAGTTGTTCCCATAATGAACGGTGAGCTTGAATATAAGTTTTTCGGTGACGGCACTGCGGTTATGGGATTTAGCGGTGAATTCCGTCAGCTTCTCATTGATATGAATATGCACCTGCCCAGATTCGGCTTTGCATTCAGACTCAAGGGCGGCTATGAAAATATGGAATATTTCGGCAAAGGTCCTTATGAAACCTATGCAGACCGCCATCTCGGCTGCCGTTACGGTAAGTTTGCAACAACCGTGAACGATAATTTTGTGCCTTACACAAGACCCATCGAAAACGGTTCACACTTCGGCGCAAGATACGGCAAGGTTGAAAATGAAAGCGGTGCAGGCATGATTTTTGCACCCGTTGCAGAGGATACATTCCAGTTTAACGCAACCCATTTCACACCTTATATGCTTGAAGAAACCGCACATAACGACGAACTTGTTCCTCTTGAGGACACAATGGTTTATGCCGATTACCGTTTTGATATCAGAGGCGGTCACGGATATTATGACACCGTTGAACCCGAAAGAAAATGGAGTTTTGAGCCTTTCAATTATGCGGTTGCGTTCAAACCATATGAAACTGAAATCGATGCATTTGATTTTATAAAGGATAACAAGTAAAAAATAACCCCGAAATGCTTTTTGTGTCTGCATTTCGGGGTTTTATCACTTTTTTGGCGGATAAGGTTTTCTTTCATCAGTCATATCCATTAAAAAGTCAAGACTTGTGTTGTAGAATTTTGCGAGGATAATAAGATTTTCCGTTGTAGGCATCAGGTCACCTGTTTCATATTTTGAAAGCATACTTTGAGGTATGCCCGTTTCCATTTGTACTTTCAATTGTGTGTAATCATTGATAACCCGTATAAGCTTAATGTTTCTCATATTATCCACCTCGCATATTCAATTAAAGCATAAAATATGCTTGACATTTATATTTTATATGAATATAATATTCATATGGTGAATATGAAGTGTAGATTTATATTTTTTTCTTTATCATTTTTTTCGGTTTTATTGGGTTTGTTAATTTATATTTTTTTCAGAAGCGAAACATATATTCATTTATTCCTTGAGAAATTCTTTGCTTTTGATGCGTTATATTTTAGTTTGGCAGATAATTCAATAATAGATTTCCTAAGATATTATTTTGTTGATTTCCTTTGGTGTTTTTCTCTGTTATGTGTACTTTCAGGTTTTTCTCAAAAATTTTGTGTTTTTAATTTAGTAACAGTATCCGTTGTTTCTGTTTCGTTAGGGATATTTTTTGAATTCTTACAGAAGGTAGGATATATAAGCGGCACATTTGATTATCTTGACATTTTAATGTATGTTATTGCAGGTTTATGCCATGCATTTATTAACATAATATTTTATGAGGCTTTAAGCCGAAAGGAGAAATTATGAAGAAAAGTATATCAGTAGTATTAAGCATTCTTGCAATTTTGGTGTTTGCATTTTTTGCTTTAGCAAGTGGCAGTTCAGATTCTGATGAACCTAATGCTACACAGGAAGCAGGAGAGGCAGTTGTTGATTCGGCAGATTCAAATGAATTGGGAGAATATGTTGTTGAAATCAAGAACGCCAGACTTACGAAGAACTGGGAAGGTAAGGATGCTGTTGTTATCACTTATGGTTTTACCAATAATGCAGATGAACCTGCCGCTTTTTGGCTTGCTTTTGAAGATGATGTATACCAAGGCGGTGTAGGTCTTGAAAAAGCATACACAATGAAAGATGGCGACCCTTATGACGAAGCAAATCAGAATAAAGAGATTAAAAGCGGCGTTACAATTGATGTAGATGTTGCATACATTCTTAATGATACTGAAACCGATATCGAGGTTGAGGTTAAAGAACTTTATAGTTTTGATGACGATGTTGTAAGCCGTACATTCTCAATTAAAGAATAAATGTGTAGGGCGGGGTATTGCTCCCGCAGAAAAAACAAGAATCCCCATCCGATTTGGATGGGGATAAATTTTTGATTAAAAATCGGCTGAACCCGTTGTTCTCGGGAAGGGGATAACATCACGGATATTTGAAATGCCTGTAAGATACATAACAAGTCTTTCAAATCCGAGACCGAAACCGCTGTGCTTAACACCG
>JAZSCL010000204.1:0-4229 GCA_045602905.1 Acutalibacteraceae bacterium
CAAATGACAAATATCAGATAAGTAACGCACCCGAACTTGCTATTTATCATTGGGGAATCGTTGGAGGATATAACGGAAGAACAATCGAAATATGGATTCCAATTGAAAAGAAATAATAATTTCTGCTCTCACGAAAGTGAGCGCATTTTCATCTTCAGAAAGTATTTTGTGACGTCATATCTGCCGTCAACTCACCGAGAACTCAGAATGTTTTTGAAATGATGATAGTACTTTTGCTGTCAAATACAACATGAAAAATTTTACAAAGCCTATTGACAAACAAAAGTTCTGCGTGGTATAGTTAGTTGAATTTAAAATTGACAATTGAATAACGATGTGATTGATTGCGGATATGAATCCGCCTAAAGCCTGCGATATGCTAAGAGAAAATTATCGCACTCCTCACCTTTGTTGATACTGTACGTGGCGAATGCTTCAGGTGATGTGAGATTAGAAAACAGTATGCCTTTGAGATTTTAAATTTCAAAGCCGTTACATAAGACATCATTTGTAAAAGCGAGAGCAAATGCTCCCGCCGATTGATGCTGTCTGTGTGACGGCTTTTTTGTTTTGCTCAAATTTATTTTCAGAACTGTAAAAAATGCAGAAATCAAATTGGAGTGTGTTTGATTTAACACTGCATCGTTTCAAAAATTTCTGTCGGATGAAACGTTCTTTTTACAGTTGTTCACCTATGAAAAATCATTCAAAAAAGCCGCCTTTTGAAAAAATATTTTTTGGAAAGGAGGTTTATGTTTTGAAAACAGGTTTGAAGAAATCTCAAAAGACAACCGAGATATTTTTTGATGAAGCAAGTCCAATTATTATGGTATCAACCTACAACACTGATTTAAAAAACCGTCTGTCGGCTTATTCGGAAAAACATCCGGACTTGTGTAAGTTAGTTGACGATTCCGAAGACGGAAGATTGATGTTTGAGATTGAGAAGGGAAGATTCTGTTTTAGACTCACCGAGCCATATAGTAAAGAGCGACGCTCTGCTGCAAGTGAACTGGCGAAGAAACAAAAACATAATTTGAGAAATCACAACAGTAAAAATTAAATGGCATCTGTCTTAACGAGCAATGGATTTGTCCCGTCAAATCCGCTTGCCAAGACTTTTTGATGCCGTGTTATCAGTCTTAGCAAGCACTGAATTTGTAGCCACAAACAGGCTTGTTTCAACTATTCGTCTCAACAAGCACTGAATATGTACGGACAAATTCGCTTGTCAGGGAGAATTCCCTGAAACCCTTGAAGAAATAATTAAACGAAGAAAGGAATTTTAAAAAATGAAAATGTTTGAAACTAAAGTAACTATGGACAACGTAAAAATTAATTTGATTAAACCAATGACAAACTCTCCGTTCACCGTCAAAGAGGATGAAGATATGCAAAAACTTCGTGAGAGTATCAGTCAGTTCGGTTTACTCAGTCCGATTGTCATAAGACAACTGCCCGACACAAACGAATATGAGATTGTCTGCGGTAACCGCCGTTTGCAAATTCTCAACGAGCTTGGATATGAAACTGTACCCTCTCTTGTCAACAACTTATCCGATGATGAAGCGTTGGTCGCTATGATTGACTCTAACCTTTGCCATCGTGAACATATCCTGCCGAGTGAAAAAGGCATCGCTTACAAATTGAAACTCGATGCAATGAAGCGACAAGGTTATCGAACTGATTTGGATGAGTCAACTTCTGCAACAGTGTTGCAGAAGTCAAAGGGTGAAACGTCAATTCAAAAATTATCCGAGCAAAGCGGTGACAGCAGAGAAACAATCCGTCATTATATCCGTCTGACATATCTTATCTCTGAACTGCTCAATCTCGTTGATGAAAACAGAATTGCAATGCGACCAGCGGTTGAGCTTTCGTATCTGTCGCACGAAGAACAACAAATGGTTTATGCGATGTATGATAGCGATGAGGTAACACCTTCATACTCGCAAGCACAGCGTATGCGTAAGCTTTCGGAAGAGGGCGAGCTGAATCAAGATAAGCTGTTTGAAATTCTATCAGTACCCAAGCCAAATCAAAAGCTGATGTTGAAATTATCTGTTGAGCGATTGCAAAAGATTGCACCCAAGGTTAATGAATCTGAACTTGAAAACTTTGTTATCAAGGCTTGCGATTATTATTACAAACATCTTATGAAAGTGAGAGGCAGGGATTCAAGATGAGAAGCTTTTGGAGAAAATTAAAAATACGATTTACTGAAATGATAAGCAACACCCGTGCTGAATTTAAACTCAACAAAGATGATGATGCAAATGAATATGTCATCAACGGTGTTCGCTATATTGTTTCAACCCGTTTCACCGAGACGGAAAACAAAACTATGAAAGAAAAATTATCAGAATTTATCGGTAGCGATTTCGCACATTTGACAACCAACGAAGATGAAAATACAATACAAGCGGAATATGTATGTTCGACTGCCGGAAAGGAGGACTAATGCAGTCAAACAATATTGGAATTACTGCTCTCTATTGTCGTCTCTCTCGTGATGACGGCAACAAAGAAAATGAGAGCAACTCAATCGAAAATCAAAAAATCATGTTATCAAGGTATGCTCAAGAGAAAGGTTTCGAAAATACCAAGTTCTATGTTGATGACGGTTTTACCGGCACAAACTTCAACCGACCTGACTTCAAACGAATGATGGAGGATGTTGAAGCGGGATATATCTCAACCATTATCGTTAAGGATATGTCACGATTCGGCAGAAACTATGTTGAGGTTGGTTTATACACCGAATCATACTTTCCCGAAAACAACATACGCTTTATAGCCATTACAGATTTGGTTGACAGTGCTGACGGTGAAAATGAAATAATCCCGTTCAAAAATGTTATGAACGAGATGTATGCAAGGGATATTTCAAAGAAAGTACGGTCAGCAAAAAGAATCAGAGGTAATATGGGTGAGCCGTTATCACAACCACCGTATGGATATATGAAAAGTCCTGAAAATCCTAAAAGGTGGATAATAGAACCCGGTGCCGCAGCAGTTGTCAAAGAAATTTTCAGGCTTTATCTTGAGGGCTACGGTCAGGACAAAATTGCAAGAACCTTACAGGATAGAGAAATCAAAAACTGTACCGCATATTGGAAAGACAGAGGTATCGGCAGAGGCGGTAAAAAAGTACAGCCTAATCCGTACAAATGGAAAAGCTCAACTATCGGTCAGATTTTATCCCGTCAAGAATACTGCGGAGATGTAATCAATTTCAAGACATACTCAAAATCTTTCAAGAACAAAACAAGACACTTGAATCCTGAGGAGAACTGGAAGATTTTCAAAGATGTTCATGAGCCTATAATTGACCGTGAAACATTCGAAAGGGTACAGCAGATAGTCAAGAAATGCAAACGAAGAGACCCTAAACCCGAGAATGGTGACAAGAACATATTTTGTGATTTTCTGCGGTGTGCCGATTGTGGTAAAAAGCTATGGTTTCATGTGAACACACGAAACAAGGATATCCACTATTTCAGCTGTTCCAACTATTACAAGGATTATAGGGGCAGCTGCAAAAGCAGACACTATGTCAGAGCTGATGCGATTGAACAAATTGTAATGCTTGAACTTAAAAAGATGGTATCGTATCTGAAATATGACGAAGAAGCCTTCGCAGAAATACTGTCACAGAAAACCAATAAGGATATGCTTACAGAGCAAAAGTATTTGCAGAGTGAACTGCAGAGATGTCTGTCAAGGCAGGAAAAGGTAGCAAGTCTGTATGAAAAGCTCTATGAGGATAACGCAAGCGGCAAGGTAACGGATGAATGGTTTATGCAACTGTCACGCAAATATGAGGTTGAAAGAGCCGAACTGAAAGTAAGAATTTCCAAACTCCGTGATGATATTGTTCTTCTGAAAAACAAAGAGCAGGACAAAAAAACCTTTGCTTCAGCAATACGAAAGTTTATGCGTATGGAAACAATAACTGCACCGTTGCTTCACGAACTCATTGATCATATTGATGTTTATGAAACAGAGGGTACGGGCAAAAACAAAACGCAGAGAATTGTTATTTACTACCGCTTTGTGGGTTATATTGAACTTCCGATACAAGAGGAAGAACTGTTCAGCAACGATACCCGTCAGGGAGTAGCGGTTACTTATATACCCAAAGCCTTACCTGAAAGCATAACAGCATAAAACGCAAAAAGGTCGCAGACCGAAAAAGTCTGCGACCAATAAAAATATGATTTTCAGCA
>JAZSCL010000205.1:0-2358 GCA_045602905.1 Acutalibacteraceae bacterium
ATGCTTCGGAAGCTATAAGTATAACGGTGGCGAACATTTTGTTGAATACTATGAAGGCATCTACATCGGTTACCGCTATTTTGAAACCTTTGCAAAAGACAAGGTGCAATATCCCTTCGGCTACGGTCTTTCATACACAAACTTTAAAAAGCAGATTCTTTCAACCGATTTTGATTCAGAAAAC
Organism: Acutalibacteraceae bacterium; assembly: GCA_045602905.1. Taxonomy (GTDB): domain Bacteria; phylum Bacillota; class Clostridia; order Oscillospirales; family Acutalibacteraceae; genus CAG-177. The sequence goes on from JAZSCL010000205.1 coordinate 185, forward strand.
ATAACCGTAAAAGTCAAGGTCACCAACACAGGTGACAGAGCCGGAAAAGAGGTTGTTCAGCTTTATTACAGCGCACCTTACACCGAGGGAGGCATTGAAAAGAGCGCCATATGTCTCGGCAGTTTTGCAAAAACAGATATGCTTGAGCCCAACGAAAGTGAAACGCTCACGATATCATTCAAAACAGATGATATGGCATCCTATGACTATGAGGAAAATGAGGCGTGGGTGCTTGATAAAGGTACGTATAAAATTATTATTGCAAACGATGTCAGAAACCACATCGCAACTTATGATTATATAGTCAAAAGCACAAAGATAATCAAAAAGGATTCTGTGACAGGAACAGAAATCGAAAATCTTTTTGAGGATGTATACAGCGGTTATAATATTATGTCGAGAGCCGATGTTGACGGTACATATCCCGAACTGCGCAACCTCGATAAAGACGATTATCTCATTGATGTTGACAAAACTCCGGATCCCGTAAAAGAAGGAAAAGTTCCCAAAATGGGAGTTAAATATGATGAAACCATAACTCTTCAGGATGTAGCGAAGGATGAAACACTTTGGGATGCGTTCCTTGACCAGCTCACTCTTGAGGAAATGACAATGCTTGTTATCAACGGCGGCTATGAAACTCACGGCGTTGAGCGCCTCGGAATCCCTCATACAATGGATAACGACGGCCCATCGAGCGTTAAGGGCAGAAACGGTCTCGTTTATACCGACAGCGGCACTGCATACCCCTGCGCAACTGCAATCGGCTGCACATGGAATGTTGAGCTCGCTTACAAAATGGGCAAAGGTGCAGGCAAAGAAGCTGCTGATATGGGAACAGACACATGGTATGCTCCCGGTGCAAATATCCACCGCAATCCCCGTGGCGGCAGAAACTTCGAATATTTCTCGGAAGACCCGATTATTTCAGGCATTATGGCTGCCGAAATCATTAAGGGCGCAAATTCCGAAAGCCTTGTAACAACAATCAAGCACTTTGCTCTAAATGACCAGGAATCTCACAGAACGGGCATTTTTACCTGGTGCGATGAGCAGACGATGCGCGAAATATATCTCAAAGCATTTGAGATTCCCGTTAAAGAAGCACAGCCCAAGGGCATTATGTCAGCATATAATCGAATCGGGACAAAATGGTGTGGCTCAAGCTCTGCACTTCTCAAAGATTTGCTTCGCAAAGAATGGGGATTTGAAGGTTTTGTTGTTTCAGATTATTCTTCAAACTTTACAGGCAGCGGATATATGAGCCCGGTGCTCGCGGTTTATAACGGAAACGATACAATTCTTTCAGGTATGTGGGCATTGCAGGTTGTTCAGCATAAAGCGGCTGTAAAGCTTGCCTACGCAAAAGATCCCATCGGTTTCGGTAATGCTATGCGTGAAGCCTGCAAGAATTTGTGCATTATGAAAATGGAGACAAAAGCATTCAAAAATCCGGAAATAACCTACGATTCATCGCTTATCGGTACACTCGACACTTTTGATGACTGGGAGTTTGAATTTCCGTATGTTTTTACTTTCATAAGATTTTTGATTAATAATATTCTTAATGTTATAATCTACGCCTTCAGGTTTATTTTATAATAATTAATTAAGGGAGAGAGAAAAATGGTACAGATTTTACAAAGAATAATTGTGGTTATTTTATCTTCGTTCAGTGTTTTTTCAACTTTTATCGGAAGCTTATCGTTTGAAGAATACGATGTGTTTGAAAATCTTGTTTATGGCGATGCAGAAAGAAACATTATGGATATCTATGTTCCCGATTCAGCATACGATAACGAGCATAACGGTGTTATTCTTTTTATTCACGGTGGCTCTTGGACGGGCGGCAATAAAGAAGATATGGCGGAAAAGTGTGAAAGATTCGCAAGGAAAGGCTATATCACAGCAACAATGAACTACACCCTCTATGCAGACGGTCTTTTCGGCAAGGTAACTGCACTTACGATGTGTGATGAAATAGGCAAAGCGACAGAAAAAATTAAAGCCTTTTCCGATGAGAAGGAGCTTAATATCACAAAGCTTGCCGTTTCCGGCTATTCCGCAGGAGCACATCTCTCAATGCTTTACGCATTTTCAAGACCGGATGAATCTGCGATTGAGCTTGTATTTTCCGCTAATCAGGTAGGACCCTCCGATTTTCATTCTGAAGT
>JAZSCL010000206.1:0-5808 GCA_045602905.1 Acutalibacteraceae bacterium
AAAACCTACCGAAATGAAAATTCCGGTAGGTTTTTTCTATGACATTACTTATTTCATGCCGTTTTCATAAGCTTCAATCATCTTCTTAACCATCTGGCCGCCTACAGAACCTGCTTCCTTGGAAGTGAGGTCGCCGTTGTAACCCTGCTTAAGGTTAACGCCAACTTCTCTTGCAGCTTCCATCTTGAACTGGTCAAGAGCGGCTCTTGCCTGAGGAACAACTGAATTATTCTTTGACATTTCGATTACACCCCTTTGAATTCAATTTGCGTTTGCTTTATTATTGTTGCAATCATTCAGGAGTTTATTAATGTTAATTTTTTGATTAATTTGAAAGTTTTGAACAAGAAAACCGCCTCACAAAAGTGAAACGGTTTATAATAACGGGAATCAGATTATGTACTGAGTTTATTATGCGGATTTTCTCATCCGCTTTTTTCGCACTTTGAAAGCCTTAAATTGTTCCTTCTGCTGCCGTTGCTTCTTTGAGTGTTCCCTCTATGTTTGCGATAAGGGAATTACGTCTTTCAATCATGGCGGCGGAATCAACCGGAATTCCTGCATGAAGCTCGCCGGGTTCAATAAAATTAAGTCCGCCCTCATATTCTGCAGGAAAATAACCTTCTTGGGCAAGTTTTTCCCTTTGTTTCAGAACCTCCATGACATATTCGTGCTGCGGATTGTTGAAATCCCAGAACAGATACGGAACAATCATCATAACGAAACCGACAAGGTCAAATATCAGCGGAACTGCAAGAATGTTGAATCTTGCAGAATCTATATAGAGAACGTCCCAGTTTGAATTGAATCCGTTTCTGAGAATGATTACGGGTATTATCAGGCTGACAAATGTTGTAACGGGAGAAATAATCCAGTTAAAAACTCCGCTGAAATTCTCAAGACGCTCACCGGAAAGATACATCTGATAGTCATTCTTTCTGACACCCATATCACTGTCGGCAACATCGGGAATTGAAGTTGCAAGACCTTTGAAGAATTCACACGCAAAAATAACAATACCACATAAATTCTGTTTTGTCGGAAAAGCCATAATCGTCAGCATTTCTGCTACGGCACTGACCGCGCATATTACAAGCTTTATGATTTTCAGACTTCTGTATGAAAATCGCTTTACAAAATACGGTGCAACAAAACTGAGAGGCGTTGATCTGAAACTCATCAAAGTTTTCATCAAGCCGTAAATTGCACATTGGGTATACATTCGGAATGAGAAGAAATACATAACATTTACAATGCTTATCATTCCGTTACCGAACGAATCAAGCAGTGTGGAAATAGTGTTCAGCCAGTTATACTTGTTTTTCATAACCTGAGAAATTCCGTACCATAAGGATATCTTCTGCTTTTTTTCGAGCGGAGGCTGAGGAATTCTCTCTGAAATATTTCTGACACTCAGCAGGGTTAATGCTCCCATAGGAATGAATACTGCGGGAATAACGAACTTATAAAACCTTATATCGCTGAAGGCAATTCCGAAAATCGGAATTATAACATCAAATATATTTTTCACGAAATGGGAAAGTTTTACGGGCCAGGTTCTTATAAGCATTCTTTCGTGAGGGTTGGGAGAAATATTCTGAGTACACTGCTCAATAACATTATCAAACGGGAACATATCATATACCATAAACAGAAGATATGCCATCCACATTCTGTCTTCAACAAGCTTTACATTGTAAATCGGAAGCCAACCGATAAGGATTATCATAGCAGACTTCTGGACAAAATTTGAAAACAGCACATATTTATATCTTCCGTATTTGGGAACAAGTTTCTTTCTCCAAAGAATATTACGAAATCCGCCGTATGCGTTCACAAACAGCTGTATGCCGAATATTTTAAGAAAACTTCTTGCGCTTACACCGTTTATTCCGTTAAGAACTTTAACCAATGACAAGGGAAGAAACGCGGAGGAGTCGAACAGTATCATACATAATCCGGCAAGTGAAACTATGCCGTAAAAAGCAAGAAGTTTTCTCTCTGTTTTCTTTTCAAGAATACCGAGATTATCGTTAACGAACCAGTTAAGAACATTCCACAGATAGGTCAGCGGAAGTCCGATGAGAGTAATGACGGAAAACGCAAGATAAGGAAGCTTATAATGGTACATTATGAGGAAACATGATGCACTGAAGCCGAGATATTCAAGAGGAGATTTGATGCTGTAATTCATTCCGACTCCGAAGAATACTGTCAGATACTCTTTGAACGGAACGTAGTTCCCTTTTTCTCTGTCAGGTTCATTCCAATGATTTTTTACATTTTGAAATAAAGCTGTCATTTTACCGTTGCCCATCAGCTTGCCCTCCTTTCCTGACCATAAACAGCCTCTATATCTTTAAGAGAGGTCGTACTTTGTTTCGGAAGCCAGTTTTCGCCAAATTCGATCATATCTTCATTTTCGGCACCGAGATATATTTTTTCGCATCCCAGGTTGCCGAAAAAGGCGTGGTGTCCGATAAACTTTACGCTTTCGGGCACATAAATATATGTAACTCTTTCGCAATACGAAAATCCGTCGGAACCGATTGATTCAACCCCGTCGGGTATTGTAATCGTTTCAAAACCCTTACACTTGAAGAAAGCAAGGTTACCGATTTCTTTAACTGAAGAAGGAATATCAACATATATCAGTGCTTCGCAGTCGCTGAAACATGAATCCTCAATTTTTGAAACCGAATCGGGTATTACATAGAAAGCATGCTTTGAAAACTGCTTGCCGTATTCTTCGGCATCGGCTGTTGTTTCATCGCCGTATTTTTTTGAAAACTCACTCAAAAATACTTCGGCAGTTTTTTCATCGGAAGGAGCAACACATCCTGCTCCGAGTGCAGCTCTGTACTGATGATTTCTCATAGGATGGAGAATGATTTCTTTCATATCCTTCGAATAAAGAACGCCGTCAACAGAAACGTAGTTCTGATTTTCAGGATCAACTATTACCGCCATAAGGTTTTTGGTATAGTAAAAGCAATGAGGTTCAAGCTTTGAAACATCTTTTCCGATAAATATAAAACGCACATATTCATTACAGCTCATTGAAAATTCGCGCACTTCGGTAACAGGTTTTGACTGATTGGCATTGCCCGATTCATCTCTGACATAATCAATGTGCAGTGTTATATCATCTTCCTTGCCGACAAACTGATAAAGGATATATCCGTTATCTGTTTCCTTGTATGTATATTTGTCGGAACTGATTGAATTAAAGCTGAAAAATAAAGAAAGACCGACAAAAATTGATATTATAATAACAAATAAAACCTTGAATAGCGTGTTTTTTTTGCCTTTCATTTTCAAGTCCGGTTTTTTGTCAAAAAGCGGATCGTAAAGCAAATCTGTTTTGCTGATTGTAATATTGTCAGCCATTCATCTATTCCTCCTTTTTTAGCAGGTACTTAACCACCATTCGGTGTAGGCATCGGGATAGTTGGTTTTGAATCCCGCTATGCCCATATCGCATATCTGCTGCCACCACTCGGGATAATCGCCAAGATTTGAAAACACTTTGATCCCCATAGACTCAAACATTTCAACGTCCTCTTTAGTGAACGCTTCGTTATTGAGACCCACTTCCCAAAGATCGGAGCGTTTAACGAAATCCATTGTTTGTTCATTTATAAAACGGATATTTGCACCCAAACGCAGTCCCTCAGGCTTTCCGTTTTTACGGTAATGTTCCTGCATCTCTTCAAGCACTTCCCAGTCACCTGAGAAGAATATGTATTTTGAAACGTTTTCAGATTTTGCAAGAATTTCATCCATGCGGGGACACATACCCTTGCACTTGAATTCAACCTCAACGGTGAGGTCATAGTCAACAGTTGACAGCCATGCATCAAATTCGGGGAAGGTTATCAGATGGGTCACTCTGTCTTCAACGTAATCGGGCGGTGTGATCATACGTCTTCCACCGAAATGCTCCGTCCACGGATAAGGAGGATATTTAAGTTTAAGTGCATTACGATAAGGAATATCAAATTTCTTTATCTGCTCAGCTGTCATATCCAGTAGAACGTCACGGTGCTTTTCAAAAGTCATATAACCCATATTACCGTTATGAGTTATAATTATTTCTCCGTCTCCGCACAGTTGGATATCCAGTTCAATGCCCTCAAAACCGAGTTCTGCAGTTTTTCTGAATGCTTCCAGGGTGTTTTCAGGAGCAAACTGTGTCACACCCGTATGTGCAATTCTCATCGGCATTCCGCAATATTCTTTTTTCATCATTTTTACTCCTTACTTTTTATTCTGCAATAACAGCCACAGCCTGACCCGCTTTGAGGTTAAGAGAAAATTTTTTGTTTTCAACCGCAACGTCGCAAAGATATTCATTGCCGTCAGCGGTGATGATATATACCCTGGCTTTGTCAAATTCAGCATCGGGAACATTCCACTCGCCGTCTTTTCCGTTTTCGGAATATGCGATAAAGATTTTGTTATCTTCCGTTATCGGCAGAATAACGTCGTAACCTTTTTTCAGTTCAATGCCGTTCTTGGTGATTGAAAGTTCATTTCCGCACGTTTCAACACCGTCAGAGAAAGTCACTTTATAACCTTCTTTGTCATTACCCGTATAGCTGAGCCTCTTATATCGGTTAAGATATGTATACGGCACCTGCATTGTGCAGAACTGCCTGATAAACATCGGCACCCATACGTCTTTTTCAATGCCGTTGTTCATCCAGATATCTTCGCCGTGTACCGTACCGTAAAACACATTTCTCAAAGGCTCGACGTTGAGATATCCGCTGAATTCACCGGCCTGAATATTGATGCAATCGTCGATTGTCATATTGCTCATCCACCAGACGGCAGGGATTCTTCCCAGCGTGCGGATAGGTGCATCGCGCCAGTCTGTATCAATAATTTCAGCACCGCATTTTTCGTAATACTTTCTTATGGGGTGGTTACTCTCGGAGCGTAACGGCATTTCACGGTAAGTATATTCACTCGTAACGTCAATTCCGAGGCTCATAATATAGTCGAGCATCTTGTTTCTTGCCTCATCCTGCTCATGCATTTCTGTTCTTGGTCCGAAATTTTCCGCAATGCAGAAGTTATCGAGATGAACCGTGCCCGCCTCTCTGACAGGAATAACCTCACAGAATCGGTCAAAATATTTTTTGAAAAGACCGCTTTCCCAATACTGCTTATATGATGTTTTATATGCATTTCTGCCGTAAAAAACCTCAATAACCGCCGGAGTACCGTCGGGATACTTTGTTATTGCGCTTGCTTCAACAAATTCGGGATGTGATTGATTTGCATCATATTCGTCGGCAAGGTTACCGTGAACACTTACTACCGTGTTGTATTTTTCAGCTTCTTCAAAAAGCCACATAAAGCTGTCTCTCGGCGTAGCATCGCAGTCTCGCTTGAGATACGGATTAATAACTTCCATTTCGGGGTAACAGTCATCATGTCCGAGTCCCTGCCAACCGACAAGGTAAACAATCTTTTTTATACCCTGCGTTATGTTATCCATCATCCTGATTATTTCAAGTGCCTGTTCAAAAGTGATAAGAATCTCGGATGTTTTTTTCTCCCAATCGGGTTTTGCAAGAAACATCTTCATCCACAATGTTTTTGAATAGTCATAGTTGAATTTTTTCTGATTCATTATTTACCCTCCCGTTTGGCATACTTTTATTTTGTATAAATCGCAAATCGAATTAATATCTATATTATAATATAACAAAATATACAAATCAATACCGTAAAGTGTATTATTTTTGTGTTGTTTGATTAATCCAATATAAAAAACTTCTGATTGGTGAAGAACCT
>JAZSCL010000207.1:0-4995 GCA_045602905.1 Acutalibacteraceae bacterium
AAGAACTCCGCTTACAAGTATTAATCTTATTCTATCTCTTATTGAGTCGCCTGACATATCAGAGGAAAGAAGAGACGAGCTTTTAAGAGAGCTTTCTGCGCTTATTACCAAAACGGAATACCTTGTTTCGGTTCTTCTTAAAATTTCAAAGCTCGATGCAGGAACCGTACAGTTCGAAAAGAAACCGACAGACCTCACATCTCTCATTAAAAAATCTGCCGAGCCTCTGCTCGTTCCGATGGATATTAAAAATCAGAAGCTTATTATAAACACGGATAATGTTTGTCTTGACTGTGACTCCTCTTGGTGCCTTGAGGCTTTCGGAAATATATTGAAAAACTGCACGGAGCACACTCCCGAAAACGGAGAGATAACCGTAGTTGCAGAAGACACTCCGATTTTTACGGAAATTGTCATCACCGATACGGGTATCGGCATAAACGAAAACGACCTGCCTCATATTTTTGAACGCTTTTATAAGGGTGAAAATTCATCAAAAGAAAGCTTTGGAGTCGGTCTTAACCTCGCAAATATGATTATTTCGGGTCACAATGGAACAATAAAAGCTGAAAATGGTCAGCACGGCGGTACGAAATTTACAATAAGATTTTACAAGCAGGTTGTGTGACGTTTTTGTAATAATAGAGTCACCGAAGTGTAATTTTTGATTGGTACAATGAAGCTGCAATAAAAAAGAAAAGGAGCAATTCAATATGGATATTTTAAAAATTGAAAACCTTTCAAAAATTTACGGTGAGGGTGAAAATCAGGTTAAAGCTCTCGATAATGTAAGCTTCAGCGTACCTAAAGGTCAGTTTGTGGCTATCATCGGTCCGTCAGGCTCGGGAAAAAGTACACTTCTACATATCCTCGGCGGTGTTGATAAGCCCACAAGCGGCAAGGTTTACCTTGACGGGCAGGATGTTTACGCACAAAACGAAGACCAGCTCGCCATTTTCCGCCGCAGGCAGGTAGGTCTTATTTATCAGTTTTATAACCTCATCCCTGTTCTCAATGTAACGGAAAACATTTCGTTACCCGTACTTATGGACGGCAAAAAGGTAGACAAAAATTACCTTCGTGAGCTTATTGACCTTCTTTCTCTTACCGGAAGAGAAAAGCATCTTCCCAACGAGCTTTCGGGCGGTCAGCAACAGAGAGTTTCTATCGGCAGAGCACTTATTAACAATCCTGCCGTTATGCTTGCCGATGAGCCGACGGGTAACCTTGACTCGAAAAACAGCCACGAAATCGTTGAACTTCTTAAACTCTCTAACAAAAAATACGGTCAGACACTTATCGTTATCACTCACGATGATTCGATTGCTTTGCAGGCAGACAGAATTATCACCATAAACGACGGTAAAATTGCGAGTGACAGACTTCTCGTTAAGTGAGGTGACCGCAATGAATATCTTTAAACAGTTTACCAAACGCTCACTTAAAGAGAACAAAACAAGAACTCTTGTTACAATCATCGGCATTATCCTTTCCGTCGCAATGTTTACTGCCACAATAGAGGCTTTTGTAACCGTTCAGGATTACCTTATAAACTATGCAGAAATGTATAACGGCAAATACCATGTAGGCTTTTATGATGTTGAGTACGATGACATTTCAATAATCAGCGAGGACGAAAGAGTAGAAAAATATACCTTTGTTCAGGAGATAGGATATGCTGAAATCGGCTCTTCAAATGAGTACAAGCCGTATCTGTATATAGCAGGCATACCGTCTGACTTTACGGACATAATGCCGATACATCTGACAGAGGGCAGACTGCCCCAAAACAGTAACGAGATTGTTGTTTCCGACCATCTTTATACCAACGGCTCGGTACAGCTTAAGCTCGGGCAGGAAATCACTCTTGAGGTCGGTCAAAGACAATGGTCTGAGCTTGTAAATATTTCGGACGAGGAGTACAAAAAACTTGACGGTGACTCGTGGGCGAAGCTTACTCAGGAATATCCCTTATTAAAAAATGAAGGCGAAGAAGCAAGAGAACAAATCGCCAACACAACGAAAAAAACATATACAGTTGTAGGCTTTTGTGTAAGACCCGAGCAAACCACTATCGAACCTATTTCGGCACCGGGCTACACTGCTTATACCATAAACGAAAAGGGAAACACAAACCTTACTTCAGTTTATACAATTATTTCCGAGCCGTCGGATTACAGCAAATTCAATCTTGATATGGTAAAAAAGCTCGAGGTTAATTCCTGCATAAACTATGACCTGCTTATGTATAGCTTCAACAGCTTTGATTCGGCATTTCCGTTTCTGGTTATCGGCTTGCTTTCTCTTCTTATAGGACTTATCGTTTTCGGTTCGGTTTCACTTATCTATAATTCGTTTTCAATCTCCGTAAGTGAACGCACAAAGCAGTTCGGTATTCACAAAAGTATAGGTGCAACCAAAAAGCAGATAAGAAAATCTGTTCTTTACGAAGCATCGGTGCTTTGCAGTATCGGCATACCGATAGGTCTCATCTCAGGTTGCTTGGGCATTGCTATAACATTCTACTTCTTAAGTGATTCAATCGCAACATTCCTTGCAGAGCTTACAGACCTTAAAATGCGGTTTGTGTTCTCGCCCGTGGCAATCATTGCCGCAAGCGTAATAAGCTTTGTGACAGTAATCATCTCAGCATATATTCCTGCAAAAAAGGCAATAAAAATTAACCCCATTGAATCTGTCAGACAGTCAAATGAGATTAAGGTCAACCGTCGAAGCGTTAAGGTATCTCCGCTTACCGAGAAGCTTTTCGGCTTTGAAGCAACGCTTTCGTCAAAGAATTTTAAAAGAAACAAAAAGAAATACCGTGCTACAGTTTTTTCACTTTTTGTTTCTGTTGTCCTTTTCATTTCCGCTTCTTCACTTTCGACGTATTTTACCGATATTGTTGCAGCCGAAAGTCAGGATATGAATTATGATGTTGCCGTAAACTTTTTCAATTACAACAATGACTTTAATCCTTTATACGAAACAGATGAATTCAGAAATAAGCTGTATAACGGATTGAAATCTGTAAAGGGTATTGATGAATTTACACTTGCCGAAAAGATGCACACGGAATATAACCTTGATAAAAAGTATATTTCGGAAGAATATCTTGATATGATGAAAAAGGAAGTTGAGAGATATTCGGGCGAAGCTGAAAATCAGTATTACGGAATGTTCAAATATATCTTTATCGATGATGACGCTTTCCGAAGGATTCTCAAAGAGGAGGGTCTCAGTGAAGAGGGATACTTTGACAAAGAAAATCCGAAAGCCCTTGTTTATGATATGGGTACTTATATCTACCAGAACGACAACAAAGAAAAGGTTTATATCGTACCTTTCCTTAACACGGACGATATTTCTTCAAGCATTGAGATAACAAATATCCTTCCTCGTTTTACAGAGAATGATATGGACTACCATTATATAGGGGAAACAACGGTAAAAGACGGTGTAACATATTATGTTTATGATATCGGCCGTAACGAGGGCGAAGAATTTGACGAGTCAACAAAGCGTTACCTGTCCGAAGAAAAAGCCGTGCAGAATATCAAGCTTTCAATCGGTGCGGTTATCGACGAAAAGCCGTATTTTGCAGACCATAACACAAACCTTATTTACCCTGAATCTGTAAGAGAAGGCATAATGCTTGATGAATACAGCCAGACACACGCTTTTATTCTTTGCGAAGACCACAGCAAGGTTGCAAGTGATGTCAGCCGACTTATCAAGGACATCGGCGGAGACAGAAACCACATCAGCGTTGCCGATTACGCAGCAGAAATTGAAAGCATAAGAGCGCTTGTAACTATCGCAAAGGTTATGGCATACGGATTTATCATCCTCATTTCCGCTATCGCCGCAGCAAATGTCTTTAACACAATTTCAACCAATATTTCTCTGAGAAGACGGGAGTTTGCAACACTCAAATCCGTCGGTCTTACAAGCAAGGGTATGAGAAAGATGATGACATTTGAATCTATCCTTTACGGCGTAAAGAGTCTTATGTTCTCGCTTCCGGTTTCACTGGGAACGACATATCTCGTATATCTTGTAGCTTCGGACAGCGGTTACGAAATGCCATTTTATATCCCGTGGGACAAATTCATTATTGCTATTGCAAGTGTATTTATAATTGTGGTGCTGAGTATGATATATTCAATCAAAAAAGTAAACAAAGAAAATACAGTTGAAACACTCCGAAACGAGAATATATAAAGTGAACCCCGCAGACTGAAAAGTCTGCGGGGTATTTGCGTATTAGGTGTAAATCAGTTCAGTTGTAACAATTTCTCTTGCTCTTGCTTCAATATTCTTCATGCGGCATACCCATTCAATCTGATTTTCATCTTTCAGTTGCTCGGTTACACCTTCGGCATTTTTCATCTGCTTCACAAGCATATCAAACATATTTCGTGCTTGATTTTCTATTTCAGCACAGTGCTGATATAGCTTGCCTTGTGTAAGTAGTGTTGTAAATAATACTTTCTTGTGTTTGAGAAGATAGTCCTTGTGTAACATACCCCACTTACCGAGGGCGATATTTGCTTCTTCGGGTGATAAGATGAGGTTTGGGATTAAATAATCACCAACTCGGCGATAACTGATAGAATTTTTATTTGACATAAAAAGTCCTCCTTTAGATTTTGTGCTTTCATTGTACAAATTAAAGAAGGATTTGTCGAATGTGTAAATTAAAAAAACTGCTACTTTTTGATAATTTCTATGTTCATACACTATAGAGTATTATTTGTTATATAATTTTCAAAACCGCAACACAGTTTTATAAATGTTGTAATGGAGAAACAATTTTGATATAATAAAAATATAGGAGCACCCGTATATGAAAAGTATAAATTATAGAGTCATAAATATACACAATGCAACTCATCTTGAAGTTAAGAGAAAGAAGTGAAATATATGGATAGGTTAAATGAAATATTTAAAATTTGCGAAAATGAAGAATATAATATAGATGAATTTAAAATA
>JAZSCL010000208.1:0-9450 GCA_045602905.1 Acutalibacteraceae bacterium
AAATCCGCACTCGGCAAATATGAAACAGAAGAATACAAGGATATGAGTCCGTTCAACCTTGTCACACTTGCAAATTTCTACGGTGTTTCAACCGATTATCTGCTCGGTCTGACTGAACAAAAAAATCACCCGAATGCAGACATCAATAATCTGCATCTGAGTGATGATATGATTGATTTACTTGAAAGTGGTAAAATTAACACAAGGCTGCTTTGTGAAATTGCAACCCACGAGGATTTCAGAAGATTTCTGACCGATATTGAAATCTATGTTGACCGCATTGCCGATATGAGAATCAACGATTTAAACGCTGTTCTCGGTGTTGTACGAAATGCGGCAATGGAGAGATGCTCCGATGAAAACGATTTGTATGTCAGAACATTGGAACTTGCACAGGTTGACGAAGATGAATATTTCAGCCACGTGATACATAAAGACCTTGACCGAATTATCAGCACAATCCGTGAAAATCACAAACCCGACAGAACAACAGCGGACACGGTTTCGCCTGCGGCAGATGCACAAAAACAGTTGCAGGATGCATTGAATTTTGAAGGCAGCGATGAAGAAAAGAAGATCAGAATGTATCTCAATTCCCTCGGCATCGACTATGACTCTCTTACGAAAGAGGAACTTGTAACACAAATAAACATCCTCAAAAAATCAAAGCATATGAAAAGTCCGTATAGTCAGAGAGGGAAAACTAAAAAGAAACGCAAATGAGAAAAACAGTAAATTCAATTTGTACGTCATTGACCTCTTTAATATTTTTCTGTTCTATGCTATAATTAAATAAAAATTTGTGTTGTTTTCAATAAGTGTTAAAGGGGTAACTATGAATAAACAAGAAATATTAGATAAAATTACCAATCATTATCTCACTTCAGGAGATTTTAACGGCATTTCAAATAAAAGCTTAGGATATTTCTTGCCAGAAGATGTTGAAGAACTCATTTTAGAAGATAAAATATTTGTTTTTTCTCAAAGAGATGATATAAACATTTTCATTCATAGATTCCATAAAATTCCCGAAAAAGAAAAACAAATAGATGCACTTCATAAAGAAAGCTTATTTACTATATATCCTACCAAAGAGCATTTGGCAACTGTTAATATTGAAGAAGAAAAGCCTTTTACAAAGATGCTTGCAAAAGGTGAAGAACAATTAAAAATTCTTTATTTTAATGTTGATATTCTGCAAATGTATTATGATAATCCTTTATACAGAATATCAGATTATGGTTATAGAGGATACATAGATGTTGTTGATCCTGATGTAGATGAGCTTCATTCAGAATATATTCAAGATTTTGGCATTGCATATCCAACCGAAAATCCAATTGATTCAGACCGTGCTATTGGTGTTTTTTTAAGAGACTTATCCAAACTCAATTATGAAGCACAATGCAAGTGGAGAGGATGTTTGCTTAGAGACCAAAGTGCATTTAAAATCAACAAAGGATTTCTTGATAATTTGATTTATTGTGATTGGGTAACAGAGGTTTGGGTTTTTGAAGCTTTGCTCGAAGAGTTAAAATTTATAAATTTATTATGCAAGAATATCGGCTTACCTCCTTTGTTCAGTAAAGAATATAACATAACTGATGATGAATTAATCGGTTATAGAATTCTGTTGATACCTTCAAAGAAGAATTATTATGAATTTGTTACTGCCTTAGAGAAAATAGTTGTCAATAACATAAATTACAAATTTTTTGAGTTTGATAAATTGAACCGTATATTACCTGTCGAAAGAAAAAATGATGATGGCACTTTAAAAGGAAGCCTTGTTTTGCTTGAAGAGTGGCTGAATAAAAATTATTTTTCTTCAAATCCAAAAGGTCAACAAGCATTAAAAGATTATATTATGTCGACATTACGAAAGATAAGAAAAATAAGACAAATTCCAGCGCATGATTTGTACAGTAATCAACACGACAAAGCTCTTTATCATGAGCAAAACGATCTTATATCCGCAACTTATGATTCAATTAATCAATTGCGTTTTATTTTCCTACAACATCCATCAAATAAAAGTGCAGTAATCCCTGACATTCTTAAAGATGAAGATAATATAGTGCTGTATTAAATTTCAAACAAAGTAGTTTTGTTTTCTACTATAGGTGAGCATTATGGAAGAAAAGAAGAAAAAACAATATGTGAGCGATAATGCTCAACTTATGGCTGAATGTCATCCAACTAAAAACAACACATTGTCGCCAACCCAAGTTGCAAGCAAATCCGGTAAAAAAGTTTGGTGGAAATGTAATTATGGGCATGAGTGGCAAGCACAAGTATATTACCGCACAACAAAACAATTAATTTGTCCTGTTTGTGCCAAGAAAAAATGAAAAAGCTCCGAGTAGATTTCTTGTGAAACCTACTCGAAGCTTTTTTCTCATATAGTTATGCTATTTTAAAAGTTATCTCATTTCTGACAACGGAGTATAATCCGTATTGTTTCGTAAATATTCTTCAATCTTACCGCTTAACAGCAATTCCGCATAGCTCAAAGGCTCATTGTAAATGAGATAATCAAGTTCCGATGCTTCATACATATTGTTAGCATATTCAGCCTCAACAGTATCACAGTCGATTGATACCATAGAACCATCGGTTAATTTTACTTCAACACAAGCAGTGTCAATGTTGAATTTACAAGATTTAATATAGTTCATAAGGATACCTCCAAAATTTTATAAAGATTTTGAAAGCTTCAGCGTGGGTTGTTTTGTTTTGGTATCCTTAATTCGTACAGGCGTACGCCTTCGGGCAAGCATAACAAGGCTGAAGCTTTGTTATTGCTCAGTTTGTCCGTTCTGCATCTTTTTTTACAGCCCCTTATGTTACATCATATCTTTTATGTAGTCCAGAGTTGCGTTCAGCTCTTTTTTTGTTTCGAATTCCCCTTCAAGGCTGCAGCTTATATTTTCTTCAATGCCGTCGCTTGTACGGTTAACAAAACAGATAAAGTAATCGCCCTTTGATGAACCGCTTTTGTATTTTCCTGTAACGATATAAAGCTCCTCTTCCTTAAACATGGAATCGGGGTAGTTGTATTTCTTTTCAACTTCAAGGTCCTTTACCTTGCAGGCGGTTGCTCTCTGCATATAATCTTCGGCTTCGTTAAGCACTTTTTTCTTGTCTCCTCCGCCGAAAAGCGATAAAACCGCAACAACCGCAACAACTATTGCAACAATTTTTATAATTTTTTTCTTATCCATAATTATTTTGCGCTTTCTATAATTTGTTCGCAGGTTTCTTTTGCGTATTCCGCCTTTTCTGTTTCTTCGTTGAGTACTTCTTCAAAATACTCTGCGGCAACTTTTCTTACGGTAACATTGATGCCGTCTTTGGTTTCGTTGGCAACGCATACAACCTTCTGGGCGTCATCTGTTTCACCGCTGTAAATTGAGATTTTTGCTTTGATAATTTCTTCCTTTTCTTTAACGGGATTGTAGGTGAGGCAGTCGTATTCTATGACTTCTTCCTCTTTGAGACCGCTTACGGAACAGGATTCCTTTGCAAGCTGTTCTTTAACTGCCTTTTCAGTCTTGTTTCCGCCGCCTGCAATAAGAGCGATAATAACGATAACTGCGGCTGCAACGCCTGCGATGATTGCGATATTTTTCTTTGTGAACTTAAGATTCTTAAACATGATATTACTCCTTTGTTTCCTCATCGGAATTTTGATTTGTTTCCTGATTCTGAGTGCTTTCATCTGTTTTTTCCGAGCTTCCCGAGGAATCCGACAGCTTGCAATAAATAAAGAACCCGATTCCTATCACAATCAGTATAATAACCAGCCAACTCAGGAATTTTGCAATAATCAGACCCAGACACAGGGAGATAAAGAAGAAAAACAGCATTGAATAGAATCCCATGAAAAGAAATTTCATGGAGGACAGGATTACCAGAAAGATAACCACGCCCAGAATGAATCCCAGCACAGCCTGAAAAGCCTCCGTAATATCACCTCCGTAAATAATTATTTTTTAGCTATTTCTCTTATGTGACGCTCGGAATAGCCGTATTTTTTTGCCAGCTCCTTGCCGTTGCTTCCGTCATATTCATCACGGATTTTCTCGGCGATGTATTTTTTATCAAAAAGATACATCGGAAAGGTTATCTGCTGACCCTTGAACATCGAATAAAACCGCAGAGTTACTTCGATTCCGAAAGCATTTTTGATTTCGTCATATATTCCGTTCAGATTTTCAAAATCACGCTCAGACATACGCATCTCCGCTCTTTTCCGATATTTCGTGTCAATTATAATCTATCCACATGGACAAATCATTGGAAAAAGCTCTTGTAAATTTCCGTGAAAAAGAAAAAATCCCGTACACCGGAGTGTACGGGAAAAAGATTTGATTTATCAGATGGCTGCCATGATTTCGCCGATGATTGCGTAGATTTTTGTTCCCTTGAAGAAGTTTACGATTTCATCGAGGAAGCTTACCTCTTCTTCTTCAAACTTGTCGGGAGCAGAACCGTCATTGATGGGGAATGCCTGGCTTGCACAAAGTCCGCCGTCGCCGAAGAGCTCAACTCTTACGTATGTGTATTTCTCTGCGCCGTCGATTTCGTCGAGGTCAAGAGTGAAATCAAAGTTTGCATTCTTGCCGTCAGCGGTATCATATTCCTTGATGATTTTGCCGTCTGCAATCCACTGGATTCTGTTGGTTTCCTTAACGGAAGCGTTAATCTTGTGGCCGTCAACGGTAAGAGAAGTGAACATGGGGATTACCTTGTCGGTGTTGTCAACTTCGATTTCAGCCTTGGGGCCGATTTTATTGTTGGGACGGAGTCTTCTTGTGATTGCAAAGAATGCACCTGTCTGCATTGTTTCCTTGATGTTTTCAACATCGTTATTCTTCATCATGAAGATGCTGTAGGATGTGTCAACTGTACCTGTGTGATGAGCGTCGGTGTTGCTGTAGCCGATAACGTTCTTGCCGTAGGGAAGGCAGTACATAAGAAGGTTATCCCAGAGAATTCTGTCATAACCTGTTGTGCCGTTTCTCTCGTTGAGAATTTCAATGCCGAGACAGCTGTTATATTTAAGAAGAAGGTCGCCGAAGAACTTAACGCTTTCGGGGTCGCTTACGATATCGGGATTATCGTTTGATTTAAGCCAGTCACCGGGGTGATTGATGTGTGAAAGACCGTTGTTTTCGTGGATATACTTGATAGCCTGCTCATAGCCGATTTCATTTTCCAAGCCGGGGAAGCCGTTGCCCTTATCAGCATCAAGGAAATAGCCGTTTACATGGTTTTTGGTAAGTGAGAGGTTGTTGAATTCGTTTGCGCCGAGAACGGGAACCATGATTTTGCCTCTGTTTTCGAATGTACCGTTCTTGATAGCTTCGTATTCCTCGGTTGTGAGGTGCTCGTAGGGGTTATCGATGAGAAGCTGATAGGTGTAAAGAAGCTGGAGAGCGGGAGTCTGATCCCATTCAACGCCTGTTATACCGTGGTCGGAGATTGCAAGGAAATCATAGTCCTGTCTGTATGCCTCTTTAACCATAACGGGAAGGGTGTCGTCAGCATCGCTGTAGGTTGTGTGTGAATGAAGTGAGCCTTTGTATGCGCCCCATGCATTTTTGCCTTCCCATACAACATCTTTGTAGGGGGAAACGATGGTGTAATCGTTTGCGGCGGATGCGGTTACGCACATAATTCCCAGCTGCATAATCATAAGCATACTGAGAACAACGCAGAATAATTTTTTCATTTTTCTACCTCCAAGGATAATATTTCAATCAATATTTAACCAAAAAAACAGTTGAATGTCAATAGATGAATGTCATAATCCCAAAAAAATATGTTGATTATTACCAAAAAATATGATAGAATATACACATCAATTGAAATCTGAAAGGAGATATTCACATGATTGGTTTAGGCAAATGGGCTTGTACGGTTAACACAATGTTCTTCTCTGGTGAAGTTAAAATAAAGGTTTTTGACGATAACGGAAAATACGGTTTTGAGCTTGATATGCCCGATATCCAGACTCCCGATATCAACATAAAGAGCATTGAAGAAGACGGTGATTCAATCACCGCAGTTGTTCAGACGAGTCTGCTTCCCGATAAGGACATCGATTTCTTTATCGAGTTTGACGGCGATGAATTCGACGGATACATCAAAATCCCCTTCATCGGCAAGGTCAAGTTCAAAGACGGCCACAGAGTAGAGGAATAACCATGCAATTTTGCCGATAGCTATGCTGTCGGCTTAAATTATTCAAGGAGGAAACATTTATGAAAAAAATAACCGCAATCCTTCTCAGCGTTCTGCTTGTTTTTCAGCTGAGTGTTGTTTCGTTTGCGTCGTTTGATGCCCCGAAACTTTCAAGAGCCGAATGGGATAAGCTTTATGCATCTCTCAAGGATGAAAATACTCTGCCCATGCTCTGTGTTGGTGCAAATCCCACGGAAGTTCGTCTCGTATGGCACGCAGACAAGGATAATGCCAAACCCGAAGTAAAAATCGGCAAGGGCGAAGCGATGAGCAATGCCAAAACCTTCAAGGGCGAAACCACAGAAGCCGAAAATGATGAGCAGGTTGTATGCCGTGTAACCGTTACGGGTCTTGAGGAAAACACAACCTATTATTATCAGTGGAACACAGGCGAAAAGTGGAGCGAAAAATGTAAATACGAAACAAAATCCTTCACAAGCCACAAGGCAATTGTTGTTGGCGATATCCAGATTGGCGGTCAGACCGACGAAGCAACCAAGCAGTCCGATGACGGCTACACATGGAACAATGTTCTTGCAGAGGCACTCGAAAAGAATCCCGATGCGAGCTATCTTGTTTCACCCGGTGACAACACCTCAACCGGCAAGGGTGCAGGCGAATGGCAGACTCTTCTCATGCCCAAGGGAGTAAGAAGTCTTCCTATGGCACTTGCAATCGGCAATCACGATAAAAAAGGTATGATGTATAATTATTATACAAGTATGCCCAACGAATATTTCGGCAAGTATTTTGAAGGTCTTGACCGTGATTTCTGGTTCAGATACGGCGATGTGCTCTATCTTGTTTTTGATGCGTGCTCTGCGAGTGCCGCCGACCATATGGCAATGGCTAAGGAAGCGGTTGAAAAGAATCCCGATGCAAAGTGGAGAATCGGCGTTATGCATCAGGCGCTTTTCGGACCGGGCTACAGCATTCTTGACCCCGAAACAACAATTCTTCTCAATGCAGTGTTCACTCCGATTTTTGATACCTATGATGTTGACCTTGTTCTTACGGGTCACAGCCATCTTCAGGGACGTTCGCATTTCATGGTTGAAAGCTCTGTTGTGGGACTTGCAAAAAGCGGTAAGACTTATAAAAATCCCAACGGAATTATTTATCTCAACACCAATGCAATCTGTGACCAGGGTGCATTTGACCTTGAATTCCCCCATACTGCATACAGCTTCTTTGAGAACGATGTAACAACCTACACAACCCTTGAGTTTGAGGGTGACACAATGAAGATTGAGACCAAGAGGGGAGATAACAGCGAGCTTCTTGACAGCATCACAATCGAGAAAACACGCAAGCAGCATGACCAGACACCTCTTAAGTGGCTTCAGAGAGCACTTTATAAGGTTGTTGAGCTTCTCGGACTCATATATCTCAAGGGCGACAACATCACCGTTGCCATCCGAGGCGGACATTTTTAAGTAAATAACAGATAAGGGCTGTCTCGCAGTTTTAGTGAGACAGCCCTTTTTTGTTAACTTCATATAAACTGTGAGAACTCTTGATTTGCGAGAGTCAATTCTCTCTCGGAGTGGTGGAATTCTCCTGAATTTCGGGATATAATGCAGATGTCAGCTGATGGAATAACAAACGAGGTGAATGAAATGAATTTTGATTTCGGCAACAATTTAAAAAGATTAAGACTTGCAAAGAAATATACACAGGAACAGGCAGCGGAAAAACTCAATGTTTCTTCAAAAGCAATTTCACGCTGGGAAACAGGCAATGCAATGCCCGATATTATGATACTTCCCGAAATTGCCAGACTCTATTGCGTAACCGTTGACGAGCTTTATAAGGAAAAGTCAATTGCATACGAAAATTATGCTCAGAAGCTTATGTCTGTTTATGAATCCACCCATAATCAGAAGGATTTCATTGAAGCGGACAGAGAATTTGCAGAGCTTCTCCGCAACGGAAGTTACACCATGAACGATGTTTGCATTTATGCAATCCTTTATCAGTACCATATGCAGTACTGCAGAGATAAAGCGTTGGAGCTTTTCAAAAAAGGTCTTGATATGGGCGAGGAGAACGATCCTCATACCTATCATTGGATTGAGCGTCAGAGAATGGCATTGCTGTCGGAAATCGGAAATGACGATAAAAATATAGCAGACTGCGAAAAAGCATTTGAGATGAACCCCAATAACATATACTGTCATATCAACCTTCTCTTTGCGTATTTTCTTGCAGATGAAAATGAGAAAGCCCTTGAAATTTTTGAGAATGCAGAGAAAAGGTTCGAAGATTCCGCAATTCTTTATGTTCACGGCGGCGATATTTACAGAAGACTCAAAAGGTATGATGAAGCATTCCGATGCTGGGACAGAGCAAATGAACTTGACCTTAATTTTACCGCAGCGTACCATTCAAAGGCAAGCTGCTACGAAGAGCTCGGCGACTATGAAAATGCATACAAAACCTGGTGTGAAACCCTTGAATGGTATGAATCAAGAGGCTATGAAATTGAGGCGGAAGATCCTCGCAGACATGCCAATGAATGCAAAAACAAGCTTGCAAAAATATGAACGAGAGAAAACTCAGCCGATGACAGGCAATGCTCAAATCCCGTTTTCGTTCTCCAGCATTCCGTATTTTTGCTTTACTCTGTCGAGCTTTTCAAGAAGCGGTTTTCCGAAAACAAACATCATAAGTGCGGTGCAGATACCCTGGCTTACATTCACGGGGAATCCCGATGCAAGAGATGCGGTAATCGATGCAAAATTCGGTTCGGTCATCATAATGAACACGTGTGAAGAGTCAAGAATCGGACCTATCCAAAGTGCAGTTGCAAGGAATCCGAATATTGCCATAATCCATGGCTTTTTCGGAATTCTGTTTTTCATAAATACAAAACCTGCGAGCATTCCGCCTGCACCGTAAGCTATCATCTGCCAAGGCATATACGGCCCTTGACCGTAGAAAAAATTGCTTGCAAAAGCAGTTATTGCACCGACGATGAAGCCCGCTTCGGGGCCGAATGCGATGCCCGTGAGCATAATAATCGCAAATGCCGCTTTGAAATGCGGAATCGGAATTGCAACACGCCCTATAACGGCAAGAGCAATCATAACGGCCAATATAACAAGCTCTCTTGCCTGCGGTTTTCTTTTTTCAAATGCCATAAAAAACGGAACCGAAAGTTCAATGATGATAAGAACACCTGTTATGTAATAGCCTTTG
>JAZSCL010000209.1:0-5533 GCA_045602905.1 Acutalibacteraceae bacterium
TTTCTTTTTACGGTTGTTCAGCTATGAAAAATCATTCTAAAAGCCGCCTTTTGAAAAATGTTTTTTGGAAAGGAGATTTATGTTTTGAAAACAGGCTTGAAGAAATCTCAAAAGACAACGGAGATATTTTTTGATGAAGCAAGGCCGATAATCACGGTGTCAACCTACAACACTGATTTGAAAAACCGTCTGTCGGCTTATTCGGAAAAACATCCGGACTTGTGTAATCTGGTTGACGATTCCGAAGACGGAAGATTGATGTTTGAGATTGAGAAAGGAAGATTTTGTTTCAGACTCACCGAGCCGTACAGTAAAGAACGATGCTCTGCTGCAAGTGAGTTTGCGAAGAAACAAAAACATAAGTTGCGAAATCACAACGCAAAAAATTAAATGGCATCTGTCTTAACGAGCAATGGATTTGTCCCGTCAAATCCGCTTGCCAAGACCTTTTGATGCCGTGTCATCAGTCTTAGCAAGCACTGAATTTGTAGCCACAAAAAGGCTTGTTTCGACTTTAGTCTCAACAAGCACTGAATCTGTACGGACAAATTCACTTGTCAGGGAGAGTCCCTGAAACCCTTAAAGAAATAATTTAACAAAGAAAGGATTTTTAAAATGAAAGTATTTGAAACCAAAGTAACAATGGACAACGTAAAAATCAATTTGATTAAACCGATGACAAACTCTCCGTTCACTGTTAAGGAGGACGAAGATATGCAGAAGCTTCGTGAGAGTATCAGTCAGTTTGGTTTGCTTAGTCCGATTGTCATAAGACAACTGCCCGACACAAACGAGTATGAGATTGTCTGCGGCAACCGTCGTCTGCAAATTCTCAACGAGCTCGGTTATGAAACTGTACCCGTTATCATCAACAACTTATCCGATGATGAAGCCCTGGTTGCGATGATTGACTCTAATCTTTGCCACCGTGAACATATCCTGCCGAGCGAAAAAGGCATCGCTTACAAATTGAAACTCGATGCGATGAAACGACAAGGTTACCGCACTGATTTGGATGAGCCAACTTCTGCAACAGTGTTGCAGAAGTTAAAGGGTGAAACATCAATTCAAAAGTTATCCGAGCAAAGCGGTGACAGTCGAGAAACAATCCGCCACTATATCCGTCTGACATATCTTATCTCTGAACTACTTAACCTCGTTGATGAAAACAGAATTGCTATGCGACCTGCGGTTGAACTTTCGTATCTGTCGCACGAAGAACAGCAGATGGTTTATGCGATGTATGACAGTGATGAAGTTACGCCATCATTTCCGCAAGCGCAACGAATGCGAAGATTATCAGAAGAAGGTGAACTTGACAACGACATAGTGTTCAACATAATGTCTGAGCTGAAAGCAAATCAGAAAGACACAGTCAGTGTTCCTACAGAGTTTTTTCAGAAATATATTAAAGGCAGACCGACACCAAAGTCGAATAAAGATTTTGTTATCAAAGCTATCGAGTATTACTGCCGCTATCTTGAACGACAGCGAGGTAGAGACAGATGAAAGGAGTGATAATGAACATAATAAGAAAGCTGAAAATGTTTTTTCATTGGCTTAGCACCGACAACCGTGGCGAATACAGATTCACCGTTAAAGGTCACGAAGTTGTTGCAACATTTTCCGAGAAGCCTGACAAAGAAATCTTAACTCGACTGAAAGAAATTTTACTCGGCGATTCACACATTCGACAAACTTACACCTCTGATAATAAACTGAAGAAAAATATTAAGGAGGCGGTTTAATGTCAAAGCGAGTGTGCTGTCTTTACAGAGTTTCAACAGGTAAGCAGGTTGACTATGACAGCAACAATGAAGCTGATATCCCTATGCAACGAAAGGCTTGTCACAAGTTTGCAAGTGAAATGGGCTGGGAGATTGTTTATGAAGAGCAAGAGGACGGTGTTTCAGGTCATAAAATCCGTGCCGAAAATCGTGACAAAATCCAAATAATAAAAGACCTTGCAAGAAAGAAAAAGTTTGATATTCTGCTTGTGTTTATGTTTGACCGTATAGGCAGAATCGCAGATGAAACACCTTTTGTTGTTGAATGGTTTGTTAAAAACGGCATTGAGGTTTGGAGTACCCAAGAGGGCGAACAGCGATTTGATAATCACATTGACAAGCTCTTGAACTATATACGTTTTTGGCAGGCTGACGGTGAAAGTGAGAAAACATCAGTGCGAACAAAAACAAGTCTTGGTCAGTTGGTTGAGGCAGGTCATTTCAAGGGCGGTGTTGCCGCCTTTGGATATGACCTTGTTAAAAGTGGCAGATTCAATAAAAGGAAACACGAGCTTTATGATTTAAAAGTTAATCCCGATGAAGCCGTTGTTGTGAAGATTATCTTTGATAAGTACACTACCGAGGGTTATGGTGCTCACAGAATTACTACTTGGCTTAACAACAACGGCTACCGAGCGAGAACAGGTAAAATGTGGCACGAAGCTACTATCAGAGGTATTCTCTGTAATCTCACCTATACAGGTGTTCTTCGTAGCGGTGATTCACATTCCGAGGTTATACCTGAACTGCAGATAATTTCACCTGAACAGTTTGAAAGAGCAAGGAGGATAATGCAAGAGCGTTCAGACAGGAAGAAAGAAAATCCCACAGTACCCCTTAACACCAAAGGCAAATCCCTTATCTCCGGTAAGGTTTACTGTGGGCATTGCGGCTCAAGGCTGAATCTCACAACAAGCGGCAGATACCGTAAAAGAAAAGACGGCACGGTTGATACAACCAAACGTATCAGATATGCCTGCTACGGTAAAAGCAGAAAGCAAACGGAGTGTAACGGTCAATCAGGTTATACACTTCACATTCTTGATGATTTAATTGATGAGATTGTCCGTGACATTTTCAGTAAAATGAAAGGTGTATCAAAATCTGATGTAATCAAACTCCGTTATGTTGATGAGCTCAAAGTAAGAAAAGCAAGGCACGCTATGTTGAAAGCGGCATACAGCAAAGAGTTTGAAAATCTCACCATACTAAAATCCGAAGTTATTAAGGCAATCAAGGGAGAGAGTTCTTTCTCGGCTAATACTCTTTCGGAGCTGATTTCAGAATCAGAGAAAGAGTGCATCAGACTTTTGAATTTATGCACCGATGCAGAAAAGGATGTATCTGACAGCGAGAGTGTACTCAAAAACTTATCAGACAACTTTGATGAACTGATTTCTTGGGCAGAGCTTTATGAAGAAGCAAGCTTTGAAAAGAAGAAAATGATTGTAAATTGTCTGATAAAACGGGTTGAGGTTAGCAGAGGATATAAGCTGAAAGTCGAGTTTAATATTGACTTTGAACAGTTTATGGTGGGAATTGATAAGGTGGCATAAATATAGGAAACTCCGAGTAATAGAATTCTACTCGGAGTTTTTATTATTAAAATTTAATTCTATTTTCCACCAAATTCATCGTCGTTTGCATCTCTTAAAATATACTTTTTCATTAGCGTTTTTTGATTTCTTCTGCATACACGTGAGATCGTAGAATTCATTTTTTTATAATCTAGTCCTAAGTATTCACAAACAGACTTGACACTATCGAAAGTTGCTATGAACGCTAAAGTATCAGCATCATACATGTTTATTTGTCGTTGCCCCTTTTGTGTTTTATAACACTCAGGACACCCTCTACCGTTTACTCGGTTGCAAACTTTTGCTTCCCACTCGTGTCCTTTCTCGCATATCCACCAAAACTTTCTATTACTGTGTGCAGTAATGTGCGTAGGCAGAGCTTCTCCGTTTTTGGTATAGTTCCATGATTTAGCAACATCGGGACAAACGGTCGCTAAATCATTAAATCCTACCAATACTTTTTTGCCAGAACATATAGGACATCCTTCGCCAGCAATTCGTTTTCTTAAAATTTTTGAATAACTGTGTCCTTTTTCGCATATCCAATATGTTATGCTTTCGCCACCGCCGAATATTTCGGATGGTTCAACATCGTTTTTTTCATAGTCCCAATATTTGAGCAATTCAGGGTGTTTCGTTGCTAAATCATTAATACCCTTTTTCAAGCTAATGTGGTGTTTGGAGCAAACACTACCCTGTGCGATTTTACTTGGTAATGCTAAATATGATCTATTGCATATTCTACATTTCCAATAAAACCGTTGACCGGTTCCAAGTGTGACCATTTCTGGTGTTATAGATCCGTTTTTTTCATAATCCCATCTGCTAACCAAATCGGGTCTTACAGCAGCAATGCTATTTTCTTTACGTAAGATAACATATTGATTTTTAATAGAAATGGCATCTCTTAAACAATCCACATCGACAGGAATATCAATATTTAAGGATTTGAGAATATTCTCGATAAGATGAGTTAAGTCGTTAAAAGCGGTTCGCTCATGAATATAAAAGTCTGCGTTTTCCTTTTCTTCAGCATATTTGTATTCTTTTACAACGAATAAAGTAATGCCAATAGATTCAAAGAAAGCCTTTTTGAGCATATCCTTTTCTGTCTTTTTCTTGTGTGAGAAATAACCATTATATTCAATGCCAATATTTTTGGATGGAATGAATATGTCAATTTCTCGTCCGTCGAATATATATCTGTTTACAGTATCAGAAAAGGCTTGCTTGAGGTAAAAATAAATCGCTTGTTCAGGAAAAGATGTTTGACTTTGCTGTGCACAAATAGGGCAGCCCTGTCTATTACTACGTTGCTTGATGGACATCAAATAATCATCATGACCAAGTGGGCAAACCCAATATGCTTTTATATTCGAATGTGCTGTAACCTCGGTCGGCTTAATTGTGTTTTTCTTACTCCACTCAGCCGCCAAATCAGGGGAAATTGTTTGCAAATCGTTATGACCGGCGCGGGCTTTTTGCCCTGCACAGTAAGGGCAACCAACACCTTTTCGAGTTCGATTGTTTATATACGACTCATATTCACCGCCACATTTTTTACATATCCACCATACCTTCTTGTTGCTTGCAAACGTAACAGTTGCAGGGGTAAGTTCTCCATTTCTTTTATAATTCCATTCAGTTGCAACTTGGGGATAAAAAGTAGCAAGATCGTTATATCCTTTTAGTACTTTTTTGCCTGCACAATATGGGCATCCACACCCATTATTTCTTTCCTTTATTGATGCTTGCCATTCGTGTTCTTTTTGACATTTCCACCACACTTTTTTATTACTTCTAAAGGTTAATGTTTCAGGGTCAAAATCCAGTTCATTATTCTTTTCCCAGTTCCATTCTGCCATCAGTTCGGCATTATCAATTATATATTTCTTCTCTGCCATAACTTAGGCTCACCTTACTTCAATTAACTACTATGTTATTTATTATACCATATACATATGAATATTTCAACAAACCCAAAGTAGTAACCCAACGAAAACAAAAACACCCACTTTAAAAGTGGGCAAAAAATATTACTTAGTGTCCGATGGTGGAGATGAGGGGGATCGAACCCCTTACCTCTTGAATGCCATTCAAGCGCTCTCCCAAGTGAGCTACACCCCCATGTTTGAGGACACTAAGTAATTGATTTTTATTAAATTTTTG
>JAZSCL010000210.1:0-2400 GCA_045602905.1 Acutalibacteraceae bacterium
TGATTATCTGCACTTTCGGCACAGAACACACCTTTGAAACCTCAGAGGTTTTGTATTTCGGCAATGCTGAAGATGATTTGATATTTTACTGTCATATAAAATACGGCTTCAACTATAACAGATTTGACTACGAATACGGCATATCGGAAAGATATGCGGTTATTGATACCGACGAAAACGGAATTTCTTATGTTTCGTCACTTTCTCACGGAAAGCCCGAATCGGGCGTTTATCTCGGCTCACTCAAACATACTTACCCTTGGTATGACAATTTTGAAAAAGCCGTAAACCCGAAATATTCAGATGTGATTTTCAATTCAGATCCGCCTGTTTTTGACGGTGAAACTCTTGAAGTTAATCCCGAATATAAATTCACGGTTAAAGCTCATATCTTCAGAGGAATGTCTGTCCTCGATGAAATTTATGTCAACGGAGTTGAGCTTGAAAAATTCCTTGAAAATCTATAAGAAGGTTTTGTTATGAATAAAGAAATAATCAATAAATTACCCACAAACAGTCCCCTTAAGAAAAAGCCTTTCGGCGGTCTTACATCGAATATGCTCCGTACCCTTGCGGTAGTGTTTATGATTTCAGACCATTTATGGGCAACAATCGTGCCCGGAAACAACTGGATGACCTATCTCGGCAGACTCGCATTTCCGATTTTTGCATTTCAGATTTCCGAGGGCTTTATTCACACCTCAAACCTTAAAAAGTATACACTCCGTCTGCTCATATTTGCGCTTGTTTCCGAAATTCCGTTTAATCTTTTCTACGGCGGAAACTGGTTTTATCCCTACCATCAGAATGTTATATTTACTCTGCTGCTGGGTCTCCTTGCAATCACGGTTATTGACAAAGCCAGAAAAAACAAAACCGCAAAGCAAATTGTTAAAACCGTTTTGCTCTTAATCCCGATTTGCCTCGGCGCATACATCGGCTTCCCCGACTACGGCTTCTGGGGATTCCTGACGGTTGTTATGTTTTATGTTTTCAGAGATTTCCCGTTTGCATGGCTGCTTCAGCTTATCGCAATGATTCTTATGAATCTTGTTTTGTTTGAGGGGCAGCAATTTGTTGTTGATATCGCAGGAAAAAGCTATGAAATCGCAACTCAGGGATTTGCTGTTTTCGCCCTTATTCCAATATGGCTTTACGGCGGCAAAAAAGGCAAAGGCAACAAAATTACACAGTACGGATTTTACGCATTCTATCCCGTGCACATGATAATCTTTTATCTCATAAGATATTTTTTCATTTAATAAAACTTAATCAGCGGAATATTGACACGGAAAAGAAATAAATATATAATTATAAAGATAATATTCAATCGGAAGGCATTGAAATGAAAAAATACTTCAGACGCACATGGGTCGAAATCGACCTTGATGCATTAAAACATAATTACGAGGAAATCCAGAGTAAGCTTTCGCCCGACTGCGATATAATCGCCGTTGTCAAGGCTGACGCATACGGCCACGGATTTGAAATTTCCGTACGGGAATTTGCCGCCTGCGGATGCAAGCGTTTTGCGGTTTCCAACCTTGAGGAAGCCTTGCAGGTGCGTGAGCTTTCTCCCGACTGCTCAATTCTTATTCTCGGCTACACTCCCCCCGAATACGCCGAAACTCTTGCGGTCAACAACATTTCTCAGGCCGTTTTCAACAGCGAATATGCCGCCCGTCTTTCTGAAAAAGCCAAGGAAAAGGGCATTCAGGTTTCTGTACACATCAAAGTGGACACGGGCATGAGCCGTCTCGGCTTTGTTTTCCACGACAGCACGGATGACATCGCAACGGTTGAAGAAATTACTTCCGTCTGCAAGCTTGACGGTCTTTATGCGGAAGGAATTTTCACTCACTTCGCAAGTGCTGACGAAGAAAGCGGCGAGCTTTTCACAAGAATTCAGTATGATTTATTCATGACGCTCATAGGCTGTCTTGAATTTGAAGGAATCACCTTCCCCATCCGCCATTGCTGCAACTCCGCCGCAACGGCAATGTATCCCGAAATGCACCTTGATGCGGTAAGACCCGGAATTATTCTCTACGGTCTGCTGCCTTCACCCGCACTCAAGGGAAGAATAAATCTTATGCCTGCTATGAAGATGAGAACCGTTGTTTCAATGGTCAAAACCATTCCTGCAGGAACTCCCGTAAGCTACGGCAGAACCTTCACAAGCGACAAGGATATCAAAATCGCAACGGTACCAGTTGGCTATGCGGACGGCTATCCCCGTTCGCTTTCAGGTAAGGCAAAAATGAAAATCGGCGATAAGCTTGTTCCCGTTATCGGCAGAATATGCATGGACCAGTGCATGCTCGATGTTTCCGAAATCGATGATATATCAGAGGGTACAAGCGTAACGATTTTTGATACCGACCCTGCAAGTCCGCTTTC
>JAZSCL010000211.1:0-3641 GCA_045602905.1 Acutalibacteraceae bacterium
ACCTTTTGTGAATCCGAAACCTCATTGCCGTCGGCATTAATAAGAACTTTACCGCTTGAGTCAACAATCTTTACGGTAATTTCAATACTTCCACTTGAAGGTGAAACCTCAAAAGTTTCGCCTTCACCCGCCTTCTTGCCGTCAATATACCAATAAATCTTTGCGTCGGGGGACATATCAGTTGTTATTGCGGTAAGACGAAGAGTTTCGCCGTAATTGATTGTTTTTGCACCCGAATTGTTCTTGATTTTCATGGTTGTTTTGATTTTGGATGCATTTTCTGCCGCTATATGAGCATTAATTTCATCTTCGCCGAGAATTTCATCACCGCAATCGGGGCAGATATATAATTTTTCAAATACCGCCGTGAATGTTAAATCATATGCAGGCATTGTGTCAGGAACTGCGGGTGTCCAGCCCATGAACTTATATCCATTCTTTGCGGTAACTTCGGGCTCTGTTATTACAGAATCTACTTTTACGGTTTGTTCGATTGTTTCACAGTCAATCATCCAACTGACTACATAAGATTCAAGTTCATTTACGGTTACTGTACAGGAGGCTGTGAATTGACCACTATTGTCCGATACGGTAATAATTGCAGTTCCTGCTGATTTTGCGGAAACTATTCCGTTGTTAACTGTTGCAACACTTTCATCGGATGAATTCCAATTGAGGTCAGACACGCTCATACCTTTAGGCAATTTGAAGATGCAGAGTTTAAGATAATTATTCTCGGACAAATCAGCTTTCTTCAATGAGATCTCAGCTTCGGCCATAGGGGGATTAACCCATGCATCAGCATATGTTGATGCATCGTTATAGCTTATTTCAACAGAATATTTACCAGGGTTTTTAAACGGAACAATTTCAAGAGAATATCCTTCAGAAACAGTTTTTGTTGTTCCGTCACTGTAAGTTACGAGAAGTTCAAGACCTGCGGGATTAAACTCTTCTCCGATATCATAGACATTATCGTAACTTGATTCGTTAACCGATATTTCGGTTACAATCGGTTTGCCGATTTCGGGGAAACCAACATCGAGCAGTTCATTGCAAATATCGCAATATTTAGCCATATATCCATAGTGTTCATCTGTTGGTTCGATTAGCGTTTCCCATTTGCCATCACAGTTATGTTCATCTACAGAAGCAATAGGGATGCGGACTATTTCTCCGCTTCCTAAATCAACGCAGAGTGTTGCTTTGCCAAAACCGTTTGATTTGATTATGATATCGCCGTCGCCAGGATAGGTCAGAACACCGTTTTTTATAACCGCTTTTTCATTTGTTCCCTCAATGGAGAAAGGATTCTCCAAACCTTCGAGTTTATCTGTATCCTTGGTTTCAAGAATTACAAGGTATTCAAGATACTGTTCTTTTGACGATAATAATTTCTTGCTGAAGTCGACAACATATTTTTGGCTTTCTTCTACATTTTTTCCATTAATTGACTCAACCTCAAGCCATGTTTCTGTTAATCCGCTGTATACAGCAACCTTTTTGTCGGCAAGGGTTTTGAGTAATTTGCAATCCTCCGAACCAACACTTTCTGAACAGAGGATATAATTTTCCCAATTTTCGATTGCGGAGATTGTGTTTTGTGCAATAAACATCTGCTCTGTATAGTTGTTTTGGGCAGGTTCAATGGGAGGAAGTGTCAATATGTATTCTATATTCTCTTTGGTTAATTCTTCAGAAGATGAATATGCCTGGCTTGATATTTCCTCAGGAAACAACCCAATCATACTATACGCTGCTCTTTGTTCAAAAACCGTTGTGTCTTCAGGCGCATTACCCCAAACAAGCCACGGAAGAATATCATATAAGAAATGACCGGCAACGCTCTTGGATTGCGGACAATAGTTATATGTGCCAACATCCCTGCTATCGTTTATAAGCTTACCATCAGGAGAATATACGGCTTCAAATGTTCCGTCCGCAGATACAAACTTGTAATTCTTTTTTCCTTCTGGAGCCGTAAACTGATGGCAGGCAGATTCGGAATCTGGAAGTTGTCTCCAAAACGGATTTTTTTTGGCTTCTTCTAATGTTTCGGGAAGATAAATGTTATATTTATTCCTCTCATAGTGTTGCTCTTTTGTAATGGGAATATACATTTCTTTTCCGTTTATTGCCATATCAATTGCCATTTTTATAAGATCTTCATTATATTCTCCCAGAAGAAGTTCGTTAATCAGTCTTTCGTCATATATTTCCGGACCGATCCATAAATCAATCATATTTCCCTGCAGGTCATAAAGAAGATCTCCGCGTTCAACCCACGCAGTAACGGTTGTTCCTGAATTTCCGGATGAAGCATATGCTGATTTTTCGGAGTATTTTTTAATCAGGGTTTCTTTTGAAGTAAGATCTGTTTTTTCGCTCATTCCTACAGCATCAATAACATTGTCGTCCAGATCGAACATCCAGTCCAATGCACCATAAATGAAGCTGTTTGATAATTTCATAAATATTGACGGACGTGCGACAGGTTTAATTGTGAAGCTGTGCGGAATGGTTGCCGTTGAACCTTCCAGAGTGTGAAGAATACAACTTCTTAAGCAATATCGGACATCCATACTTGAAATAATTTTTGAAGCGATTTTTAAAGCAGTTGTTATACCGGTTGGGTCAGCAAACCCTACAATTTTAGATATCCAAGAAAAAACAGAAAGGGCTTTGTTTGTTTTTTTGTTTTCAGAAATAAATTTCTCAAGTGAAGCGAAAAATTCAATTGTTGTTTCAAGTTCAACAACGAGCGTCTCACCGGGATTGAGAACATCTACGGCAAAAACATAGTCATCTCCGTACCACTCGGATTTATAAATTTTTTCATGAGTTTCTTTATTGTATTCTCCGTCAACAAATATGTGATCCGTGGTTACTTTTTTCTGAACAAGACCTTCGATTTTGTGCTCAAGATTGTAAACCGGTTTATCCGAAACATTCTCAATTTCTATTCTGACAGGATAATCTTCGTCATAATCTTCAAGCTCAAGATTTTTAAACAGATCATATGAATAACATGCATCAGGTATGATTATGTTCATATGCAAAGCGTTTTCCGCATAAACCTTGATTGGAGAAGGTGCTGTGTATGAATATTCAAAATCTTCTTTAAACGGCATAAGAGTGCCTTTCAAAGATGCTGATATGTCATATGTTCCGGGTTCATCACCTCTCACATACCAATGGTGGGTCTTTTGTTCGCCCGAGGAAAGGGTTCCGAAATCGTGAGTTTTTGTTTGCGGAGCACCTACCATTGCGGCAAGGGAAATTCCGGCAGGAAGATCCAGTTCGGCAACGCAATTTTCTGCAGTATCGGTTAATGACCTGTTAAAAACAAGCATTTCAACATCGAACATTTCTTTTAACCATTTTACTTCACCGTAAATAATCAAAAGGAATTTTTCGGTTGTGAAAACGGTAAATTTTGTTCCGTCAGGTAATTTTCCGGGATATCCCGGGCCGAATCTGCTGAGGGAATTATCTGAATCACTGTCATCATCGGAATCAAGCGGATGATACAACCCATCAAAATTGTCTTTATCATCGTCGTCTTTAGAGGGAGTAACATCTTCATTGGTGGTTTCGTTCCAATAATATTCGAAGTTAAACGAATATGTTTCGAATTGAGC
>JAZSCL010000212.1:0-8891 GCA_045602905.1 Acutalibacteraceae bacterium
AAGTGTTCATCCAATGCCCGTTTGGTGGACGTTAACGGACTTGAACCGCTGACCCTTCGCACGTCAAGCGAATGCTCTACCAGCTGAGCTAAACGTCCTTATCTGCACCCCTTTTGAGTGCAGGTGATATTATATATCATACATATGCTTTTTGTCAAGCAAATTACAAAATTTATTTATAACTGAAAAATTCTCTTCTGCCGGTATCAGTATCGTAATATGATTTCAGATATTCGGCAATCTCTTTTGTTTCTCTGTATTCAGAATAAAGCTGCCTGAGCTCCCTTTTTAACTCATATGCCTCGTTGGAACATATGCTGTTTCTGAGCTTCTTCTTTTCTTCTCTTTTTCTGTCAATTCGTTCTTTTACAAGCCTTGCCGAATTCTCGTATTCCGTACCAAGTTCATACAATGTTTTTTTCATTAAATTCTCCTTTTAATATATAATCCGTTGTAACATTAAAAAAATCACTTAAAACAATCAAATCAGAAACATCCGTTACAACCCCGTTTTCAATTTCATTTATCCGGCTTTCCGGAATTCCTGTTGATACCTTCAGTTTTTCAACAGTAAATCCCTGTGAAATACGAAGATTTTTTATTCTTTCCGATATGCTTTGCGAGGAATGATTTCTTGCCGATGCAATAACTCTTGCTCTGCACACAACCGCCGAAACTACCGATTCCGACATTATCCCCTGCTGATAAAAAATCACATATCTCAACACTCGCTCTATCTTTTTTTGAGCACGGTTCAATGTTCCTCTGACGGTCGGCGGTTTGATTTTATGCTTCTCTGCTACCGATTTCAGACTTTCCGAATCAAACCAATATTCTTTTACTATTTCTTCTTCTGTTTCGGTCAGTTCATCCTCGATTGCTCTTTCAAGAAGCAGCGACATATCAATCTCCCTTTTCCTCCAAGCATATTCTGCCGGAGTTTCACAAGCATTGCAAAACCTGCCGCAACATGCAAGCTGAGCCGCCCTCATTTCCTCTTCGTCCGGATAGTATTTCTGCTTTACAGCCGTTTCCTTGCTATTCATCAGCGCCTCCATTTAATAGTTATGCTATTAATTATAGTGAACATTCGTTCGATTGTCAATGAATAAACTGTAAACTCTTGTTTACATCTTGACATTTTTAATAGTTTGGCTCATAATACAACTGTAATATAAAACATATGGAGATATTACTTATGGATATAATCAAAGAGCTCAGAAAACAAAAAGGGCTTTCTCAAAACGCTTTGGCAGAGCTTTGCGGAGTTCATCAGACAGCCGTCAGTCAATGGGAAAAAGGCAGAACAACGCCCGATCTTGACAGCCTCAAAAAGCTTGCAAAAGTTCTGGAAATTTCCGTCGAAACACTTCTCGGAGGAGAAAACGCAAAGGATGAAAACAAAATTCCCGGCTTCTCAAGAATCAGCGCCGACGCCGTTTCCGAAAAGCTGGGAGACAGTGATATATTCGCTTTGACAATAAATGACAACACCATGTCGCCTTCTCTTATACCGGGTGACACAGTTATTGTTAACAGACGCGAAGTGCCCGTAAGCGGTGAACTTGCTGCAGTTACCGCAGGCAACAGCGATGCATTCATAACAAGGATAATAAAAAAAGGCACAAGCATTTTGCTTGTGCCTGAAAATTCATCATATGAACCTTTGATTTATTCGGAAAACGATTTCGTATCGCTTCCCGTTACTGTTCTCGGCAAGGTTATCGAGCTACGCCGAAGATTTTAATATCCTGAAAGCATATTAAGTGCGGCAGTCAGCTGGGTATCCTGAGATGTTGTGAGGATTTCAAGATTTGCCGCATTTTCGGGAGAAAGAGCAACGGCAGCAGTCGGCTCTATGCCAACTTCATTATAGATAAATGCTTCGCCGCCTGCAGGCTCGATGAGCGCAACGGTAAGCAGCACTGCGCCGCCGTCTTCAAGTGCAAAAAGCTCCTGCATTGTGCCCACACCGGCAGTTTTTTCACCTATAACCTCTGCTCGGGCAACATCCTTCATTATGCTTGCAAAAAGCTCTGCAGGACCAACGGTTTTTCCGTTAACAAGAACTGCAAATGTTACGCCCGAAATATTACTGTTTTCCGAGATAAAAACGGTGTTTCCTCTGTAGGTGGAACCGTCTTTACCCTTTGCTGTTGCAATTGTACCTGTAGGTATGATAACATCTATAACTTCTGCAGCATACTCAATACTGCCGTCATCGGTATTTCTTACATCGAAAACAAGTGCACTTGCACCCTCATCGATAAGCTTTTCAGCCGTCTTCTTGAATTCGGAGGCGGTATTTTTATAGAAACCGTTGATTTTGATGTAGCCAACATTTCCTTCAAGTCTGCCGATAACTCCGGGAATGGAGAATCCAAGCATAGGCTCAACAATCTTTGTTTCGCCGTTTCTCTCATACTCAATCTGAACGCTTTTTAACATATTACCGTAAAGCAAGCGTTCGTATATTGCGTAATTTGTGATATGAACGGTCTGATTGTTGATTGCTGTTATGACATCGTTTTTCTGAAGGCCTGCCTTTTCTGCAGGCGAATTTTCATAAACATGAGTAACAATAAGCTGATTGGTTGCGGCTTTGAAGAAGGTTTCAACGCCTATTCCCGTTACACCGCTTTCAAGCTTATCTGAATATTCCGAATACTCATCTGCATTAAGATAACGGTTGATGCCGACATTAAGACCGTTTATATAGCCCTCAGCAAGAGATGAATTGACTCTTGTTTTATCGTCATCCGAACCGTAGTAATAGTTTGAAACAATTTTGCTTATTTCATCAACTGCTCCGTATTCTTCCGAACGCTGAGAGATATTATTAATGATTCCGCTGTAAATCTGCTTTGAAACAACCATAGTGATTGCGAAGGTTGCGGTTATTGAAATGATTATAAGCGATATGCACAGTCCCAAAGAGATTTTTTTGTTCATAACAGCCATCCTTTCTTAAAAAAGACGGCATACCGTGCGGTGTGCCGCCTTTTCTGTTAGGGTTTTGAAACATAATTAAGAGGATTAACGCGGCTTACGGAACCATCCGCTTTCTTGACTCTTACTTCAAAATGAAGATGAGGTCCTGTTACATTACCCGTTGCGCCGATAACTCCAAGTTTTTCACCCTTCTGAACAATCTGACCCTGCTTTACAACAAGACCGTCAGAGTGTGCATAGAGAGTCTGAGTACCATCGCCGTGGTCAACAACGCAGTAGTTGCCGAATCCCGAATTCCAGTTGCCGTCATTCTTTGCGATGATTACTTCACCGCCCTGTGCTGCACGGAAGGGTTGTCCTCTTGTGTTACCGTCAGCTTTAACGATATCGATGCCCCAGTGAGGCGAGCCATCGGAATAAGAGGGATATGTTGCCGTAAGACGGGTTTCGCCTGCAACGGGCCACAGCATTGAGCCGTCGTTGTTATATTCCTCATCGGGAGTATCGCCCTGAGATGAACCGTGCTGTCTGATATATTCATCGATTTCAGCTTCGAGAGCTTCACGCTCTTTACGCTGACGGGCAATCGTCTTTTTATAAGCTTCACTGTCTTTGTCAAGCTCTGTAAGAAGGAACTTAACCTCGTCCTGTTTTTGGGTTGCTTCGCTCATCTTTCCCTGCTGAGTGCTGATGCTGCTCTCAAGGTCTGTCTGACGTTCATTGAGAGTAACCATCTGGGAATCAAGCTTTTCTTTCTTCTCTTCGAGAGTTGCTTTCTGACCTTCAAGCTGAGTGTGAAGCTCATCAAGCTGTGCTATTTTTTCCGTAAGCTCTTCAATGAGCTTGCTGTCTTCCTCGGAAACACGGGTAACAAGCTCTTTTCTTGCGAAGAAGGATGCAAGGTCGCCGCTTGTAAAGAGAAGCTCAAGAGTTGAGGCTTCGCCCGACATATAGTTTTCACGGATTCTTGTGAGAAGCATTTCACGGGTTGAATTCATAAGAAATTCCGTTTCCGCAACCTGAATCTCAATATCTGTAATCTGTCCGTTGATTTCGTTGATATCGTTTGTTGTTAAATCAATGTTTTCCTTAAGAGCATCAATATCGTCGTTAAGCAGACCCATTCTTTCATCAAGCAATTCAATCTGTTCATTGATGTCACCGATCTGAGTCTCAAGGTCTTCAAGTTTATTTTCGTTTGTTTTTATATTACTTTGAACATTTGCAAGCTCTTTTTCATTCTGTTCAATGCGATTTTCAATCTCTTCGTATCTGCTTTCAAGATCTTCGAGAGTTTCATCCGCCGAAGCCACAGGAGAATAATAAGGCATGATGACTGAAAAAGCACAAACAAGAGAAAGAACAAAACAAATCAGTTTTTTTCCTGCGTTTGTTTTCTTAGTCTTCAAGCTCAACAAACTTCCTTTCCTTAAGATATTTTCTTATTGATGTTGCACTGCCGAATACGCCGGTGAAAATGCCGATACCTACAAAAGCCGCAACAAGATAAGGAGCATAATCAAGGAAATTAATCTGTATTTCTTTTCCGAAGCCCGAAAGCATGGAAGTGAATGAACCCAATGCAAATTCATATATTCCCCATACAGCCGCAAACGAAAGCAATCCGGCAATTATGCCGATAATGATGCCTTCAACCATAAAGGGCGTGCGGATAAAGGAATTTGTTGCGCCGACGCTCTTCATGATGCTGATTTCGAGACGGCGGCTGAACATTGTTACCTTAATGGTATTTGAAATGATGAAAAGAGAAACT
Organism: Acutalibacteraceae bacterium; assembly: GCA_045602905.1. Lineage (GTDB taxonomy): Bacteria > Bacillota > Clostridia > Oscillospirales > Acutalibacteraceae > CAG-177. The sequence goes on from JAZSCL010000212.1 coordinate 4,727, forward strand.
ATGAACAGAAGAGCAATCATGCCTATGCTTATATACTGCACAGAGGTTCTGATGCCTTCAAGCTGTCTCGCAAGATTACTGTTTTCATAAACTCTTTCGATATTGTTAAGCAACTTGATTTCGGAAACAACTTCCTCGAAAACCGACATATCCTTAACAGTTACTCTGTAGGCATCCGGAAGGGGATTCTCATCAAGACTTCCAAGATAGTTTTTGAGCTGCTCGTCCATTTCGGAAAGGATTTCCCTGTAAGCGGTATCCTTATCGATGCTTTCAACGGATGAAATCTTGTCCGTACCCAATGAACGCAAATCTGCTCCGAGATCCGAATAACCTTGTTCATCCAAACCCATTTCAGCATAAACCATGATAACGTTTTCGGATTCAACGCCCGAAATAAACGCTTCAATATTGACAAGAAGCATGAACGCAATACCAATCAGCATAAGGCAACTGAAAAGCACAGTTATAGAAGCAACCGTCATGAGCTTATTAACTCTGAGATTTCTGAAACCTTCTTTGGTAAGATATCCGATATTTCTCATCAGCTCTCACCTCCGGGCACAATAAATTCCTCGTTGGTTTCAACCGGCTCGCTGTCAACGGCGGGCTGTGAAACAACAGCATTCTGAGTATATGCCGAATAATCCTCTTCAGGCGGAACAACATATTCGTTTGAAATCTCGCTTGCGGGATTGATATGTGAGGTTGCCGCTTCACGGATAAGAGAACCGCCGTCTGAAACAACCGCACCTTTGTCAAGAATAATAACACGCTTATCAAAGCAGCGTACAAGGCTGTGCTCATGGGTTACCATTATAACGGTTGTTCCCGCTTCGTTAAGTCGCATAAGCAAATCAACGATTTCATAGCTCATCTGGGGGTCAACATTACCGGTGGGTTCATCGGCAATGATGATTTCCGCATTGTTTGCAAGAGCACGTGCAAGAGCAACTCTCTGCTGCTCACCGCCTGAAAGCTCCTGAGGATAGTTCCTTGCCTTTTCATTAAGACCCATAAGGCTGAGAACATACGGCACTCTGCGGCGTATTTTCTTTTCTTTTGTACCGATAACTCTCATCGCAAACGCAACGTTATCAAATACAGTCATATTGGGAATAAGACGGAAATCCTGGAAAACGATGCCGAGCTTACGGCGGAATTTAGGAATTTCCCTCTTCTTCATTTTGGTGAGGTCTTTATCTTCAACAATAATAGAGCCTGTTGAAGGCACTTCCTCTCGCATCATAAGTTTGAGGAAAGTACTTTTACCCGCACCCGAAGAACCGACAACGAAAACAAATTCGCCCTTGTCGATTGTAAGATTGATATCTTTTAAAGCATGTGTGCCGTTATCATACTTCTTCGATACATTGGTAAATTGAATCACAGTATCACATTTCCTTAAATTCGTTAGTTTTTTTCAGGTATCGAACGCACGACAGCCCGATACACCCGTCAATTAATATTTAACGGGTTTTGCATCAAGATATTTCTTAACCATAAGAGCAACTTTGAATACGATTGCATCGTCAAATTCTCTCAGGTCAAGACCGGTAAGCTTTTTGATTTTTTCGAGTCTGTATACAAGAGTGTTTCTGTGAACAAAGAGTTTTCTCGATGTTTCTGAAACGTTGAGGTTATTTTCAAAGAAACGCTGGATGGTGAAGAGCGTTTCATGGTCAAGGCTTTCGATTGAGCCGCGCTTGAAGACCTCTCTGAGGAACATATCGCAGAGAGTTGTGGGGAGCTGATAGATAAGACGGGCAATACCGAGATTTTCGTAGCTTACGATGGTTTTTTCGGTATCGAACACCTTACCCACTTCAAGAGCAATCTGAGCCTCCTTGAATGAACGGGCAAGCTCCTTGATTCCCTCGACGGTTGTGCCTATTCCCACAAGAACATGGGTGTAAAGCTCGGTGCTGAGAGAATCCGAAATTGAGCGTGCAAGCTTTTCGAGGTCTTTTCCTTCGATGTTGCTGCGTACTTCTTTAACAATTGCGATATCATGTTCGTTTATGTTGATAACGAAATCCTTACTCTTGTCGGGGAAAAGATTCTGCACCGCATCAAATACGGAAGCGTCGTTATGGTCGGTAATTCTGATGAGGAGAACGACCCTTGTTGCCTCCGAATTGAAACGAAGCTCTCTTGACTTGAGATAGATATCGCCGGGGAGAATATTGTCAAGAATTACGTTTTTGATAAAATTGCCCCTGTCAAATTTTTCTTCATAATACTGTTTGAGATTTTCAAGAGAAACACAGCAAACAGCCGCAAATCTGCCTGCAAGTTCGTCAACACCTTCAACAAAAACGGCATATTCGGTCTGAATATGTGAACCGAAGTTGCAGAAAGTATAACCGTTGATGTAGTGAAGCTCCGCATCTCCGAAAACGTCATTTGCATTCGAAATAACTTCACCGATTTTGCTAAGCTCGCTGCAAGCGATGATGGTTCCTGTTTCGTCAATTACACCCAGAGTTCTGCCTACTGCATCACGCATCTGATGAACGAGACCCTGGAAAATTCTGTTAGACATAATCATTACCCCTCATTTGATTTGGTTTTTCATGAATTTGTACAAAATGACCATTGGGACATTTACATTTTACACAATAACGCTCCGTTTTGCAATAGAAATATTCGGATTTTTTTAATGATTTTTTGAATTTATTGTGAATTTTGGGTCATTTTTATTGAAAATTAACAAATTTTGCAAATTCCAATCCCGTCAACACCGCCGAAAACAATTATTCGCAAAAAGTCTTTTTTTGAAAATAAGCAACAAAAAGCAGCTGTATGTTTTGTATACTTTTACCTTATTGCATTTTGCCGAATAAGATTTATAGCTTTTGTTTCAGCAAAAAACACAAATAAAATATGCCGTGTTCCGATACGTTAAATTAAACAAATTATACCGATTGTTTTTGGGCATTATGATATAAATCTGTTTTAAATTTACTGCATATATGTACTGCGTTTTACGGCATACTAAATATGCTCACCTGAATTTTTTGTCCTATTCCACAAAAAAAGTTTCAAAAAAGTTGAAAATTCCCCTATATTTTTTTGATTTTGGTCTTTTCAAAATGTATTTTTAATGATATAATATCTCAGTCTTTGGAAAATTAACTTTATTTTTGATATAATTATGCAATGAAATGAGGGAAATCCTTGGAGAAATTCATAATCAACGGCGGCATCCCTCTTAAGGGTGAAGTTGAAATCAGCGGAGCAAAAAACGCAGCTCTCGCTATTATCCCCGCCGCGATTCTTTCACAGGATGTCTGTGTTATCGAAAACCTTCCCTGCTCCATCAGCGATATCGGCTACATGATGAAAATTCTCAGGCAAATCGGTGCACAGGTCAAGGTTATCAACAAACACACAATCGAAATCGATTCACGCCGTGTCAACTCATATGTTATTTCGCATGATATGACAAAACATCTGCGTGCATCATATTATTTCATCGGCGCACTTCTCGGCAGATTTTCAAGAGCAAAGGTTGCAATGCCCGGCGGCTGCTACCTCGGCGCAAGACCCATCGACCAGCATATCAAGGGCTTTGAGCTTCTCGGCGCAAATGTTTCGGTTGAGGATAACGCAATCGTTGAGGCAAAGGCAGACAGGCTCCTCGGCAGCCCTATATATCTTGACATGGCATCTGTCGGCGCAACGGTCAACATTCTTCTCGCCGCAGTCAAGGCGGAGGGTCTCACCGTTATTGAAAACGCTGCAAAAGAGCCTCATATTGTTGACCTTGCAAACTTCCTCAACTCAATGGGTGCAGATATCAGAGGGGCCGGCACGGATGTTATCAAAATCAGAGGCGTTGAACAGCTCCACGGCTGCACATATTCAATAATCCCCGATCAGATTGAGGCGGGCACTTATATGGTTGCCGCTGCCGCAACAAAGGGCGATGTGCTTATAAAAAATGTTATTCCCAAGCATCTTGAATCCATCTCAACAAAGCTTGTCGAGTGCGGAGCAATTGTTGAGGAATTTGACGATGCAGTGAGAGTTGCCCTTGACAGACGCCCCGGCAAATGCACAATCAAGACCATGCCCCACCCCGGCTTTCCCACCGATATGCAGCCTCAGATGGCAGTGCTTCTCGCTCTTGCCGAAGGCACAAGCATAATTTCAGAGGGCA
>JAZSCL010000213.1:0-2914 GCA_045602905.1 Acutalibacteraceae bacterium
GAGCTTTCAAAGAATTTTTCTTTTGAAAAATGGTGTTCTGTCAACGAAAACGAAACCGCAGTCCGTTTCTGCTCAAGCTGGGCAACAACAGACGAAAATCTTGAAAAGCTTGAAAAAGCGGTTGAATCATTATAAAGCAAAAAGAAGGTGTCACGAGGACACCTTCTCTTTTTTATCTTATTTTTACCATATTTACGTCCGTAATGTTTTTACTGACTTCCACCAAAACAGCCTTATAAAAAATCATGGTCAATCCGCCTGTGCTGTATGTTGTATAAGCCACCTCAAGTGTATTTCCGTCTTCATATGCGTATTTAACAATAGCTTCAGAGCCCGAATCGGGAAGCACTGCAGTAAAAATTACTATGGAATTTTTCTTGAAATACTCTTCATCATACATTGAATATTTTTCGTTTGTAACATCAACCATTGATGCCCATTCCGAATAATCCGAAATAACCGTAGGTTCATTCATCATGAGATTGTAGTTTCCGTATGTTCTGTAATTACATTTCAAATCTTTTCTTTCAACGAAAATATTCTTTATATCTCCGTCGGTTTCAAATATAATTACTTCATCGGTTATAGCGGCAAATCCAGCTTCGCGGAATCTGTTCAGACCGTAAACGATATTAAGAGTATCACCGTTTTTGCGGAATTCAAGTAATTCGGGTTCAATAGCACCGCTTGTAAATGTTTCGGGAACAACAACAAGGGCTTTGTTTTCAAAATACTCCTCATCATATTTATCAAGGCTTGTTGATGATTCTTTAAGCAGATTTTTCCATGTTTCATAATCGGAAACAAGCACGGGAGCATCATCCGCACTCATACTAAATCTTCCGAGGCTGAAGCGGTCAAAAATAATTTTATCATTGTTTACCGTAAGCTTGACTGCACCTACATTTTTCGGTGCTTCAGCAGCAATGATTTCAAGGTTAACCAATGTTCGATCATAGCCATCACCATCAACCATTGTGCATTCAATTTCAACCAACGCATTCTTAAAGCTGACAGAATCAACTTTAACAGTATAATATTCATGAGGCACAAGAACGGCAGTAAGAACCAACGACTTTTCTTCAAAGTATTTCTCATTTATACCGCTGTCGCTGTAAAACCAAGGTGTATCTGTTAACCTCTCCCAGGTTTCATAATCATAAACTATCAATGATTCGCCATCAAGGAGCTTAAGTCCGTTAAACTGTTCGTAATCATAAATGTTATAACCTCTTGAAAAGCCCAATCTGATTAATTCAATCTTGTCAATATCCTTATTGCATTCAACCACAACATAATAACTGCCGCTTTTATATGATGAATTTCCTGTTTCTGTCCATGCGGTTACATAAAGTCTCTGTGTTATATCGACAAGCTCACCGCCGGAGTTATAACTTTTAACTTCTTTTTGTTCGATATCGGAAGGTCTGAATTTCATCCCGTCATCTGCAAAATAAACATGGGCAAGTGCCAAAGACTTTTCTGCAAAATATTCTTCATCATATTTTGAAAATCCCGAGGAAGTATCAGATAATATGTATTTAAAGCTTTCTGCACTGTGAACAACGGTATATGAAGGTGTACTGCTTATAAAATTCTCTTCTTCACATATAAAATAGCTGTAACCGTCAAATTCCTTCATTTCATAAACTTTTTCGGGTTTAACAAAAGTTTCAGTTGGTGAAACAAACACAACATTTTTATTTGTTTCAACAAAAATATATTTGTATATTTCAGCATACGTTCCCACTTCTCCGTTTGATGAAACAGTGTAATTAACCTTGATTGTGTCGTTGTTTTCGGTTATGGAATCAACAGTTAATTCGTAAGCCGAACCGGGAAGCACAACGGGAACAACTGCAAGATTTTCGGTTTCGAAGTATTTTTTATCATATTTTGCAAGTGCATCGGGGAATGGATAAAATAGAGATGTTAAAGAATTATAACTGCAGATAACAACAGTCATATTTGCACTGTAAGAAATATCTTCTTCATCTGCAATAAAGCAGTAATTATCGGAGGGAATAATTGAAGGAATATTCTCGATTTTTTCTCCCGAAGCGGAAACAGTTTTTATATTCTTGCTTGTTTCAACAAGGATAACCTCATAACTGACGGTTTGCCCGTAATCGCCGTCACCCTCAGCAAGTGTATACGAAAGCTCAAGTGTTTCACCGTTTTCGGAAACGGAATCAACCTTGACCGTATACCCGGGATTCGGAAGTTCAACGGTAACAAGAACAATATTACGGTTAAAGAAGAATTTCCAATCGTATTTTTCAAGTGAAACGCTGTTTCTGTCGGCAATTTTATACCACGAAACATAGTCTGAAATAACCGAAACACTGCCGTCTTTTTCGTCTGTTTCGAAAAGTTCAATGCCGTAAATACCCGTAACATTCTCAACAGGTTCTTTAGGAAGAATAAACGAAAAGGCATTGTTAAAGAACATCAGAACAGATAGTATAATCGATAACAATTTGAGTAATAATGCTTCCATAAAATTCATCCTTTCATATCTACTTTAATAAATTTATACATTATGTATATGTTCAGTGTCAACATCAATAAACCATTTCAATCACTTCCATATAAATATTTAATATAAAAACGCAAAAACTACTTCTGCAATTCTTATCTTTAACACAATTATATCTTTAAAAAGTGTTAAAGTCAAGAAGAATTCTTATTATTAACACAGAGGTAGTATTATGAAAATATACGATTTTAATGGTAAAAAGAATGTTTGCGGAGAAAGAATTCATGAAGCAAGATGCATAAAAAGAATTTCTCAGGCTGACCTTGCCGCAAGGATGCAAATCAAAGGCATAACAATCGAGAGAGACAGCATATCAAGAATCGAAATCGGAACAAGATTTGTTGCGGATTATGAGCTTATGGTTTTCTCCGAGAT
>JAZSCL010000214.1:0-2232 GCA_045602905.1 Acutalibacteraceae bacterium
AAGACGGTTGTTACCTGCTGTTGCAAGAACTTCCTGAACGCCGTCGCCCATTTCGATGATTGAAACGTCGAAAGTACCGCCGCCAAGGTCATAAACCATAATCTTCTGGTCTGTTTCTTTATCAATGCCGTAAGCAAGAGCAGCTGCTGTAGGCTCGTTGATGATTCTCTTGACTTCAAGACCCGCAATCTTACCTGCGTCCTTGGTAGCCTGTCTCTGTGCGTCTGTGAAGTATGCGGGAACGGTGATAACAGCTTCCGTTACCTTATCGCCGAGATAAGCTTCTGCATCTGTCTTGAGCTTCTGAAGAATCATTGCTGAGATTTCCTGAGGAGTGTACTTTTTGTCATCGATTGATACTTTGTAATCTGTACCCATCTGTCTTTTGATTGATGCAACTGTTCTGTCGGGGTTGGTGATTGCCTGTCTCTTTGCTACCTGACCAACCATTCTTTCGCCTGTTTTGCCGAATGCAACAACAGAGGGAGTTGTTCTTGCGCCTTCTGCGTTAGCAATAACAACGGGCTCGCCGCCTTCAATAACTGCTACGCATGAATTTGTTGTACCTAAGTCGATACCGATAATCTTTGCCATAATTTTGTTTCCTCCTATAAATTAAATGAAAATTATAAACCTATTTATGAATTTGCAACGGTGACAACTGCTTCTCTGATTATTCTGTCACCGAGTTTATAGCCTTTTGAGAATACGGATGCAATCTGATTTTCGCCGAGTTCTTCGTCTTCAACAGTCATAACCGCATTGTGGATGTTGGGGTCAAAAGTCTCGCCTCTTTCGCCGTAGCTTTCAACACCCGTCTTGTTAAGAATTTCGCCGAACTGATTAAAAATAAGGTCAATGCCTTTTTTGTAATCTTCAAAGCTGCATTCGGTATTGTTTGCCGCTCTGTCAAAATTATCCAGAACAGGAAGAAGCTCTTTGATAACATCCGCTTTGGACGAAGTGTAGATATCCTGCTTTTCTTTCTGTGATCGCTTACGGAAATTATCGAATTCCGCATAGAGTCTCAGAAACTGGTCATTCTTTTCGTCAAGAGCCTTCTGAAGCTGTTCTTCCTTGGATTCAACAGCCTCGGCTTCCTTGACCTCTTCTGTTTTTTCGGGTTTTGTCTTGTCTTTCTTCATTGCTGTATCCTTTCTATTCTTCGATAGCCTGCGTTATGAGGCGTCCGACAAGATTGGTAAGGTATTTTACGCTGGGAATTATATTTTCATAGTCCATTCTGGTTGGTCCGATGAGTCCGATTGTTCCCGAATCATCGCCGCCGACGGAATATTTTGCAACAATTACACTTGAATTTTCAAGCTGACGGTAAAGATTTTCTCTACCTATTTTAACATTGAGAGGTTCGGAAATTCCGCTGATAACCTCACTGAGTGGCTCTCTTTTATTTAGGAATTCAAGAAGCTCAATCGCTCCTGCGCCGTAATCTTTATGAGAGAAAAGATTGGAACTGCCTCCGAGAACAAGCCTTGAATCCGAAACACTTCTTGCGAGCTCACAAACTGCCGCCATAAGAGGAAGCATTGCAAAAACATCGCCGTCAACCGATGCCGCAACAGTCTGCATTGAAACCACACTGATATCTGATGCAGGTTTGCCGATTATGCAGGATTTAACAATATTATAAAACTGCTCACAGACGGTTACCGTTAATTCGCAGTCAAGTCTGCAAAGTCTGCTTTTGAGAATTCCGTTGGATGTTAACAGAACAAGCATTGCAGAGTGTATTCCCACGGGCACAAGCTCGATTTTGCGGATTATAACCGCATCGCCGCCCGGAGTTGACGAAACGCAGGCACATTTCGTTAAATCCGCAAGAACTTCGCTTGCTCTTGCTATGAGCCTTTCGGGGTCGCCCACCGCCGAAGAGATTCCCGCTTCAATTATGCGTTTATTGATTTCGTCTATCTCGCGGTTTTTCATCAGGTGGTCAACATAATATCTGTAACCTTTCTGGGAAGGAATTCTGCCTGCAGAGGTATGAGGCTGTTCAAGATAACCCATGGCGGCAAGCTCGCTCATCTCGTTTCGGATTGTTGCCGAAGAAACCGACATACCCGTTGAAGAAATCAGACCTTTTGAACCGACCGGCTCGCCTGTTTTGATATATTGCTCAACAACAGCTGCCAATATTTGCTTTTTTCTTTCGCTGAGTTCAGGCACTTGCCAACCACCTCTTTTCTGCGGAGTGCTAATTTTAGCACTCTT
>JAZSCL010000215.1:0-26873 GCA_045602905.1 Acutalibacteraceae bacterium
ACTTCGGAAGGAGCATAATAATGAGCAAGAATAACTGCATTTTTTTCTCTCTTTAACTGTTCAATCTGTTTTTTCATCTGTTATTCCTCGTTGTTAACAAAATGTTTGCATAAATTTTACCATTAATGTTTACATCTGTCAACTTATCTGTAAACCTCTTACTGTAGATTATTACTGATTTGCAACAGTCTGTTTTGTTGAACTTGCACAGTCTGAAGAGAATTCCGATATGCAATCAAACAGTCAGCAATAATATGAAATTCAAGTTGTATTTTATTTGTTTTGTGATATAATTTTAGCTGACCGAAATGGTTTTTACTCAAATCAATATCTGCAACTGTCACGAAAGGGAGATTTTATGTCCGATTTTTTAGAAGTGGTTATGATAATAAGCTTCGGTGCATCATGGCCTCTTAATGTCATCAAATCATATAAAGCAAGAACAACAAAAGGTAAAAGTCTCGGATTTCTGTGTCTGATATTTTCGGGTTACATCGCAGGAATCCTTTCAAAGTTACTGAATGAATCGTATATGGCTTCGTTTTCTTCAAAATGGTATTTGCTTTTCTTTTATGTCCTCAACCTGATAATGATCGGAACGGATTTATGCATTTATTTCAGAAACCGCAAGCTTGATAAGAAAAAAGAAACTGAAGCAAAAACAACAGTAATTGAATCTGATTTTAACAGTTAAGTAGTGACGGTTTGGCAAAGAAAAAGGGGATACATACTGCATTACAATAATCAGAAATTAAAGCGATGGGAGAATAATTATGAAAAACTCCGAAATCAACAACTCCGATTTCCTAAGTGCAGGAAATCAGACTTTGTCCTTACGGCTGTGCAAAGCTCCGTATGACCGAAATGCCGAAAATCGCAAAGCTTTGAGTTGCATACCGAATCCGATTTTCTGAATTGAATGGGTGTTGCCGTAAATCATTAATATTGACATCCTGAAAATCCGACAGTATAATAAATTTAACAACATTTTGAGGTGATTTTATGTTTAAAAATTTTTTAACGGAAATTCTCAAGCTTGCTCCCCGTCAGATGTGGGGTGTTGAACAGCAGATTTTTTATCTGAAAGAAATTTTCACTTCGTTTTCACCGAAAAGAATAATTGCGGCAATTGTTGCGATTGTTGAGCTTTTCGGACTCACAATTTTTGATTTGCCCACCACACCCAGAGGTCAGGAGCTTGATTTATCGGGCTATACCCTTGTTTTTGAGGATGAATTCAACGGTGATTCGCTTGATACCGACGTATGGGAATACAGAGGCAGCGGTCCGAGAAGAGGTGGTTTCAACGCTTCAAGTCAGGTCAGAGTTGAAGACGGCAATATGATTATGACAGGCGATTATCTTGAAGACGGAATGTACGGCGAGGGCTGGTATACGGGTATGATAAAGCTCAAGAAGCAGTACTGCAAAGGTTATTTTGAAATCCGTTGCATAGTTAACTCCGAGCCTGCTTTCTGGTCAGCATTCTGGCTTCAGGCAAACCATCCTTATGAGGCGGAATATTCAAAAGGCGGTGTCGGCGGAGCAGAGATAGATATTTTCGAATCTCTCAACGGTGACGACCCCATAGCATATAATTCGGTTTCTCACAATATCCATTGTGCAGGTGTTGACGGCGAGCAGGAAGGCTTCCAGTCGATGAATCTCGGCAGTTTTTACGGCAAAAACATTCAGCAGGAATATAATACTTACGGTCTTGAATGGACCGATGATGAGTACATATTCTACATCAACGGTGTTGAAACCCGCCGTTCGTCATTCGGCAACGGCGTTTCCCAAGTGCCCGAGGATGTTATTGTTTCGCTTGAAATTCCCGGCGAAGAAGAGCTTGATGCGCTTGATAAAGAAACCTATAAAACAGATTATATCGTTGATTATGTCAGAATCTATCAGGTCGGATAAAAAGGTTTTCCTTTGACGGAAATAATAAGAGCCGTAATCCGTTGTGTTACTTCGGAATACGGCTCATATATTTGCCTGAATTTTTATTCAGCCAATCGTGGCACTGTTTGTAATCGGGAAATACTTTTTCAATCTCCGAATAGAATTTTGCGGAATGGTTCATCTGTTTTCTGTGGCAGAGTTCGTGAACAACAACACTGCTGATGATTTCATCGGGCATTAAAACAAGCAGACAGTTGAAATTAATATTGCCTTTTGATGAGCAGCTTCCCCAGCGGGTATGCTGACATCGGATTGTGATTTTTTTATAAGTTACACCGATTTTGTCGGCAAAAAATTCAACTTTCGGCGGAATAATTTCTTTTGCCTTTGCAACAAAACTCTTGATTTCTTCTACGGTATATGGTTTGGTATTCTGAAGAAGTTTTTGTTTTTCAATAGCGGATTGCAGATGCTTTTCAATCAGGCTTCTTTTTGATTCAACGAATTCTTCGATTTCACTATGCTTCATTCTTGTTGGTGCACGAACGATAATCTCATTTGGTTTTATCTGAATTGAAAGTGTTTTACGGTTGCTTTTTATTACCATCACTTCAGCGTTTTCGAAAATCATTCAGTCACCTCTGTTATAGTTTTAAATAATATTATTGTGAAATTATATATTGTTTTCATGGTTAATTCAAGTGTTGCAAAAACAATTGTTAGGATTTATAATTAAAATAGTAAGAATTTATGAGGTTTCAGAAGCGAAGAGATTGCTTATTATTTTTAATAATCATAAAATTTAGAAGAGGAAATATAATGAACAGTTGTATTAATTATCTGCTCGGTATTGACGGCGGGGGAACGAAAACCGAATTTATGCTTGCGGAAGCTGACGGAAAAGAAATCGGCAGATTGATTCTCGGACCTTCTAACCCTGTAAGCTCCGGTATTGAAAAAACCTATAACGTGATTAACGAAGGAATCAAGAAAATATGCGATGGGCTGAACATCAGTGAGATATCGGTTTTTGCAGGTATTGCAGGTGCCAAAAGCGGCGACAATCAAAAGCTTATTAATGCTTTTCTATCATCTTTCGGCTTCGCAGCATATGAAAGCGGCAGTGATATTGATCTTGCGCTCGAGCTTGCATTGAAGGGCGGAAACGGAACGGCTGTAATTATGGGTACGGGTATTGTTGCTTTTGCTCGTTCAGGTGAAAAACTATTCCGCACAGGCGGCCAAGGCTATCTGATTGACAAAGGTGGAAGCGGATTTCATTTCGGCTCGGATGTTCTTAACTGCGCATTTGAATTTATTGATGGCAGAGGCGGAAGCGAAATTATTCTGAACCTTGTTGAAAAAAAGCTCGGCAAAAAGCTTGAAACCTCAGTTGGTGAAATATATAACGGCGGTGCATCGTTTGTTGCATCGTTTGCACCTTTGGTCTTTGATGCATTCAAGCTTGGAGATTCGCTTGCTTCAGAAATTATTGAGCGAAATTCTTATGAGGCAGCTAAAGTTATAAACGCTGCAAAGAAAAATACCGACGGTAATGTTGTTATCTGCGGTGGTCTATGCAAGCAGAAAAGAATACTGTATCCATTCCTTATGAAACATATTGAGAGTGAAACTCAGCTTATTTTCTCTGATGAACCTATGGTAAACGGTGCGGTTTCACTTGCAAAAAGGTTGTGTTATAATGCTTAAAACAGAAATGAGAAATCCCGATACATACGGCATTGACAAGATGTCAACTCTCGAAATGCTCGGAATAATTAATAATGAGAATGCCAAGGTAACTGTTGCGGTTGAATCGGTTTTACCGATGATTGCTCTTGTGTGCGATGCTGTTGCCGATGCAATAAAAGCAGGCGGAAGAATTTTTTATATCGGCAGCGGAACTTCGGGCAGACTTGCGGTTTGCGATGCGGCAGAATGTCCGCCAACTTTCGGTGTGCCTTATGACCTATTCAACGGTATTATTGCAGGCGGCGAAAGATGTATGTTTAAGGCGGCTGAAAATGCGGAAGATAATCCCGATGCAGGCATTGCAGATTTGAAAAGCCGTGATTTCTGCAATAAAGATATATTAATAGGTATTTCTGCTTCAGGTTCGGCTGCTTATGTTATTTCTGCTGTGAATTATGCCAAAAGCGTTGGCGCAAAGGCTTTTTCGGTTACTAATAACCCCGATACCGAACTCGGGAAGGCGGCAGATATTGATATATGTGCGGATACTGGACCGGAAGTAATCACGGGCTCGACACGGATGAAGGCGGGCACGGCGCAAAAAATTATTCTGAATATGATTTCAACCGCGTCTATGGTTAAATGCGGTTGTGTTTATGAAAACATGATGATTAACCTTAGACCTACAAACAAAAAATTGCGCAGAAGAATGATTGGAATTGTCACCGAAATTCTTGATTGTTCCCTTGAAAAAGCAGAAGAACTTCTTGAAGAAAACAACTGGAATATCCGCTCTGTCGTGGAATAAAATGAGAATACCGACAAACCTCGCCGATGAGATTTGTCGGTATTTTTATTGAAGCTTCAAGCCGTAAACAAGGGTTGTTTCCTTTGTTTCAATGAGTTTAAAGCCGTATTTTTCATAGAATTTTATTGCATTATAATTTTTGTGCCATACGGTGAACATAACACCTTTGACACCTTTTTTGCGGAGATTGTCACATAATGCATCCATCAGCTTGGTGCCCAGCCCCATATGCTGATATCCGGGAAGAATATCAATATGCAGATGAGCAGGATATTCTTGTTTATATTTTTCTTGTGATTCAATTGCTCGAAGTCCCGATTTTCTGCGTCGGTATTCCCAGCTTTTGATTTTGGGATAGTAGGTTTTTAGGTATATTTCTTTAAAATTATCAAAATTTTCCGCAGATATAATATATCCGACAGCATTGTCATTTTCATCTGCCGCAACAAAGCAATTTTCAGGCTCATTTTCAATATAATAATCGCAGTAAACAGCAAGAGCAAAGTTTATTGATCTTTTTGATGATTTGCACGGTCCGTCGCTGTTAAGGCAGACAAATCGCACATTTTCTTTATCTTTATTTTCATAAGATCTGATTGTCATTTTCATCACTCCAAAACGAGTTTATCATTAAAACGCACAAAAATCAAGGCGGATTATTTACTTATTTAATAATTGTAAAAAATATTAAGCTGGTGTATTATTATTTATGGAGGGAATAATATGAAATTCAAATCAAATCCCGAAACTGTTTTTGAAAAGCTTTTTAGCAAAACATTGAACCGTGATATTGAGATTGTTTATGAAAATTCAAAGCGTGTATGTTATTGCGAAAAAACTTATAGGGTAACAGACGAGAAATATATCCTTACCGTTTCGGGTGAAAAAACAAAAATTTATTGTTCATGCGAAAAAGGTGCTTTTTATGCGCTTTGCGACCTTGCAAAGCGTATTGATGAAAACACGATTGCAGACGGCGAATATATTTGCTCACCGTCTTTTGCCGCAAGAGGATATATTGAAGGCTTTTACGGAAAACCGTGGAGTCACGAAAGCCGTAAATCCGTTATGAATCTTATGGCCAAAAACAGAATGAACACCGTTTATCATGCGCCGAAGGATGATTTGTATCATCGTGAGAAATGGAGAGAGAAATATCCCGGATATGAGCTTGCAAGACTGAAAGAACTTGTTGACGCAGCTTCGGACTATTATATGGATTTTTATTGGTGCATTGCTCCCGGTCTTTCGATTAAATACTCCGATGATGCCGAGCTTGATGCTCTTATGGAAAAAACAAAGCAGCTTTATTCAATCGGAATACGCTGCTTCGGTCTTCTGCTTGACGACATTGATGAAGAACTTGCTTTTGATGATGATAAAGCGGTTTTCGGCGAAACGATAAATGCACATATCGACCTTATAAACAGATATTACTCCGCTTTGAAAGAAATTGATTCATCAATCCGTTTGACTGTTTGTCCTACTCTTTATCATGGGAAAGGCAATGAATATTATATTTCAAAACTCGGCAAAAATATTTCGCCGCTTGTTTCTGTTTTCTGGACAGGCAGGGATATCTGTTCCCGTGAGCTGACAAGTTACGAAGCGATAAGGTTTATTGAGGGTACATATCACAAACCGCTTTATTGGGATAATTATCCCGTAAACGATTGCTCAATGTTCAATGAAATGCACATTTCACCTATAATAGGTCGTGACTCTGATTTATATAAATATTCCGAGGGCATTATTTCAAACTGCATGGAATATGCGGAATGCTCAAAAATTCCGTTGATAACCTTTGCAGATTATCTTTGGGACAGTGAAAATTATGACCCACAGAAATCATGGGAATCTGCAATAAAGCAGGTTATCGGTAAAGAAAATGCAGAAAATTTCATTGTTTTTGCTGATCATCTTTATACATCGTGTCTTAAAGATGCAAATTCTAGGCGGATGTATGAAGCGTTTGACAGCATTGAAACTGCATTCAAATCAGGCGATAACGATAAAGCATATTCACTTGCAGAAGATTATATGGGCAAAATGAATGCTTGCAGAGAATATCTCAAGCAGGATTTACCCATCTGCCGTGAGCTTTCCAAATGGTCTGAAAAATATTCTGTTTCATGTGATATAATGAACATGATATTCGAATATATAAAATCAAAAGATGAAAACCTGATTCCGGAATTGTTTTCTCTTGTTGAAAAATACGAAGCAATGCCTGCGAGGTTTTCAAACGATATCAATATCCGTGCAGAGCTTAAAAATCTGCAGAATATAAATAAAAAGGAGAAATGAAAATGGCAGTAGTTATCAGATGGATTTCGGCAATTATGGCGGTGCTTCTCGGTCTGCCGACTCTTTTGGGAGCGGTTTTTCAGAGCCTGACAAAAATCGGCTATGATGATAGACCTGTTTCATCGATTTCGGAAAATTTCCTTGAAGGCAATACAGTGTTCGCTGATGAATCCGAATCTGAATTTTGGTCTGCAGGCTATTCACGCAAAGTTCTCACTCCTGAAGATATTGAAGAAACCAGGTATTTTCTCGGTGGATTCCTGAAATTTCCTGCTCAGGAGGCAACGGGAGTTATAGACGATTTATGCGTCAGGGCGGTTGTTCTTGATGATAATTCGGGAAGAGGTGCGGCAGCATTTGCGTGGATTGACGGTGTAGGTTTCATGAATGCCGACATAAAGGATATCCGTGAAAAGCTCACTGATTTAACGGGTAACGGCAAGCTTATCAGTATTGATGTCGGCTCTACTCACAACCACAGCGCAATCGACACGCAGGGTCTGTGGGGCAACATTCCCAAGAGCGGCAGAAATCAGGATTATATTGATTCAGTTGTTCAGAAAACTGCAGATGCAATAAGAGAAGCATATAATAACAGAAGCGAAGGTACGCTTTATTATTCATCAAAGGAATGTCCCCAATTATTTTATGACGGCAGAGACCCTTATTCGATTGACGATGAAATTCACCTTTTCCGTTTCGTACCGAATACAGATGGCAAAAAAGAGATTTATATAGCCAATTTCGGCGCACATCCGGTTAATCTCGGTTGGAGCAACACAGAAATTTCGGGCGATTTCCCGTACTATATCGAAAAAGAAGTAACAACCGAAAAGAATGCCGATTTCATTTTTGTTCAGGGCGCAATCGGCGGAGCAATTCATGCTGATATGGGTGTTGAAAACGGCATCCCCGAAGAACTTACTTCTTTTGAAAAAATGAAGGAATACAGCAACATTGTTGCAGATGTTCTTTATGAAATTGCCGAAAAAGGCGAAAAAGTTGAACCTATCCTCAATGTTAAACACGCTCAGGTTGATTTTGAGGTAAACAACTTCATTTTCCTCCTCGCAGAAAGTGCTGAGCTTTGTAATGTCAAGGCGTTTAAAGAAGACGGAAAAGTTTATCTCACAACCGAAATCGGTTATGTTGAAATCGGCAAAAATATAAAGATAATCGAAGCTCCCGGTGAGATTCTGCCTGAACTTGTTTACGGCGGATTCTATTCAGCTGAAGAAGCATTCAACGCCACTGATTATCCGTATGAAGGAATCATAACCTGCTTTGATGAAACCGATGAAGTTCTCGTTTTCGGTCTTTGCAATGATGCGGTAGGTTATATCGTTCCCGATAACGATTACAGCTCATCAGGCGATGAGGGTCACTACGAAGAAACTGTTTCAACAGGTTCAAAAAGCGGAACAGCATTTTCGAAGGCGTTCTTTGATTTATTGAAAGTTTGGGGGTAACTATTGATGGAATTTTTGCGTTTTCTGAAACTCCCCGACTTGGTCAGAGGAATTATTTCGGGTCTGCTCTCCCTGATAATTCTCTTTGTTCCCGATTCGATGTATTCAACTGTTGAGGAAACATCGGAGTATATGCTTACTGGCGATAAAACTTTTTCTTATAACGGCGAAAAATGGTCTGTCGGTTTTGCAAAAGAAGTGCTCACTCCCGATGATATAACAGAAGAGACTTACTATATAGCGGGTTATAACACAAATAATCCTGCTAAATCCGTGCTTGACGATATGTATGCAAAAGCCGTTTATCTTGATGATAACAGCGGCAGGGGAGGAGTTATCGTTTGTGCGATTGATTGCGTCGGTATCAGCCGTAAGGATATCAACGATATCAGAAAAATCGTTATAGAAAGCGGTAATATTCCGAATCTCAAATCAATAAACATTTGTGCAACACACAGCCATTCCGCAATTGATACTCAAGGACTTTGGGGCAAGAATTTTCTCTCCGACGGCAAGAACAAGGTCTTTATGAACCGTCTCAAAGAACTAACCTCAAAAGCGATTGTTGATGCTTACAATGCAAGAAAAGACGGCAATCTTTATTTTGGTACAGCGGAAACCGAAGAATTTCTGATTGACACAAGAACCCCGGATGACTACGATTCAACATTAACGAGAATCCGATTTGACCCTGCAGACGGCACCGAAGATACATATATAGTAAATCTTGCTTGTCATGCCGAATGTCTGGGAGCAAGAACAACCGTTGTCAGTGCGGATTTCCCGGCATACATGGAAAAGGAAATAGTTGAGCAGACGGGCGGTGCAAACGTTGTTTTCGTAAACGGAGCTATCGGAGGACTTATAACCTGCGAAAAGCTTGACGAAGTTCTGCGTAACTTTGAGCTTGGTCTTGAATATGTAAAGGAATTCGGCAAAGACGTCGGTGAACTTGTTATGAGCATAAACAATGAAACTGTTCTTGAGCCTGCAATCAATGTGAAAACAGAAGCGATAGAAATAAAATGCGATAACACAGCTCTTATACTTGTTCGCATTCTCGGCGTCCTTAACAACGATGTTGCAAAAGATAAAGACAATAAAATTTCAATTATTTCAGAAGTTTCATATATGGAACTTGGTAACAGACAGATAGGCGTTTACATGATTCCCGGAGAGCTTTCACCCGAGCTTGAAAGCGGAAACTTTCTTTCTGCCGAAGAATCTGCAAACAGAACTGAAGCTGATTACAAGTCACTTTCAGAAATGTCACGTTGTGAGCATAATTTTGTTCTCGGTCTTTGTAACGATGAATTGGGTTACATAATTCCCGAAAATGATTTTTATCTTCACGAGTGGCTTCCCTATTTCAACAATGCAATTGATGAATCTGGCAGAGAGCATTATGAAGAGACAAATTCTCTCGGTCCTCAGGCGGCGGGAAGAATTCTTGATGCAATGAACGAACTTATAACCTCGGTTGAATAAAAATGAATCCCTTATGATTCTCGTATGATTCATAAGGGATTTTTTTCAATATAGATACCATTTTTTTGATTTCTCTTGCCAATCAACGGATTTTTGATTCTCACTGATAATGAAAGTTTCGGCGTCAAAGTCAGGTTTGAAAATCTCATCTGTTCCCAGAAGATTTACAATTGATTGCTCAATTTTAAATTCTTTATGAGTTTTTCTGATTGCATCAAACAATCTTATTCCGACAGCAAACGGCGAAAAAGCATCACGGTCGGTAACATGGAGCTGAATTGCGTGACAGAATTCGTTTTTATAATCTGAAAATGTCGGCGTAAAAGAACATTCACGAATAATAACGCCGTCTTGTTGACCGACTTTTTTAATAACTGATTTGCTGTCGAGCCAGGGTGCACCAATCATTTCGAACGGTTTTGTAGTACCTCTGCCCTCGGAAAGATTCGTTTCTTCAAAAATACAAGTGCCGATATAAGCAAAAGCAGTATCAACAGCAGGTATATTCGGAGAAGGCTGAATGAAAACAAGGTCAGTTTCATCATAATATAAATCTCTTCCCCAGCCTTCTGTTGGTATAACCGTCAGGTCACAGCCGATGTTTTCTGTTTCGTTCATCATAAGTGCAAATTCACCTATGGTAAGACCGCACCTTGTCGGAGTCGGAAATCTTCCCACAAATGAAGAAAAGCGTCTGTCAAGAACGGTTCCTTCTGCTTTTATTCCCCCGATAGGATTCGGTCGGTCAAGCACAACAAACTTTATACCGTGATTAGCACAAAGCCTCATTGCATCGGTCATTGTGTATGCATAAGTATAAAATCTTGCACCGACATCCTGAATATCAAACACGACGGTGTCAAGAGAAAAAAATGCGTTTTTACTTTCAGATATATCGTTTCCGAACAGACTGTATACGGGTAAACCGGTTTTTTTATCGGTATGCGAAGCTACGTTTTCTCCTGCTTGTATATCGCCTCTGACCCCGTGCTCAGGTCCGAAAAGGGCGGCAAGATTGCATTTATCTTTAAGCATATCCACGGTTGAAGAAAGGTTTCGGAGAACACCCGTATGATTAGTGATAAGTCCACATTTGCCCGGCAAATCGATTCTGTCACGCGCAAAAACATCCGCACCGCAAAGAACCTTTTGTTTTGCATTTTTCATATATCAACCTTCCTTCCGATTATATTCTCTACAAAATCCGATTCAATTAACTAAAATACTTTTTAATCTTTATTTTAAGACTTACCAACGACTCGCAACCGCCGTAATCAACCGACAAATCAGGCCTTTCGGTCCATTTGTAATCTGGTCCGAGCTCATAATTCAGCCACTCCTTAACAACCCTGACAAAATAGAAATTATCGTTTTTTACATATCCGTAAGCTCCTGTTTCCTGGTCATAGCCGTAAACAGTAATCAGCTTTGCGTTGCCGAGCAGAGATTCTTCAAAATAAGCACGGCAGGTTTCAACATCATCATAATGTGCGTAACCCTCAGCGTTGGCGTATTCGTTTCTGCCGTTTTGCGCTAACTGCATATAAAGAATATCAAGGTCATAAGGGCAGGTTTTGGGACTCATTGTCCAGCCCGGTGTGCAGTAATCGTTGATGCAGACCCATGTTGGCGGGCGCATCGTGCTGTATTCTTCAGTATACGACGAAAGCGAAACAATATGTGAAATTATTTTATGACGTTCAATTCCTGCATCATAAAAAAGCTTGCAGGTAAACTCGATATAATCGGCGAGTACACCGTAAAGAAGCTGCTTTGTATAGTTCTCAACAGACATCAAGTTCTTACGGGCTTCCTTTTTGAGGTTTTCTTCATTATAACCCATGTTGTGCAGAGCATGCATACCGTACTGTGCACGCTCAAAATCTTCCATTGAAGCGTAATCACTGCCGCTGTAATCCGGAATCTGTGTTTCCCAGCCTGTATTGATGCCTGCGAAAAGGTATGCCTTGCCCTGAGACTTAAGCCTTGTATAGTTTTTGATAAGCGGCTCGATAAATCCCTTTGTGACCTGATTTGAGTACCAATTCAGATACTTTTCGGAATTGAAGCACGGAAAACCGCCTGCTGTTGCAAACGGCACTCCGCTCCAGTCGCAATGCCATCTCGGCAGCATACCATATGACTGACCGCCCCATTCTTCACCTTCCTCGGGAAAGGAGATCCATTCGCACATCTCTGGGTCATTATAAAATTTACTGCCGTTTTCATCGGTTGCAGCACCGTCACCGAAATATGTAGAGTAATTCGTGCAGTCATCCATCTGAAAATAAACCGGAACATTATACTTTTCCGCAAGCGAAAATACATGGTTGACTTCTTCGTTCATCTGCTCAACAGATTGAGTCAGACACATCGGACCAATAACACCGAAAGCATACATACGCTTTGAATCGGGGTTAATTTCTCCATGAAGTTCAACCATCTGCTTAACATACGGTTCAAGATTCAGATAATGCACATTTGTTACCATAAAAACAACATATTGAGGGTCATCCTCAAAATATTCGGGAACTTCGGGATTTTCGCCAAGCGACGGAAAAATTGCAATTATCAAAGCTGTTATAAAACTGATTATTTTATTGAAAATTGACATGAAAATACCTCTTTTATGATATGAGATTAAAATAAATATAACACATATTTTTGTTCTAATCAACAAAAATTAATTCACCTTGAAAAACAGAAACATTTTTATACAGTATTTATAATATTATAAAATGTTTTGTAAAAGAAATATTCTGTACACAAAATATTCGGCATTACGATATGAAACAAATGATGCTTAACACCTTCGAACCGTGTTTCATCAAAAAGGATAAGACTGTGATTTTATTATGGAAATTAATGTTTCTATGTGATATAATTATTTCAAGAAAAATAATTTAAAAAGGTATTGACTCTCACGCTCCGTCATAGTGTATGCTCTGTTTTGTGAGGTGGTAGAATTGAAAATGCAGATTAAAGATTTTGCGGATTTTACGGGTGTAAGTGTTCGCACACTTCATTATTACGATGAAATAGGATTGTTGGTGCCCGCTTATGTGGATAGGACTACAGGCTATCGTTATTACGACGAAAACTCTCTTCTTCGTATGCAAGAGATTCTCTTTTATCGAGAGCTTGATTTTTCTTTGAAAAGCATTAAAGAAATTTTGTTTTCTCCAAACTATAATAAGAGAAAAGCTCTAAAAGAGCAAAAGAATATGCTTACGCTCAAAAAGGAACGGCTGGAAAGGCTGATTTCCGCAATTGATGATGCCATGAAAGGAGAAAATATTATGAGTGCATTTGATAACAGTGAATTTGAAAAATATAAGACAGAAGCAAAAGAAAAATGGGGTAAAACGGTTGCATACAAGGAACACGAAGAACGGACCAAGAATTATTCAAATCAGAAGTGGAGTGAACTTGCCGGGGGAATGAATGATATTCTCTCAGAGTTTGCAATATGTATGAAGAATGGCGAAGAACCGGATTCCTCAGAAACACAGAACCTTGTGAAAATGCTGCAGAGACATATCACGGAAAATTACTATCTCTGCACAAACGAAATTTTAGCTTGTCTCGGTAATATGTATGTTACCGATGAGCGCTTTAAGAAAAACATTGATAAGAATGCTGATGGTACAGCAGAATTTATCTCTGAAGCAATAGCTTTCTATTGCAGAAAACAAGTGAATTTCGAGGTGTAGAACAGCCGGGAAACATTCCAATTTGAAAAACATTCAAATCAAAACCACTTTACTATGCATTTACGCATGATGAAGTGGTTTTTGCTACAAATCCGTTCGTGTTGATTTGTCGTTTCAAACAGCCATTCCGAGTGGATCGCAGAGCTCATCCTTCACTTCAGATTAGAGCAAAAGCGTTTAATGACAAAGTTATACTTTCTGCAACAGTATCCGATATATATAAAAAGGTGAATCATACAAAAGTACGATTCACCTTTAAATGTTTATTTAGATTTTTTTTCTTTCTTTGTTTTGGGTGATTTTGCTTGCTTTTCGATAAGAACAAGAAGAAGACACCAGAATGCAGAAAGAAGAATAAAGAGAACGCAAACAAGTATTGCATTATCCATTGCAAAATGAAGCAAATCACCTAAACCTCTAAGACAACGTGGATTGATTCCGTAGCTTGATGATGCCATAACAGTGTTTTCGTAAGGTGTTTCGTTGAGCATTGCAACGGTTGTGATTTCTGCATCATCGGTTGAATATGTGCTTACACGCTGAATTGACTGAATATCACAGCCTTCAAGATTTGAATTGGGAACAACAATAAATTCATCAGCAATATATTCGCTTATTTCAACTTTCTTTGAAATAATAAGATCGCCTTTTTTAACTTCGATGCTTTCGATATCCTGACCCATTGTGTTAAAACACAAACCGCCGATATCAGAGCCGTTATTATCAAGGAATATGGTTACAAAGCAACCTAAAACAAAAGTGATAACTGTGGCTGCAAGTAAAACAATTGCAATGATTTTACCTGCAAGCGCACCGCCGCTTTTCTTCTTTTTTGTGGGTTTTTCTTCGATTTTTGCTTCACCGTAATTACCGTTTGAAAAATCAAGATCTTCTTCAACAGGCACAGCAGGAGCAGTTCCTCTGGGAACATATGAAGGGGGAGTCTGACCGATGGGAACAAGGGGTCTTGCTTTTTTCTGCTGAGGAGCAGGAGCGGGATTATAATAAGGTTCCTGATTTACAGACTGAATGGGTTTGCTGAAATAACTGTCGACATTTGCTTCTTCGTTTGCAGGTTTGTTTTTGCTTATTTCAGGAATAAGGCTTGATTTTGGTTCCTGTTTATTGATAAGTGAACTCTGATCTCTCGATTTAGTTACGAATTCGAGATCAAGCTCATCGATGGTTTTGAGTTTAAACTGATCCATATGCTATTATACCTTTCAGATTATGTTACTTTGAAATCTTTGCGCGAAGAGCTGCATTTTCTTTTGCAATTTCATCCGTGAGCTTTGAGATTTTTTCAATGCTTGCAAGAGCGGAGGGATCAACTGCCGATGCTGAGGAAGCAACTGCACCGCCTGCTTTAAGAGCCTTGTTTTCGTCTGAAAGAGAACGGCATATTTTTTTGAGTTTTTCGTTGTTAGCCTCAGTTCCCTTTGCATATTCAAAAACTTTTTTATATTCAGCTTTAAGAACAGCGATATACTGCTCTACCTGCTCGCAACTGTAACCATTCTGAACTTTCTGAAACAATTCTTTATTTTCCATGTTTAACAAACCTCCGTTTATACTAAATTGTTATTTGAAATAAATATAACATAAATAAACATAAATTACAATAAAAAATTGCAAAATATTATTTTATTTTTTCTGACTATCATCTTTCAGACAAATTACAAATATTGAACGGTTACAGAAATATACTATTATTTATTTTGCACATTGAAAAAATATATCAAATATGATAAAATATCTAAAATTTAATTTTACGAGGTGTGTACATGGCATTTTCAGATATTGGTATTTTGCTTGGCGATGTTTCTCTTTTTGAGATTGAGCACTACACAAAAAATCCGATGAAGGCGCAGGAAAGCACTCTGAAAAAAATACTTAACAGAAACAAAAACTGCGAAATCGGCAGAAAATATAATTTTAAAGAAATAAAATCGATTGAAGAATATCAGGAAAAGGTTCCCATTTCAACATATGATGATTATGAGCCTTATGTTGAGAGAATGCTCAACGGCAGAGAAAAGAATCTTATGTTTACGGGTCCCAATATCAGATATTGCTCATCATCGGGAAGCGTAGGTAAGCCTAAAATACTTCCCAAATCAATAAAAGACCTCTGGAATATGCAGTGCATCGGTTTTTCATGCACTGTTGCAACATCGGCACATCATCTCAAAAAAGTCAAGGGCAAGAAAATGCCTGCTCAGATGGGTCCTCTTGCACTCATACTCAGCGGTCATAAAATGGAAGACGGAAAGCAATGTAACGGTGCAGCTCAGATTCCTTTGAGATATCTTAAGCCTATTCTTCCGTTTTTCTGTACATCACCCACATCGCTCCTTATACCCGAACATGAAGAACTTCTCGATACATCGTATCTTCAGCTTCGTTTTGCTCTTGAAAACAAAGATGTCAGTTATCTCGGTTCTCTTGTAATAACTTTGCTGACAACCATGTTTGAATACCTTGAGGAAAACTGGGAAATGCTTTGCGACGATATCGAAAAAGGTATAATCAATCCGTCGATTAAAATTACACCTGAGGCATATGCGGAATACGCTCCTAAATTCAAGCCCAATCCCGTAAGAGCAGCAGAGCTTCGCAGGGAGTTTGAAAAAGGATTTGATACACCTATTGCACCCAGAATCTGGCCTAAACTTACCTGGGGTTACGGAATGGTTGGTGCGAATCTTAAGGTATATGTTGATAAATTCCGCAGATACATCGGTGACGATGTTCCCATTCATAATATGGGATATGCTGCAGCAGAGGGCTTCTTTGCAATGCCTACTGAGCTTGATGTTCATGAAAGCGTTCTTCTTCCTCACTGTATTTTCTTTGAATTTCTCCCTGTTAATGATGATGCTGAGGATGCAGACGATAATGCAAAACCTGTTCTTATCAAAGATCTTGAAGTAGGAAAGAAGTATGAGGTTATCGTTTCAAACTTCTCCGGCCTTTACAGATACAGAATAGAAGATGTTGTTATGGTTACCGGTATGCATAACAACACTCCGAAGATTGAGCTTCTTTACAGAAGAAATCTCAGCCTTAATGTTGCAAATGAAAAAACTACAACTCAGATGGTTGACCATGTAGCTAAAATGACTGCCGAAAGAATGGGCAATGAGTTTGTCGGACACAGCTTCTATGCTGATTTTTCAACAACTCCTCCCAGATATTGTATGCTTGCTGAACCTAAGAAACCCGTTGACGAAGCGGACAGACAGAAATATATTGAGATTCTTGATGAAGAACTTAATGACGTTAACGAGAAATACTATAAATACAGACGCTGGGGTATGCTTAACAGACCCGAGGTGCTTTTCCTTAAAGAAAAAACTTATAATGATTATAAGGAGTCACTCAGGGCGAGGGGAGTTGTTCTCAATCAGGTTAAACCCGTAACCGTTCTTAACAGCGAAGAAAGATGTGAATTCTTTTTCTCTCATGTTATAACCGATACGGAACTCCCTTATGAATGTAAAAACACTAAATAAATATCAAAATCCCCCTTTTTTCGGGGGATTTGTTGCATTTTGATATAACAAAAGTATATAAATCGGATAATTTTTATGTTTTGTCCGTTGATACTTTATTAATATTGTGTTAATATCTATAAGTCAATTTTATTTTGGAGGGGACATCCGATGAAAATTACAAAAAAAATTCTGGCATTTGTTATGGCATTTATTATTTCCGTAACAGCTTTTCTTCCTGCTTATGCCCTGAGCACAGAGGTTCAGTATTCAAGACCTGATTTGTTCGATATCAAAGAATATAAGCAGAAGATTTATGATGAAGGTTATCCCGTTATCACAACAGAACAGTTTCTTTCAATCGCAAATTTCTTTGGATTTGTTAAAAGTGTGTTTACGGGCGGTTTATTCCTTCCCAGAGAAAAATTCAATGTTACTGTTGACGATTTCGTAACCGAGGCTTGTAACGATATTTATTTTCATTGCGGACTTGATATTGTTGGTCTTCTTACAAATGTTCCGGATATCAATGGTCTTGCAGAGCTTACCGTTAAGGTTTTTCAGATTGATACCGCTACAATCAAAGATCAACTTTATGAAAAGCGTGATGAATTTGCCCAGCAGGGAAATCCCACACTTGCAAAGGCTTGTTTCTTCCTTGGCGCTTATCTGAGCATTGTTGAGGAATGCCTTATTTATGCAGATCCCACTGAAGATCCTGATGTTTATGAAGTCAAGCTTAAGGCTACTTTCAAAGACGGAGGATGCGAATACTATTATCCCGGCATTTTTATCAATGTTGTTACGGGTGAGTGCTCGAATGAAGACGGAAGCGGTCTTGTCGGAACAGGTTTCAATTTCAATCTCAAGTCAATGCTTGTTTATGCAACAATTGACAGCTGGATGAGAAATTTCGGTTTCTGCGTATTTTATGATATAGCAGCAAACTCCATGCCTCTTCTCTGGAATTATGTAACACGTCGTTTCCGCTTTGATTACGATGGCCTTGAGTGGATGATTCAGATCTGGAAAGGTAATTATCTTATTACAAACGGTGCTGAAGCCGGTGTTTATAACAGACAGCCCGGAAGTTTCGGTACATTCTATAACTGTGCAACAGATGATCAGCTTATGGAAATGACTCTTCAGGTATATCATAACGAAGAACTTCTTGTTGATCAGCCTCCTCAGATGCATTGGTGGATTAACGGTTTCCAGATGAACAGCAGAAGATACGAACCGATGTCTCTTACGATGAAATTTTCAATCCAATTCCCGAATGAAGAAATGCTTTATGCATTCACAGAATCGATTGACAGCCATCGTAAACAAGATGTAACATATACAATCGACGGACTTACAATTTATGTAACATGGTAAATGATAACCTGCAGGCTTCGGTCTGCAGGTTTTGTTTTATATTGCGTAACCTTTTTTTCTTATGATATCGGCGATTGAATTAACATATTGATTGCATATTTCATCTGTCGGTGCTTCAGCCATAACTCTGATTACAGGTTCAGTTCCCGATTCTCTGACAAGAATTCTTCCTGTATCGGATAGAGCTGTTTCTGCATTTTTTATTGCGTTGATGACATCTTTATCGTTCATTACCGATGGTTTGTCGCTAACTTTTATATTCACCAATTTCTGAGGATATATTTTTAATGGTTCTGCAAGTTTGCTCAATGAAGATTTTTTTGCAATCATGATTTCCATGATCTTCAGACTTGTCAGTATTCCGTCTCCTGTTGATGCGTATTTTGAAAATATTATGTGTCCTGATTCTTCTCCGCCCAATCTGTTATTGTTTTTCATCATATAATCGTAAACATATTTGTCTCCTACGGCAGTTTTTGCGTATTTGATACCTAATTCATCGAATGCTTTATAAAGGCCGTAGTTTGACATAATAGTTGTTACAACGGTATTATTGAGCAGTGTTCCGTTTTCTTTCATGTAGCAAGCAGAAATATACATTATATGGTCACCGCTGAGTATATTACCTTTTTCGTCAACGCACAGGCATCTGTCCGCATCTCCGTCGTATGCAAATCCGACATCAAGATTATTCTGCAAAACATATTCCCTAAGTCCTTCTATATGGGTTGAGCCTGCATTTCTGTTGATGTTTGTACCGTCTGGGGTTGCGTTTATAACATACGTTTTTGCACCTAATGCGTCAAAAACGGCTTTTGCGATATTCCATGAGCTTCCGTTAGCGCAGTCGAGACCGATTCTGTATCCTCGGAATGAATACAGACCGAGCGAAATCAGATAGCCGATATATCTGTTTCTTCCTGATATATAGTCAACAGTCTTGCCGATTTCTTCCCTTTTAGCAAACGGAAGTACGCTCATTTTTTTATCGAAAATGCAAAGCTTTCCGTCAAAATAGTCCTCAATATAATCTGTCAGCTCGTCATCGTATTTTTCTCCGTTTCGATTTATAAGCTTTATTCCGTTGTCATAATATGGATTATGGCTTGCTGAAATCATTATTCCGCAGTCGAAACCGTCTGTTTTAACGGTATATGCAACGGAGGGTGTGGTTGTAACATGAAGAAGATATGCATCAGCACCCGATGCAGTTAAACCCGCAACGAGAGAATATTCGAACATATAGCTTGATATTCTTGTGTCTTTACCGATAACAATTTTTGGTTTATTATTGCTACCGTTTCGTTTGTTCAGCTCACTGAAGTACCATCCCAAAAATCTTCCTGTTTTATATGCATGGTCTGCGGTGAGGCTTTCGTTTGCTTCCCCTCTGAAACCGTCTGTACCGAAATATCTTCCCATCTGTTACCTCCAATTAATTTTTGGAAACAATTATGCCTCCTGATTTATATATACTGTTTGGTTTAATAAGCCCTCTTACGCATGAGAGAGGATACACGGTTGAATTTCTGCCTATAATTGTTCCGGGATTCAGAATTGCGTTGCATCCGATTTCTACCATATCTCCGAGCATTGCACCGCATTTCTTCAATCCTGTTTCGAATTTTTCTTTTTCTGTTTTAATGATAACAAGACTTTTATCTGACTTAACATTTGATGTTATTGAGCCTGCACCCATGTGCGCCCTGAATCCGAGTATACTGTCACCAACATAGTTATAGTGCGGTATCTGAGCTTCATCGAATATTATAACATTTTTAAGTTCTGTACTGTTGCCGATAACGCAGTTTTTTCCTATCAATGCTGATTTGCGGATGAATGCACAATGTCTTACTTCTGTTCCTTCATCAATGATACATGGCGGAGAGATTGAAGCTGTAGGTGATATAACTACGGATTTATGAATCCATATATTTCTTGATATTTCGGTGAATTCATTTTTATCCAGTGTTTTTCCGAGCATCAGTATAAGATTCTCGATACCCTTCAATGCTTGCCACGGATATTCGAATTCCGATAAATAGCCTGATGCCGCAGTGTGTGATAAATCAAATAAATCATCGGTTCTGATCATATAATATACCTTCCTTTAAATTGCAAAGATATTATATGCAGAACCGATGATTTTTATATCATTTATTATTTATAATATTTTCCGCTTTTTTTGAGGTATTCAATAAGCATCATTGTCCAGTCTGTCTGAATAAAATCGTAGCCTTTGTCTGCAAGCCAGCCCCAGCCGTAATCTTCTGAAACGGTCATTGCGGAATCATCGCTGTGACCGCCCGAAAGTTGTTTTTTGTAATTATAGATTATTGAATTAACCCATACAAGCTTGCCGTCTTTATGCATCATATCGATGAATTCTTCGCTTGCAAGAGGGGAGTCGTCACTTTTAAAAAGAACCTCTGCACCGATATAATTGATGTTTCTGTTCATTAAATTATTATGCTCAGGATGTTTCTCAGAAACAATCGGCAGAAACGGAAGCTCAGGACAAAGCTCCTCAAGAACATCAAGAACCTTTTTTGAAAGCTTGCTTTTAACTACAATCTGGTCTGTCATATTATGCTTTTTGATGCATTCATATATTTTTTCGGGATTATCCCAGAATTTATCAATGTTTATAAAGCATCTTCCTTTGAATTGTTCAAGAAAATCGTCAAACGATGCAATACCGAATTGCGTTTCAGTGTTGTCATAATTAGCATAATGAAGTTTTCGAATCTTGCTGAAAGACATAAGAGGCAGCATGATTCTTTTATTCAGATGTTCGCGTTCCATCCCGGGATGAAACATAAAGAGGATACCGTCTCTGCTTCGACTTACATCAACCTCAATCATGTCTGCACCTTGTTTAAGTGCGATTTCGTAAGAAGCGAGAGTGTTACATGGAATGTTTCCTGCTGATACGCCGCGGTGAGCAACCACGATTATGTTTTCTTTGGACTTTTCGAAAATATCAAAGCTCATTTTCTTTTCCTTTCTGTGAGTAAAATTGCCCTTGGATAATAGGACCAAGGGCAAAGTTTTATCCGATTTTTTTGATTAAATTATCAATCATTGTATAGATGAATCCCAAAAACTCAACGCCTTTATAAAGAACTTTCTTGAAAGTTTTATCAGGTGCATCATCATTCTGAACTATGTCTTTTTCTATTGTCAGGCTGTCGAGAAGAAGGCTGTTATCACCTCTGAATGTTTTGAGTTCAAGAGTGTTTTCGTTGAATTCAAGTGTTGTATAAGTTGTTACATCGTTTTCCGTGAAGCTGTAAGCGAGGTGTTCTGCCTCATAGTCCATGACAACCTTTTCGCAAACGGAGTTTGAATTAAGATAAACTATACCTTCAGGATTCTTATATGTCTTACCGCTTTCGGCAAAAGAAATAATTTTTCTGTTTTCCATGAAATGCGAACGACCCTGTGAGTGAGTATGACCGGTGATGACAAGGTCAAGGTCGTATGTTTCAAATATGGGTGTAAAAATGGAGGAAAGAAGTATTTCCGTTTCAAGATCACCGATAGAATCGCCTGCACCGTAAATACCGTGATGAACTACACCTATTCTCCATTTTGCATCCTTGTTGAGTTTAACTGCTTCTTTAGCAAATGCCATATGATCCGGTGCATTACCTGATGTTGAATCGAATACAAGATAAAGAACATCACCGTATCTGAACCAAAAGTCACGGTCAAGACCTGAAAAGAATCTTCCGTAATATTCATTCGGCATATTGGTGTAATCGTTATATTTCATGCCTTTTTTATCATGATTGCCGATTGCAAGAGCCATCGGAAGTCCTCTTAACGCTTCCGGAGTAAGAAGAGTCTGCCATTCAGCATCTGTTTCACCGGTTGATGTGTTGTCACCCGGAGAAACGAGATAACTTATATCGGGATTTTTTTCAAGAGCCTCTGCAAGAACATTGTTCCAGGTGAAGCCGATATCTGACTGTGAAAGTCCCTCTGTGCGATAATCCTCTGCTATCTGAATATCTCCGACAACAATTGCTTTATGTGAACCGAAAGATTTGGTTTCGTATTCATAAATTTTGCTCCAGCCGTCGCCGGTGTTCCATTGATAAAAATATGAGGTGTTTTCTTCAAGGTCTGTTACTGATACACGGCAGACGAGCTGATTGTCATTCAGAGAATCGGAACAGATACCTTTGAAAAGAGTGTAGTCAGACATATCGCTGTTTTTTGAAAATCTTACCTCAGGGATTGCTTTATCTGAAGGAGAATGCCAGCAAAGGCTGATTGAAGTTTCGTCTGCTCCGACATTAAGTGTCGGCAGGTTATTATAAGGGTAGTTAGAACTGTAAATTTTATCCCATTCCTCTCTTGTAAGTTCAGGCGCATTGAATTGTGCGGATGCCTGAACTGCGATTTGAAAAATAAATATTAGACATAAAAATAAAGCAAAAAATTTTTTCATTTCTGCACCTCAATTATTTTAAACGGTCCGTACCACTGGCACGAACCGTTTGTATTTTATTAGTGATGGAAGAGACGCATTCCTGTGAAGCACATAACCATACCGTGATTGTTACAAGCTTCTATTACATTATCGTCTCTGATTGAACCGCCGGGTTCTGCAATGTATGTTACACCGCTCTTTGATGCTCTTTCGATGTTATCGCCGAAGGGGAAGAAAGCATCGCTTCCGAGTGCAACGCCTTTGATTGTTGCAAGATAAGCCTTCTGTTCTTCCTTGGTGAAGGGTTCGGGTCTTTCTGAGAAATATTTCTGCCATTTGCCGTCAGCAAGAACATCGTCACATTCGTCTGAAATATAAACATCAATTGTGTTGTCTCTGTCAGGTCTGCCGACAGTATCAAGGAAGGGGAGATTGAGAACTTTTTCGTGCTGACGGAGATGCCAGATGTCTGCTTTGTTACCTGCAAGACGTGTGCAGTGAATTCTTGACTGCTGACCTGCACCAACACCGATTGCCTGTCCGTCGATTGCATAGCAAACAGAGTTTGACTGTGTATATTTGAGAGTGATAAGAGCAATTATAAGGTCACGCTTTGCACTGTCGGGCATTTCTTTGTTTTCTGTAACAATATTCGAAAGAAGCTCGTTATTGATTTCGAAATTGTTTCTGCCCTGTTCGAATGTTATGCCGTAAACCTGTTTTGTTTCGATGGGGGCAGGAATATAATCCGCATCAATTTTAACGATGTTATAGTTTCCGTTTCTTTTGCTCTTGAGAATTTCAAGTGCTTCGGGTTCATATCCGGGAGCAATAACGCCGTCTGAAACTTCGCGTTTGATGAGCTTGGCTGTTGTAACATCACAAACATCGGAAAGAGCTATCCAGTCACCGAAAGAGCTCATTCTGTCTGTTCCTCTTGCTCTTGCGTATGCGGTTGCGAGAGGTGATTCGTCAAGACCTTCGATGTCATCCACAAAGCAGGCTTTTTTGAGATTATCGCTCATTTTGATACCTACTGCAGCAGATGTAGGGCTGTCGTGCTTGAATGATGTTGCGGCGGGCATGCCGAGAGCTTCTTTGATTTCTTTGACAAGCTGCCAGCTGTTGAAGGCATCAAGGAAATTGATGTAGCCGGGTCTGCCGCTGAGGATTTCGATAGGAAGTTCACTGCCGTCTGTCATATAGATTTTAGAAGGCTTCTGATTGGGGTTACAGCCGTATTTAAGTTCAAATTCTTTCATTTTTATTCTCCTTATTTATTCTTGTTAATCATTCTGCTGTCATATTTACCGCTTTCAAGGTCAATGTAACGAACATAAAGCGAAATTTTATTCTGTTCGTTGAGGTTGGTCCAGAGAAGGTTTGTGAATTCATCGATATCATCGGGAATTTCAACTCTTTCGGGTTCGCCTGTAAAAGTGGGAATGGGGTTGCCGTCATGATTGTATGTATGAATGAAGTGGCCGAGACCTGCAAGTGAAGGATAGGAGAATGTATATCTGTTGCAGGCGGTTCCTTTTTCGTCAGCACTCTTGAGAATGCTCATTTTGTAAGTGAAATTACCGTCTGCAAATTCAATCATACCGCTGATTCTCGGTGTAAAGTTGGGCATATCGGGTTCAAATTCTCTTGTTTCAAGAGCCTGCTCAAAAGTTTTTCCGTCTTTGATAAAATCATATATTGTGTCAGTCTGGTCGCCGTTTGTAACGATAAGCTTGTTGTCGATAACTCTGACGGGAGCATAAATAATAAGAGAAGGATCTTCAACCTTTGATGCATCGAAGGGATGAATGATGATTTCATCACCCTGTTCAATGAATACTCTGTTTCTGCTGTTTTCGCTTCTGCCCATGATGAAATAAGCTGTTACAGCTTTCTTTCCGTCTGCGCTTTTTCCGATTACGATACCTCTGCCTACATAGGAATTATCCTTGATAAGCTCGCCGATGTTGTTGATTTCATAAATGCCCATTTTTCTCATCCTTTCAAATTAAATAAAGGCAGTCCTATCTGATTTGATAAGACTGCCCAGACGGTCGGCATAAAACAGATTTTTTGCTTCCGTGCAGTTATCTGCTGTTCCGTCAGTTACAAAAAATCTTTTAAATTTACATAGAAAATATATCATAATAAGATATATTTGTCAATAAAATTAAATTCTGATTTTGGGAGTTTTCCATTTTCCGCTTGCTACAAAAATAATGCCTACGAAAATTGATGCCAGAGATGCAAGACCCGTTGCAAGACCGATGCCGTTGAATCCGAGATTTGTAAACTGAACAACGAGATACGCAAACGGTACTCTGACGAGAATTGAACTGAAACATGCATTAAATAATGCGAAGTTTGTGTAACCCGCACCGATTGCGAGACCATTCATACAGAAAACAAACGGAACAAAAATATAATCAAGAGCAATGAATCTTAAATATTCTGCGCCTGTTTCGATAACATCCTTATTTGTGTCAAAAAGCGAAATAATTTGACCGGGGAATAACTGAACTATAACGAAAACCGCAATTGAAATTGCGAATGCTATTCCCATGCCTGTAGTCATTGTTTTTTTAGCTCTTTTGGTTTCTCCTGCACCGATATTCTGACCTGCCATTGATGAAACAGCACTGCTCATTGCAAGTGCAGGCAGAATTGCGAATGAATTGACCTTTCCGCCGATTCCCTGACAAGCTGACGCAATATCAGCATTGGGCAGTGAATTTATAAGGGCGGTAAGAGTCAGGAAAGAGAAAGAAACAACAACCTGTTGCACTGATGAGGGAAGTCCGAGTTTGAGCAGCATTTTGAGTTTTTCTTTGTCAATTTTAAAGTCGTTTTTAGTATATCCGACGAAGAAATGGTTTTTGAATAAATAAATAAGAGAAAGAACAACGCTGAGTGCCTGCGCACCTACCGTTGCATATGCAGCACCTGCTGCACCCATTTTGAACGGACCAACGAGGATTATATCACCGATTATGTTTACAATTGTTGCAATAAGAACAAAGTAAAGAGGTCTTTTTGAATCACCCATACCTCTCAGAATAGCGCTGATAACATTATATGCGAACATAAATACCATGCCTGCCATACAAATATTATAATAATTCTGAGCTTCGATAAAAGCGTTCTGCGGGGTATTAAGAAGATTTAATAATGTGTCACCGAGTAAGAGCATAACGATTGTGAAAAAAACACTTAAAACCATATATACCGTGAACAAAGTACCTATTGTTTTCTTTTGTTCATCGAATTTTTTGGCACCGCCGTATTGAGCTATAAGTACAGTACCGCCCACAGCAAGTCCGAATGCGGCACCGGTAACAAGTATATTGATCTGACTGCCGATATTTACACCTGTTATTCCGTGTGTACCGCAAAGCCTGCCAACGATAATCATGTCGGCAACGGAATAAAATGCCTGAAGAAGGTTTGAAAGCAGGAAAGGTACGGAAAATTTAATAAGCTGTTTTCCAACACTTCCCTGAGTTAAATCTTGTCTGAATTTATCTGCCACTTATTTAGTTCTCCTGTGTTTTTTTCTCTTTCATTGTAAGTGAAATTCTCTTTTTGGCTGTATCGACGGACAATACCCAAACGGTAACAACCTGACCAACCTTAAGAACTTCTGACGGATGCTTGATGAATTTGTTTGTAATCTGCGAAATATGAACAAGACCGTCCTGATGAACACCGATATCAACAAATGCGCCGAAGTCTGTAACGTTTCTGACTGTTCCTTTAAGCTCCATGCCGGGACGAAGGTCGTCCATATCCATAACGTCTGTTCTGAGCATGGGAGGGGGAAGTTCATCTCTGGGGTCTCTTGCCGGCTGAATAAGCTCTTTTACGATATCGTTGAGAGTGGGAACACCGATACCAAGCTTTTCTGCAACCTTATCTGCACCGAGAATTTCAACCTTTTCTTTGATTTCTGCAATAGCATCCGAGCCGATGTCGTCAAGAGTAAAGCAGCAAAGCTTAAGCAAATCTTTTGCTGCTGCATAGCTTTCGGGATGAACTCCCGTGTTATCCAGCGCATTTTTACTTTCGGGAACACGCAGGAAACCTGCACACTGCTCAAATGCCTTTGCGCCAAGCTTGGGTACTTTTTTGAGCTGTGAACGCTCTTTGAATTCGCCGTTTTCATCTCTGTATTCA
>JAZSCL010000216.1:0-5100 GCA_045602905.1 Acutalibacteraceae bacterium
AGGCAGATTTTTGGAGAATCTGCAAAATGAGATTAACAGGATGAAATAGGCAAATTCCAATTAGTTTAATTAAATAATAAAACTATTAAGTGCAATGGGGAATATAATCCTGTTGCACTTTTTTATTTGTAAGGAGTGATAAAAAATGAAACAAATAACACTTGAAGATTTATACTATGGCAACATAAACCCTAATGAAATAAGCTTTGTGAGAGGTTCTGAATACGGTAAATGCAAAGGGTAAAAAGAGCCGAGCTTCATACTGTTCTGAAAGGCATATTTTCACCAATACTGCGTCATAAAAGCTTGAAATACGGTCGTATTCCTTCGCTTTTCTTCCTTGTCTTGGCAAAAATCTGCTCTTTCATAACTTTAAAAATAAAACATATTCAGTCGACTCTTTTTACCCTATAAAGTAACTGAACTATCAAAGTCTGTATGCAGTCAGTTGACCGAAGAATACATAAATAAAATGAATGAGCTTGAAACAGCCTACACTCGAATACTGTCCGAAACAGAACGAGAGTATTTCATATCCGGCTTCAAACTCGGTGCTAAAATAATGACCGAAGTATACAACGGCAGAAGCACAACATTCCGTGAAACATAAATATCCAAACAATCAAAAAGTTCGTTGAACAATGCTGTATCGTGTAACGCAAGTGCCAATCATATCCATTATCAAACATCAAAGCACTTGAGAACTATCAATTCCCAAAGGCTTGTTTCATATCATATATTTATCTTACAAACATCCCAAAGTCGACGAATTGACGACGAAACAGTTGAACAAGAAAAAATCAACACACTTTTATATAATAATTTATACTAAAGGTTGAATTTTTCGAATGAAGGTGATAAAGTAATAGTGTATAAAAATATCATTTGAGGAGGAAAACAAATGAAAGGATTTAAGAGAGTATTATCTGTTATTCTTTGTGCCGTTATTTTATTTGGTTCAATACCATTTGCAGAAGTTACCGACACCAACTATCATTATGCTTCTGCGGCTACAGCATCATCCTATTCACAGGGGGATATCATTGAATTTGGCTCGTATCCGCAGAGCAAAGTTACTGATGAATCGCTTATATCCGTTCTCAATTCGGCTGGGGGCAAATGGATTTCGTATAAATATTACAGCGGATCGGGTGGTCCTTATTATGGTGCTGGAAGTATGGCTTCATCAGATTTTATGTTTTATAAAGATGTCGTGTATGGTGAAGAAAAATACAGAGGTGTAGTTTTTTATTTCTACCGTCCTAGTGTTACCGGTTATCCTTTAGATAACACAACATTTCCTTCGTATAATAATGAATATTTTTATGCTAGATATTCAAATCAGGCTAAATTCGGTTATTATGTTAATTGTGTATATTGGTTTAAATATGAGCCGATCAAATGGCGTGTGCTTGACCCTGATACCGGAATGATTATGGCTGATTCTATCATTGATTCTCAGGCGTTTAATAATTATGTTTCAGCATCCGATACTGATGGAGATGGAAAGTTAGATACACATTGGGGAACTTCCGGTTACGCCAATAATTATGCGAACAGCAGCATAAGAGAATGGCTTAATTATGATTTCTATAATACTGCTTTTTCAACAAAACAACAGTACAGGATCAAGCAAACAACTCTTGATAATTCTGCATACAGTGACTCATGTTCGGAATACGATTCGGTATCGACAACCGATAAAGTTTACCTGCTTTCTTATGATGATGTGCTTAATTCTAGTTACGGATTTAAAAACAATCCCGATGTTTATGACAGTATTCGAAAAACGAAATCTTCCGATTACGCAAAATGCCAAGGCGTTTATGATATTAATTGGCGCCTGCGTACTGCCAGCGATCATTCGGCTTATACATGCGATGTTGATGACGAGGGTCATGTTGATGGCGAGTATGGTTGGGGTGCTTCTGCTGCCTGTTCCGGTATTCGACCTGCAATTAACATTCATTTTGGTGATCTTGAAAGAGCAAAATTCATTGAAGACTATCCTACATTAGAAGAAGATGATGCAATTAATTTCCTCAGATTTATTTATAATCAAAGTGATGACTCGAAAATAAGTGCATCAAATCTTGATATTAAGAATGATTTTCAATATAAAATTCTGACAGGCGAAATATTCAATGAAGATTTGCCTATTACTGATATTCAGAATCTTATTGCTGATTTTTGTTGGTTGGTTGAAATAATAATAAACAGGCATATTGAAGATGCTTCTGAAAAATCTGACGTTATTGAAAGCGAGTTTATTGAATTTTTAAAAAATATATTTTCGCCTAACGGAACATCAAAAGAATTAGTTTTAGATGAAGTTATATCAGAAACTGCACCAGGAATTCATAGAATTGTAGGTCAACCTATATGTGATCTGGTTGGTGTTTCTCTTGATATTGGAGCGTTAAAAGGTGTAATAACAATCACTGATGGTGTTTTGAATATTGTAGAATCAATAAAAAATGCTATAAAATTTGATTCAATAGCCGGATCTTTGGGCGAAGCAAGTAATACTTTCAGTAAATACACCTATTTCAATGTGAGTTTTAAACAAAGCAAAAATCCGTTTGACGATTCGATAGATGAAATATCATTTATTAACATTTCTGATGGTAACCCTTGGGCAAAGTTTGAAGATATTTATGGTAAAGGTGCATGGCCAAAATTAAAGGAAGATATAGACAGATGGGCAGATAATTTATATCAAATTTATTTACAAAGCCAAAAAAGTATTCATAAATATGAAACTATGATTGATGAGCCGACCTGTACAGAACCTGGTGTCAAAAATGTTGTATGTGTATACTGTGACGAATTGAAATCTACAGAAACAATCAATCCTAAAGGTCATAAATATAAAAAGACAGTTTTTAAGGCTACCTGCGACAAGGAAGGTTATGACTTATATAAGTGTATTGACTGTGATGCAAACTTTATAGAAAATTACACAGAGAAAACAGAGCATAAGAACTATACAAAAACGTATATTCCGCCAACGTGCACTCAATATGGATATTATACATATGTTTGCGAATGCGGTGAGATATGGACAGAAGACTATGGTACACCTAAAGGTCATAGTTACAGTAAAACCATTGTTGAACCAACTGAAACAGAGCAAGGTTATACAATTTATGATTGTTCGGAGTGCAACAGCAAATATTATGATGATTACACAAATCCAACGGGTCATGAGTTTGTAGTTACGGTCACCAAACCTACCTGTCAAACAGTGGGATTTACGACGCATACATGCAGCGGCTGCGGATACGAATATGTTGACAGTTACGTTGATATAACTGAACATTCATATCAGCTTTTAACGGATATAAAAGCAACGTGTATATCCGAAGGGAAAAAAGAATATTCATGTAAAGATTGCGGCGCAACAAGCATTGAAACTGTTGCTCTTAAAGAACATGATTACAGCTACGGAACCAGAATTGTTGAACCTACTTGCACTGAACCGGGGTATAATATAAATATATGTGTTTGCGGTGCAGAAAATATTGGTGATTATACGGATGAACTCGGACATGACTTTTCAGTTGTTGAATCCGTTGCTGCAAGTTGTAAATCTGATGGTTTTACTAAATATGAATGTTCGGTTTGCAATTTTACATATTCCGATGTGATTTCCAAAATGGAACATAACTACGAAACAGTTGAAACTGTTACGGGTAACTGTTTCAAATCAAGCTATACTCTAAAGAAATGCACGGTTTGTGAAGGTCTGAAATATGAAAATTGTATTTATGCTGACGGACATGATGTTACCGATTGGGAAACAGAAAAACAAGCAACTTCTACAACCAAAGGATTGATGAAAAGATATTGCGTTGATTGTGATTATTTTGAAACTAAAGAAATTCCATTTAAATTGTATCTTAAAATCCCAGAGCCTCAAAATCGTACAATATCTTACGGCGAATCAATAAAATTGTATTCTAATGTTCCTGATTTGCCTGCTGGGTATAAAGTTAAATGGAGAGCTGATAGTGACTGTGTTTCTCTTGATGTATCATCAACAGGTAAAACTTGCACGGTAACATCTATATCTACAGGCAATGTTGTTGTCAAAGCTTATATTGTTGATGCAAACGGACACATAGTCACCGATGAAAACGGAAAACAGATTTCAGATAGTGAATATTTCTATTCAGAAGCAAGTCTTTGGCTGAGAATAGTGTATTTCTTCAAAAAACTGTTTGGAATAAGTATGAATACAGTTCAACTATTCAAAGGTGTAATTTAATATATTAAATTCAGCGGTGACAGATTTCGTGTCTGTTGCCGCTTTGTTCTTCCTATCTATTCAAATTTAACTATTTGCTTAACGGTCAAGAGCATCGCAAAAAGGCTGTTTTGTAGGCGGGAGGGCGGCACAGGTGGGAACTTTTGAGTTCGTGTTCATTTTTCAACCACACAAAAAAACTCCCGCCAAATTGAAAATCTCCCGCTTTCCCGCCTGAACTGTTGACCTGCATCAAATCTATGGATTTTCTCCCGCCTTTTTCCTGCTTACATCCCGCCTTGGATAGAGGCTTGAGTATATTTCATTGTATATGTTTTGTCTGTTTTAAGGGTAGATATTTTCACAATGGCTGACGACTTTCGACGACGGAAAGACGACGGTAGCGGTGACATAAATACCCGAAACAAGTATGATTAAAATATCAATTTCTGCCGTCGCAACGAAAATATGAGAGGGCAGAACCCTATGTATACCAACAAACTTTAGTGCTTTAAAGAGCAATTGGAAATCATGTAACGGGCTATAACCTGTTCGAGGGTTCGAATCCCATGCTCTCCGCCATGAAAAAGGAACAGATACCCTTGTGGTGTCTGTTCTTTTTTGTTTGCAGAAGTTAAGAAGGGATTCGAAGGACGAGCGGTACAGAGCAACAGTCCGGTGGACTGTTGTGACCGCGAGCGACCAAGCGTCCGCAGTCGCGCGAATCGAATCCCTTGCTCTCCGCCAGAACCCCATGGAAGTAATAGCTTCTGTGGGGTTTTTCTTATGTTTTCAGTTACCGCAAAGTATGTCCGAAACCCACCTTCGACGACCAAAAGACGACAACCCAC
>JAZSCL010000217.1:0-4217 GCA_045602905.1 Acutalibacteraceae bacterium
GTTGGGAGATGATGGTATGCGTGATATTATTTTATTGATTGCGGTTTTAGCCTATATGATTGGCGGATATTTTGTTGTCGGGAAAATCGGAGAATTCTTTGACGAAAATTACAAGGGATATGACTACGATTTTGAAAAGGATAACAAAAGTGATAAAACTACGTACCAAAATTAAGAAAATACCGGCTATCCATTGAGAAAAATTTGAATATATGATAAAATAGTATCATCAGGGGGTGGTTTTCATGAACCTTCAACATAAAAAAGAAACAGATGAGAATATACTTGTATGCCTTTCATCTGCACCGTCAAACCCGAAAATTATACGGACAGCGGCAAAAATGGCCAATGCCTTTACCGGAAATTTTACTGCAATTTATATAGAAACTCCGAGCTTTGCATCGCTTGATGAAACAAATAAAAACAGGCTTAAACAAAATATGAAGCTTGCCCGTCAGCTTGGCGCAAAGGTTGAGATTATAAACGGCGATGATGTACCATACCAGATTGCTGAATTTGCACGACTTTCAGGTGTTACAAAAATTGTAGTCGGCAGAAGTGCGGCAGTTAAAAAGCATATTATCAGAAAACCGACTCTGACGGAAAAACTGATAGCACATGCACCGAATATTGATATACACATCATCCCTGACGGTATAGAGGTTACACATTACGAAGCACCTGCTCCCAAAAAAAGGATTGAGTCCCTCTTTTCCTTCCGTGACCTTATTATAAGTGTGGGACTTCTTATTGCAGCTACGCTTCTTGGGTATGTATTTTTTGGACTTGGATTTACAGAAGCAAATATAATCACCGTATATATCCTTGGGGTTTTACTTATCTCAATACTTACTAAATACAGAATGTATGCACTTACATCTTCACTTGTGAGTGTCATTCTGTTTAATTTCTTTTTTACAGAGCCTTATTTCACTATGAAGGCATACGAAAAAGGATATCCTGCAACCTTTGCAATTATGTTTATTTCAGCATTCATATCAAGTACACTTGCGATAAAACTGAAAGATCACGCAAAGAAATCTGCACAATCGGCATACCGTACCAAAATTCTTTTTGATACGAATCAGCTTTTGCAGCGTGCAGACAGTGAGAATGATATTATTTCTATAACAGCCCATCAACTTATGAAGTTGTTAAAACGGGATATTGTTATATATCCTGTTGCCAATGATACAATAGGTAACATTAACGTCTTTTTAGCTGAAGGCGATGAAGATGAGATAAGAAAAATCGCAGAGAACGAAAAACACATTGCCGATTGGGTACTAAGAAATAACCATCAGACAGGAGCGACAACAGATAACTTTCCGGAGGCAAAGTTCTTATACTATGCAATCCGAATAAACGATAATATTTATGGAATTATCGGTATTCATATAAACGAAAATCCCATTGACTCCTTTGAAAGCAGTATTTTACTTTCTATCTTGGGCGAGTGCGCAATCTCTCTTGAAAACAAAAAGATTGCCCGTGAAAAAGAAGAAACAGAAATACTTGCTAAAAACGAGAAAATGAGAGCAAACCTTTTAAGAGCAATATCCCATGATTTAAGAACACCCCTTACCTCCATATCAGGTAACGCGGATAATCTTCTCTCTAACGGAGAAAGCTTTGATGAAGATACAAAGCAGCAAATATATAAGGATATATATAACGATTCCGTATGGCTTACAAATCTTGTTGAAAACTTGTTATCAGTTACAAGACTTGAAGACGGCAATATGAAGCTTAATAAGTCTGCAGAGCTTATGGATGAAATAATTGCGGAAGCATTAAATCACATAAACAAAAGCGGTATAGAACATAAAATAGAAATATACGAAAATGATGATATTGTCCTTGTGGATGTTGATGCAAGGCTTATTGTTCAGGTAATTATAAACATTGTTGATAATGCAATTAAATATACTCCGAAAGGCTCAAAAATCACTATCAGCACACAAAAGCATGATAAAATGCTTTCTGTAAGCATTGCAGATAACGGAAAAGGAATTGCAGATGATATAAAAGATAAGGTGTTTGAGATGTTCTATACGGGAGCAAATAAGATTGCTGACAGCAGAAGAAGTCTTGGCTTAGGCCTTGCGCTCTGTAAAACAATTATTTCTGCACACGGCGGAGAAATTACTGTATCGGATAACACTCCGCATGGAGCGGTGTTCACATTTACCCTGCCGATAAAGGAGGTAGATATAAATGAATAAAGCAATGACTGTTTTGGTTGTTGAGGATGATATGCCCATACGCAACCTAATCTCAACAACCTTAAAAACACATGACTATAAATTTTTAACAGCAAAGGACGGAAATGATGCTATTATGCAGGCATCTTCACATAATCCCGATGTTGTTCTGCTTGATTTGGGACTTCCCGATATAGACGGAATCGAAGTCATAAAGAAAATCCGTTCATGGTCTAATATGCCGATTATTGTTATCAGCGCAAGAAGCGAGGACTCAGATAAAATAGAGGCTCTTGACTGCGGTGCTGATGATTACTTGACAAAACCGTTTTCTGTTGAAGAACTCCTTGCAAGGCTCAGGGTAACACAAAGAAGATTAAACTATCAAAGCCAAGTGGCTGCATCCGAGTCAATGTTTACAAACGGAAAGCTTAAAATAGATTATGCAGCAGGATGCGCATATCTTGATGATGAAGAAATGCACCTCACCCCGACAGAGTATAAGCTGCTGTGCGTGTTGTCGCAAAATGTCGGAAAGGTGCTTACACATAAATTTATTGCAGAAAAGATTTGGGGTAGTAGCTGGGAAACCGATATAGGTTCTCTTCGTGTGTTTATGACAACACTCAGAAAAAAGATTGAAAAACTTCCCGATTCTCCGCAGTATATCCAGACACATATAGGTGTAGGGTACAGAATGATGAAAGTTGAATAAGGTGGTTATATGATAAAAAAGAATAAATTAAAAATTATTATTTCATCTGTGATTACATTGCTGCCGATGATTTTCGGATTTTTAGTATGGGACAGACTTCCCGAAAATGTAGCGACAAGCTTTGGATGGAATGGTGAGATTACAGGTTACAGCAGTAAAATGTTTGCAGTTGTTGGACTTCCTGCTATACTGACCCTTGTGAACTTAATATGTATTATTGCAACAAGTGCCGATCCAAGAAGAAAGAATATAAATAACAAGGTGTTTTCAATTGTTTTAAGCATAGTTCCTGTTTGTTCATTGCTTTGCGGGATTTGTATCTATGCTAATGCATTGGGATATAAAATAAGTGTCGAGAGCATAATGCCTGTCTTTATGGGAGTTTTATTTTTAGTTCTCGGTTTCATTCTCCCAAAATGCAAACAAAATTACACAATCGGAATCAAGCTCCCATGGACATTACACGATGAAAAAAATTGGGATAAGACACACAAGCTCGCAGGAAAACTTTGGATTTACGGCGGTATAATAATGGTTGTGTCAGGACTGTTTAATTTAACATTTCTGTTTATGGCAATAATCTTTGCACTTGTTATTATTCCGACTGTGTATTCATATTTGATATATAAAAATAAAAAGTAGATCAAATTGTTAAGTAGCCTATATTAAAATATTATACGCCTTAACAAAGATAAACTTTTTGGTGAATTCCTTCGTTGACTTCCGCCTCTTCTTGTGATACTGTTTGTGTCGCAAGGAGGTGAAATCAAAT
Organism: Acutalibacteraceae bacterium; assembly: GCA_045602905.1. Lineage (GTDB taxonomy): Bacteria > Bacillota > Clostridia > Oscillospirales > Acutalibacteraceae > CAG-177. Next base: position 3,692 of record JAZSCL010000217.1, read on the forward strand.
GAAGGTGCTTGAAGAATTCTGGTATGGGAATATCAATCCCATGGAAAGACCATTTCAAAGTCAACGGAAGTTTGACAAGGTGTTTAGGCTACTGACCAAGAATGAAGAAGAATTGCTCAAAAATCTAAATGAGCAAGAAAAAGAATTATTTGACAAGGTCAAATCCTGTTATGACGAGATGATACAAATAACAGAATGTCAAACCTTTATAAAAGGATTCAAATTGGGAGCAAGATTCTTTATGGAATGCTTCGAAAATGATACCGACATATTCGATGAATGAAATTCGAGTATGTCGGTATTTTTATGCCTAAAATGAAAGGAGCGTAACTTATGAAAACGAGAATAATATGTACAGTACTTGCTACAACGATATTGCTATCACAAACGGCATCTGCAGCACCTTGGTGGCTCAGTAAATACCGAGTGACCTTTGATAACGAACTTGGAATCTTAGGAAATGTAACCTTAACCTTCGCCTCGGACGGCGGTAGCTTTATCAAACCAATAACCAAATGATACGGGG
>JAZSCL010000218.1:0-6001 GCA_045602905.1 Acutalibacteraceae bacterium
CGAGGTTGTTGATCCTGCTCCCGTTGAACCCGAAAAAGAGCTTTCAACCGCAAGCGGCGTTATCGCAGATATCAGAACCGCAGTTATGAGCGGCAACAGCTACTACTATATCAAGCTTGATTCCAACCCCGCATATTTCTCAATCGCAGCATCAACAGATGAAACGGTTGTTATACTCAACAAGGGCGATAATGTTACAATCTCCTACGAGGGAACAGGCGCAATCATCGAAGCAGAATCAATCAAAATCAACTGATTTCAATAGGGCGGGAGCTTTCTCCCGCCGTATTTGATTTATAGGTGAATTTATGGAATTTTACGAAAACAAGCAAGAACCCGAAAAGGCGGTGCTCATTGCCGTTGACACGGGCGAATACGACTGCGAATCCTCTCTTGACGAGCTGGAGGAGCTTTCAAAAACTGCAGGTGCCGAGGTTATCGGCAGACTGTGGCAGAAGCGTGATAAGCCCGACTCCGCAACCTTTCTCGGCAGCGGCAGACTTGAGGAATTGGCTGAATTCTGCGAAAACAACGAAATTGACCTTGTTATCGCAGACAGCGAGCTTTCTCCCGCACAGCTCCGCAACGTCGAAAAAGCAACAAAAATCAGGGTTATCGACAGAACAACCCTGATTCTCGATATCTTTGCCGAAAGAGCAAGAAGCAATGAAGGTAAGCTTCAGGTTGAGCTTGCTCAGCTTCGCTATTCGCTCCCCCGTCTCACCGGTCAGGGCGTCAAACTCTCCCGTCTCGGCGGCGGTATCGGCACAAGAGGTCCGGGTGAAACAAAGCTTGAATCCGACAAGCGTCACATCCGCAGAAGAATAAAATCCCTTGAAGAAGAATTTGAAGCTCTTGAAAAAAGACGAGGTCTTGCAAGGGCAAGGCGTGAAAAAGACGGCGTTGAAACCGTTGTTATCGTCGGCTACACCAACGCAGGCAAATCAACTCTTATGAATGCCCTCACCGAGGCGGGCGTGCTTGCTCAGGATAAGCTTTTCGCAACCCTTGACCCCACTTCAAGAGCACTCACTCTCCCTGACGGCAGAAAGGTTATGCTTATCGATACCGTAGGGTTTATCCGCAGACTCCCCCATCATCTTGTTGAGGCTTTCAAATCAACGCTTGAAGAAGCGGCTTGTGCAAAGGTTATTCTCAACGTGTGCGATGCTTCCGACCCCGAATGCGGCGAGCACATCAAAGTTACCAATGATTTGCTTGAAGAATTGGGATGCTCGGGCAAGCCCGTTATTCCCGTTTTCAACAAATGCGACCTTCCCGAAGCAAAGGATAATCTTCTTTTTGAGCCGAATTCCGTTATGATTTCCGCACTTGAAGAAAAGGGCTTCGACAAGCTTCTTGACGCAATATCAAAAGCGCTTCCGCCCACAAGAGCAAGGGCAGAAATGCTTATTCCCTATTCCGACGGCGGTGCGGCGGCTATTCTCCGCAAAGACAGCGTTATTCTTGCCGAGGAATACCGTGCCGACGGACTTTATTTTGAACTCGTTGCCGATGTTGCAATGATTGACAAATATCAGAAATATTGTATCTTTGGCGAATAATATGTATAGAGGGTCGATGTGGGCATCGACCCCTACATAATGGATGTAAAATTTCATTCAATCCTCAAAACCCTGAGCGTGTTGTAATCAATATATGCTCTCACATATTCGCCCTCAAAAATGCATTCCGCAATATAACAGATTTGCTCTTTGCCGCCGATGTCTGCATAGCAGATGTCGGCTTTTTCCATAGTCAGATTCGGCGGCAGTCTGTCCGAAAAATCGGGAATCTCCGTATCGGCATAAATATCGGTGCGGTATTTTTTTATGAATTCCGATGCGTCAAAAAATGTTATTTCTCCACTTGCAAGGCAGACTTCGGCTCTGATTTCTGCCGTCAGAAACAAAATTCCGTTTACTCTCGGCACAAAAATAAAGCTTACCGTGAATTTGGATTTTTCCGTTTCGACCGCAACACAATCTTTGTAACCGCACTTTAAAATGAACTTTTCTGCTTTTTTCACAGCATCTTCAACACCGAATTCCGCTGCATGACACGGCAAAGGATTAACAAGTCTGCAAAGAATACCGCCGTTTTTGCAAAGTTCAACCGCCGTATCACCGTGATAAAAAGAATACACCTCAATATCTCCGTCAGCTTCGCTTTCCCGCCACAAAGAAGAATATATTTTTATATATCCGCTCGCAATTTTTCTTGCGGAATCAGCGGATATATGTTCTTTTCCGTTAAGGAAGAAAAAGCTTTGCTTTGTTGCCGCCGCAGGTGAAACTATTGAAAAAATGTCCTTTTCTTTGCCGTTTGAATAATCAAGATAATCTTCAAAATACGGCTTTTCATCAGCAAAATACACGCTCCCGAATTCCGAAAGAGAATACATTCCGCCAACGATTCCCGTTGATAAATCGCTGAGGTGATAATATATTTCGCGGGCATATTCAGAAAGCCTTTTTGCATAATCACGCTGATTCCCGACGCCCGAAAAGCTTTCCGCAAAATCATAAACCCCGCTTATAAATCGGCTGATATTCTTTGTTTTTTCGGTGTCAAAAGCGGATAAGCTGCTCTGCGCCGCCGTTGCTTTCGAGCAAACAAAAGCCGAGTTTTCCGCCAGCGCATCGTCTGCCGAAACCGCAAGCAGCCGCAGACCAGAGCTGATATAATGACAGTATTCGCAGAGTGAAACAAGGCTCGTGAACCGAACCTTTTCAAGAGTTTCTTCATACTCGGTCTTTGCATGGCTTGTGAAAATTCCGCCGATGGCAAAAACAACGCAAACTGCCGTTAAATATGATATAATCCGTATGAATTTTCTGCGTCTGACCATAAAAAATCACCCTGCCTTCACTATAAAAGTGTGCAGGGTGATAATTTTTATTAATGGAAATTATTTAACAAGAAGGCTTTCACCTGTCATCTGTGCAGGCTGTTCAATGCCCATGATATCGAGCATTGTGGGAGCGATATCGCAAAGCTTGCCGCCGTTTTCCTTAAGCTTGCAGTCATGACCAACAACAACGAAGGGAACGGGATTTGTTGTGTGTGCGGTGAAGGGTGAGCCGTCGGGCTCATACATCTTGTCTGCGTTACCATGGTCAGCAGTGATAAGCATAACGCCGCCCTTTGCGGAAACTGCATCGCAAATCTTGCCAACGCAGGTATCAACAGCCTCAACTGCTGCTACTGCTGCATCAAATACGCCTGTATGACCAACCATATCGCAGTTTGCGTAGTTGAGAATGATAACATCATATTTATCTGTTCCGATAGCTTCGAGAAGCTTTTCGGTTACTTCGTATGCACTCATTTCAGGCTGCATATCATAGGTTGCAACTGCAGGTGACTTAACAAGGATTCTGTCCTCGCCGTCATACTGCTTTTCAACACCGCCGTTGAAGAAGAATGTTACATGAGCATACTTCTCTGTTTCGGCAATACGGAGCTGAGTCATACCCTTTGCTGAAAGGTATTCGCCAAAAGTATTGTCAAGAGTCTGAGGCTTGAATGCAACGTTAACATTGGGCATTGTTGCGTCATACTGTGTCATGCAGACATAGTAAAGACCCTTGAGCTGTTCACGTTCAAAGCCGTTGAATTCACCGTCAACAAATGCTCTTGTGATTTCTCTTGCTCTGTCGGGACGGAAGTTAAAGAATACAACAGAATCGTTATCCGAAACAGGCTGTGCATCCTTTGAAACTGCAGGAACAATGAATTCGTCAGTAACTTCGTTTTTATATGATTCTTCAATCATTTCGCAACCGCAATCAAACTTAACACCTTCGCACTTTGTCATTGCATCGTATGCCTTGACAACACGTTCCCAACGGTTATCTCTGTCCATTGCATAGTATCTGCCCATGATTGTTGCGATTTTGCCTGCGCCGATTTCAGCACATTTCTTATAAAGGTCAGCAACAAAGTCCTTGCCCGATGTGGGAGGAACATCTCGTCCGTCCATAAGGCAATGAACAAAAATCTTTTCAAGACCCATATCCTTTGCCATTCTGATAAGACCGTAAAGATGGGTGTTGTGGCTGTGCACGCCGCCGTCGGAAAGAAGACCCATAAGGTGAAGTGCGGAGTTATTCTTTTTGCAGTTTTCGATTGCTCCGAGAAGTGCTTCATTCTTGAAGAAATCACCGTCATTGATTGACTTTGTGATTCTTGTAAGCTCCTGATAAACAACACGGCCTGCACCGATATTGGTGTGACCAACCTCGCTGTTGCCCATCTGACCGTCGGGAAGACCAACATCCATACCCGATGCGCCGATATATGTCATGGGATTTTCAGCCATGATTTTGTCAAGATTGGGAGTCTTTGCGGCTACGATTGCGTTGCCGTAGTCGCTGTCATTTCTGCCGAAGCCATCCATAATGCAAAGAAGAACAGGTTTTTTGCTCATATCTATTATCCTTTCCATACAAAAGCGGGAACGGATTCACCATTCCCGCCACTGTGTTAAAAAATTATTTTGAAGCTGCTGCAACGATTGCTGCAAACTTCTCTGCAACGAGTGATGCGCCGCCGATAAGACCGCCGTCAACATCATACTGAGCAAGAAGCTCTGCTGCGTTTGCATCGTTCATTGAACCGCCGTACTGAATAACGAACTTGTCTGCAGCATCCTTTGTGTAAAGCTCTGCAATAAGAGCACGGATAACAGCACAAACTTCGTTAGCCTGCTCGGGAGTTGCGGTAAGACCTGTGCCGATAGCCCAAACGGGTTCGTAAGCGATGATGATGTTTGCAAGTTCAGCTTCGGAAACACCTGAAAGAGCAACCTTTGTCTGCATTCTTACAACTTCTGCTGTGATGCCGAGTTCTCTTTCCTTGAGAACTTCACCAACGCAAAGGATAACCTTAAGACCTGCGTTGAGAGCAGCTCTTACACGGTCACGGACTGTTTCGTCTGTTTCCCCGAAATACTGTCTTCTTTCGGAGTGGCCGATGATAACATAGGGAACGCCTGCTGCCTTGAGCATTTCAGCTGAAACTTCGCCTGTGAAAGCGCCTTTTTCTGCCCAGTGGCAGTTTTCAGCACCGATTTTGATGTTTGAGCCTGCTGCAGCTTCCATTGCTGCGTAAAGGTCAATATAGGGAGCGCAGATAACAACATCACAGTCTGCATCTGCAACAAGGGGCTTCATAGCTTCGATAAGAGCCTTTGTCTGCTCGGGATTGTTGTTCATTTTCCAGTTACCTGCGATAACAGGTCTGCGGAGTGATTTATCCATTTGGATTACATCCTTTCATCTTTTTTCAAAAACCATTTTAACGGATTTTCGTCAATGTATTGCCAAGTTTCGTCATAGTCCTGCTGACCTCGGATAATGTGGTCATTATATCCTTTTTGCCAAACAGAAAAACCGATTTGCTTTGTGATTGACCCTTTAAATTGCTTTATTACTCTTGATATTGTAGGGGCGACCTGCGGTCGCCCGAATTCATCGGGCAAAATCGAAATAAGCATATGGATATGATTTGGCATAACAACATATTTATCAATCTTGAGTGCAGGATATATCTCAGGAATTTTTCGGATTTCATTATCAACAATTCTGCCGTACGCAGATAAGTTATATTTATATTGCGGGCGACCACAGGTCGCCCCTACGTTGTTCCAAAATATATTTTTCTTATCTTTGGTGCAAATTGTTATATGATATGAACCTACAGACGAATAATCATAACCGTTCAACCGATTATGCTTGCGTTTGGGAAGTATTTCTTTATTAATCATTTAAAAATGATAACGGATTTTGGATGAGGTTTGGCTTTCGCAACGAGAGTAGCATATCATGATACATGAACGAGAAAGTCAAAATTCGCCAAAATTATTTATCGTTAACTGCTTCAATGCCGGGAAGAGCCTTACCCTCGAGGAATTCGAGTGATGCGCCGCCGCCGGTTGAGATGTGAGTCATCTTATCGCCGAAGCCGAGTGTGTTAACAGCTGCTGCTGAGTCGCCGC
>JAZSCL010000219.1:0-12189 GCA_045602905.1 Acutalibacteraceae bacterium
CGTTTATTATCCGTCGGTCGGAGGTCTTTCCAGTGCGTGGGACAGGGCGTGTGAGCTTTATGCTCAGCTTACGGGCACCGTTGTTGACTACGGTCAGGCACACTCGGAAAAATGCGGTCACGCACGCTACGGCCGTGATTACACGGGCAAGGCAACAATGGGTGAGCCGTGGAATTACAAAAATGATAAAATCAACCTCATCGGTCACTCTTTCGGCGGCGCAACCGTCAGAATGCTGACACATCTGCTTGCCTACGGTGACCCTGCCGAGCAGGCGGTTTCGGGCGAAGCTTGCAGCGGCCTTTTCAAAGGCGGAAATGCAGGTGCAATCAATTGTTGCATCACTCTTTCGGCACCGCACGACGGCACAATTGTTTCCAATTATGCAACTGACCTTATTTTCCCTGCCGTGATGATTGCTTTTATGATGAACTTTGATGCAAAAACAGGCTTTCTCGGTATGGATCCGATGCTTGACCAGTGGGGAATTTCCGTTGACCCTGCAAGCGGTGAAAAAGTAAAGCTTGATATTTTTAACTGCATCCGTTGCATTTTGTCGGATGACCACTGCGGCAAGGATATGACTCTTGCGGGTGCGGCGGAGCTTAACAGCTATGTCAGGACGGTGCCTGAAACCTATTATCTTTCATACACAACGCAGGCAACAACTGAAAATTTCCTCGGTCTGCAACAGCCGATGCTTAAAATTTTCCCGATTTTCCTTCTGACCGTTCCGCTCATTTCACTTTCACGCGGAATGATTGTTGACGGAACAATTCTTGACAAAAGCTGGACACCCAGCGACGGCATTGTGCCGCTCCGCAGCGCACTTTATCCTTCAAGCGATGAAAATAACCACGCCGAGTTTACAGCCTCTTCTGCGTGCGTCAGGGGCAAATGGTACACAATGCCCACACTTGTCGGCTATGACCACTACGATTTCTGCAAAACAACAAACGGTTTTGAAAATAAAGAAAATCTTTTCGCTTTTTATGAAGAACTGATTCAGACAGTTGAAGCTCTTTCGTAAGTTTATAAAAAATGCCGCGATTCCGTCGGGAATCGCGGCTGTTTTTTTATTTTATAAAGCTTTGTCTTTGAGCACTTCGCCCTTTTTGATGTTGAAAACAAACTCTTCCTTTTTGCCATTTTTTTCCGTCACAATTGCAATAACGTCCTTGTCGGTGTATTCGGCACTGATGATTTTTTCGTCTGTCTTCTTGAAATAGTGTTTGAGAAGGCGCATCTGCTCAGCGTCATAATCACCCGCATTGTCAGAAACAAAGAGCACGTTGCCGCACAGGTTGTTGATTTTTGCAAGCAGTTTTTTCTGCTCCCATGTGAATTTGAGGTTGTTGTTTCTCAGGAAGAAAACGTCGGGGTCATTCATAAACACTCTGCCGTTGAGGTGACGGCGGAAAATGGAGTTGTTGATTGCACTTTGTGCGCTGAGCATTTCGTTGCTGACGTGAATGTGATTGTAAATCTTGCCCTTGTAAGTAAGGTCAACGTCACAGCTGATTCTGCAAGCGTCGCAAACGCCGATTGCGGCACTCATCGGAATTCCGCAACCGAGCAGAAGCTTGTCGCCGACACATTCTCTGAGCAACTGCATTGCCTCGTGCATGATTTCGCCGCGGCTCTTGCCGTTTCTGGGTGTAACGCACTCGCTGTAAAGGAAGTCGAGCTTTACCATGTCATAGCCCCACTCGTTGAGCACAACGTCAAAAACCTTTTTGATGTAAGCTCTTGCTTCGTCGTTGTAAATGTCAAGTGTATATGCGCCGCCCCAGGCAATACAACCGAGCTGAGGCTTGCCCTTTTCGTCTTTGATAAGCCAGTCAGGGTGCTCTTTTGCAATTCTTGAAACCTTCTGACAGCTGAAAGGTGCAATCCAGATGCCTGCAAGGTAACCCTTGTCGTGGATTTTATCAGCGATGAATTTCATTCCGTTGGGGAATTTGTCGCAGTAGTCAAGCCAGTCGCCGACATAGGGCTCATATCCGTCGTCAATCTGGAAAATGGAAACCTCGTCTTTTGCGGGGTCAAGACCGTCGAGGTCGCGCAGAATAATTTTTTCGTCAATTTTCTGGAAGTAGTTGTACCAGGAGGTGTAACCGCTCATTGCGCCTTTTCTTGTGGCGGGCATGGGCATCATTGAAAAATAGTTGTCAAAAACATCTTCGTAGTTGCCCTCAAAATAAACAATGTCAAAAATCCTGAGTGACTCAGTGACCTTCTTGCCTTTAACATCCTTGTGAATGGCGAAATAATTGTCATTCATTTTAACCTTAAAATAGGTGTAACCGGTGCTTTCGCAAAGAGAACCCCAGAGTTTTACGTTTTCGCCGTTTCTGATGTAGGTGTAGCAATGGCTGTGGAATTCGCCGGGCTTTTCGGAATAAGAAACGATCCTGTCGTCACTTGTGATGCTTGCATAGTGTCTTAAAAAGCTGTGAATGTGTGACAGTTTGATGGTTGATTTAAGAACGTCGTCTTTTCTCATTTCACGGCTTTTTGTCCAGGACTGGTAGCCGTTTGCAAAGAAATTATCGCCGTTTTTGAAAACGTAGGAAGTTTCTGCATAAAAGTCAACAAGCTCAAAAGTTTTTTTGGGGTTGAGCGTTACGGAGTATCTTTTGCCGTCGTCAACAATGTCGAGCGCATAAAAATCGTTTTCTGTTGCGTTTGATGTAACGGTCTTGCCGCCAGCGATGTACTTGATTACATATTTCTTGCTCATTTTAACTCACCCTTTATACATAATGAATTTATTATAACAAATATTTTCAGCTAATTCAAGTGGGGACAAGTTTTGAGTGTTAAATGCGGCAGGGCAGGGGAAACAAAAAATCCGTACGGTTGTGTACGCAAAAACGTATCAGCTGAGGATTAAATATCCACTCATCCGATTTCTCTGAAAAATGCAGAAAAACCTGTCACAAAAGTGACAGGTTCAATGTTTGTACGTTTTTGAATTACAGAACTTTTACCGTTAAAAAAGAGGAACGGATAAAATTTCAAAATCAGATTAATTATCTGCTTTTGTTGTTCTGATTGTTCTGGTTGTTCTGATTGTTCTGGTTGTTCTGGTTGTTCTGATTATTTTTGTTGTTCTGATTGTTCTGGTTGTTTTTTTTGTTGTTGTTATTATTCACGTTCTCACCTCCTGAAAAGTGTGCAAGGATAGTTTGTCACCTGTGAGGCAAACTATACATACAAGAAAAAATCTGAAAGGATAAAAATATGCTTTTGATTGCAAACGGTCTTTTACACACAATGGAAGATGATGCCCCGATACGGGCTGATATTCTGATAGATAAAGGTAAAATTATAAAAATTAAAAAGAAAATTACTCCGTCAGCGGGAACGGAAGTTTTTAATGCCGAAAATCTGAATGTTTATCCCGGATTTATTGATGCGCACAGTCACATAGGAATTGCAGAAGATAAAAAATCGTCGCAAAATGATACAAGCAATGAAAACACAAACCCGATAACACCTGCCATAAGAGGAATAGACAGTATAAACCCAATGGACAGTGCTTTTCATAATGCGGTTGCCGCCGGGATTACGGGCGTTATGGTGGGTCCCGGAAGTTCCAATGCGATTGGCGGACAATTTGCATTTATTAAAACACACGGCCGATGCATTGACGATATGACGGTTCTTGCACCTGCCGCAATAAAAATTGCATTTGGTGAAAACCCGATGAACTGCTACGGACTTAACGGTAATATGCCGTCAAGCCGAATGGGAATTGCTTCGCTTATCCGTGAGGAATTGTTCAGGGCAAGGCAATATTTTTCACAGAATCAGACAGGCAACGAGATTTTTAACCTGGAATGTTATAAAGAACTTTTCGAAAAGAAAATTCCGCTTAAAGCCCATGCCCACCGAACCGACGATATTCTCACTGCAATAAGAATTGCCAAAGAATTCGACCTTGATCTGACAATTGACCATTGCACAGAAGGGCATCTGATCGCACGGGAAATTGCAAAAAGCGGATATCCCGCCATTGTAGGACCTTCTCTTGCTTCTCGCAGCAAAGATGAGGTAAGCCTGTCGGATTTTAAAACCGCAGGCATACTTCACAAAGCAGGCGTCAGGGTTGCAATAACCACAGATCACCCCGTTACCAGAATACAGTATTTGCCTTTGTGTGCAGGCATTGCGGCAAAAGAAGGTCTGGGTGAAGAGGCTGCCCTTCGCGCCATTACCGTTGATGCGGCACGGATATGCAGGGTTGATGACAAAACAGGCAGCCTCAAAGAAGGCAAAGATGCTGATATTGTTATTTTTGAAGGTAATCCTTTGGAGATAAAGTCTCAGGTTAAAGCCACTGTTGTTAACGGTGAAATCGTGTGGCGAAACTGAACGCGGCACGCACTGACGGAAAAGCCGCGAGGCTTTTACAGCAAAAAAAATCCAGGTCCGAAGACCTGGATTTTTTTGGTGGAGATGAGGGGGATCGAACCCCTTACCTCTTGAATGCCATTCAAGCGCTCTCCCAATCCACTTAAAAACGCACCCCACAAAAACACAAAACAATCCATATCGCAAAGTATATCATTGTTTTAGATGTTTGTTGTTGCTTTATTTTTCTTATACAAACATTATTTATATAATCCTTGAATCTTCCAAGGTATTAGAATCCACTCGCCGTTGTTTTTCCAAGGGTATCCAACGTCTCCGTTTTCTTGTTGATATGAGCAACCAAATTCAAAGTGTTCAGAATGAACGGTGCTATTGCTTTCCCATTTCACCAATACTACTATTTTAGTTAGAGCAAGAGCACGTTCTTCTATTTCTTCCAATTCATAAGAAATAAAATTTTTGTGTTCGAAAAGTTTTCTGCATTCTCCGGCACGTTTTTTGTCAGATTGCTCATATGAGAAAACATTTTTTAACCAAACAGATAATGCACCATAATTATGGGCACTCCACGCATTAAAAGCATTAATTAGCGGTAATAAGTACGGAAAATCCTTACATTCCTCAATTGTTGGGGAGGGAGAAACATCTTCTCCGATTCTAATATCTCGCTTTACCCATTTTTGTATTTCCTGCCTATCAATAGCGTTTTGCTGCATCTTTTTCAACGACTCTGAAATAGGAGGAGGATTACACTCTTTTTCGAATTTTTGCTTTCGAGTGTCCTCGCTATCTTTCATATTTATCCAATCAGCCAAAGCAAACATCAAAGAAATACATTTACAGGAAACATATTTGTTCGCATAATTTAAATCCCGACCATGCAAAATTCCATTTCGATATGGCAAACGGATTTCGTCATGGTTTGTTTTATTTCGACCTTTGTTAAATATTTCCTTTAATTTTGTTAAACCATCACCGCAACCAACTAAGCAATCCCACGCTGAAACATCAGTTCCTTCTGCAAAAAAACCTTTGCTTTTAGTATAATCATTAACTGCGCCATCGATAATTATCAAAAATAGAGGAATACTTGCATAATAACGTTCAGCGAAATGATCGTCAAACGCACATTTAATCAATTCATATCGTTCGTTAAAAGGTTTTGCTTTGTTTTTCAACCAATGCATAATATCTTTTACATCGTTTTGATAGTAGTGAATTAATATTTGTTCACCGGCATCAAGTCCGTCTGATTCATATGCTTTAACTGCATTTTCCATAAGAGGCATATTCATTGAATCATATGCACACCATCCGGCATCAGAAAAATACTTATTAAATGATTCAATCAAACGAATCATATTAGCCAAACTTGCCTCTAATTCCTTTATTTGTTGACGTTTTTCTTTGGGTAAAAATACAGATAAATATTTTGACGCTTTTATGTCATTCTGTAATTTAATTATGCTATGTAAATTATTATCCGGCATTTTATAATCCTCCATACGAAAAGCTCAAGTAAAAATGGTGAGACACCGAGGATTCGAACCTCGATCTTCCCCTTCATAAATACACCCCAAGTAAGCGATGTACTTATGAAGGGGGATGCTTTACCGTTAAGCGAATGTCTCATTTTACTGATCAACCGAACAATTTTGCCACCTCGTGTTCCCAGTTCACATTCGTGAATTCAGGATATGATAAACCAATAAAATGCTTTAATTTTTTTGCCGCTCTTGAATTAGAACCCGGCTCTTGAAAAGGCTTAATTAAGTCAAGCAAGCTTTCTTTATAGGTTTCAATAATAGTATTTATGTCATACTGACTATTAATAAAAATGTATTTTGCAACATTGTAGGCTGCTCTTGAAAATAAAACTTGATCGTCAAAAGTGAGAGAATACAAATCATTGGGAGCATTCAATCTTGAATTATCAGAAGTTTTAATTAAAGCACGTTTGCTTTTTGTCGTTGCAGAAAAATCTCCATTATGAACAATGCTATTTCTAATCAAACGATAGTATTCACAAATGAATATATCATTTTTAATATCGTTTTCAATGTTCGAAATAGCAATATTCAGTGTCCATTCCAACCAATCATCATCAGCTTTTTTTGCAAATTCGGTGATATTGGTGGGAGAGCCGGGTAACTGTTTAAATGTTTTAAGAAAATTTTCAAAACAAGAATGTATGTTCACAATATAACTCTTGCTGATTCTGCTCATATAATCTTCTACAAGAGTAGATACATTCAAATTTACACTTCTTGCTAAACCCTGCAAATCATTTTTTAAAACTGAACTATAATCTTTTTCAGTTATTCTAACCGATAGTTCTACATATTGATTTGTAGCAATAACATATCCCAATTCATCTTTAAATGCAGACAAAACATTCTCGCTCATCACCAAATACACCTTTGCGTATAAAAATCTATTTAAATTATATCAAAAACTGTTAAATATATCAACACATTTTCAATCAACCAACATAACTTTATTTATTCTCATAATCCCATATAAAATTATAAAGAGAGAAATTAATGGTAAACTAACTATAATTAGGATTTGATAACTAAATTACTCAATCCACACATTCGACTTACCTTCTGTTATGCGGTAGAATAAAGTTACCAAATAACAGGAGGTTTTATTTATGAAATCAAAATTTGAACTCAATGGTGGCACATACAGAATGGTCGGCGATTACAAAATCCCGAATATAACATTATCTGCCGAAGCAAGCAAGCCACTCGGTGTATGGGGACTGAAACACAAGGATTATCTTATGAAACATAAACGAGTACAGTTTAATATTATGCTCATGAACGGAACATTATGGACTCATCTTGCGGAGGTTGATGAACAGGCATCTGATATGTTTTCTCGGCTGGTAGAAAAGATGAAGGTCAATGAGGGCATAACGGAACAACTGAAAGCAGACAACCAAATGGAATGGGTTGCTCGTATAAATAACATAGAAGCACGGGCAAGAGAGATTGTTAATTATGAGTTGATTTTTACAGTATAATCATTTTTTAAAAAATCAGGTGCAACGGAATTTAATTTCTGCTGCACCTGAGTTTCTTTTTATGCTTCTTTTTTCCTACGGGGTATCAGGGGTAAAACCCCTTAATTGCGGATTTGTACGTTCAAATCCATTGCTCGCTAAGACAAATGCCACAAATTGTTTGATGGTCATATTTTTTACCAATTAACCCATCTCGATTTATATATGTTGAAATTTATGATATCGGTATGATATAATTATTATGTAAGAGATTGGATTTGTCTGTGAGATTTTAAGGAGGTTTTATTATGGATGAAAACAAGAAACAAACTAATGCTAACAGAATAATCGTTATAATTCTTACCGTTTTTCTTGTGTTGGGTGCTATCAAAATCGGAGCACTTACAGATGATGTGAAAAAGCTCAAAAGTCAAAACTCCAATCTTGATTCAGAAATTCAAATGTTAAGAAATGAAATTAATTCTATTTACAATAATGTTGACAAACAATTAAAAGAAGAAGCAAGTCTTATATCTGGAGTTGACTTTTCTATCGGAGATCCAAGCGAAGATATGAAAAGTGTAAAACTTATTTTGACCGTTGTTCCTAAAACGATTACTGATGATATGGAACTATCTGTTACGGTGGATGGAGTTACTGCTCCGTTATCAAGAAACGAAAGTGAGTTCACGGGAACTATTGATGTAGGTTTGTTTGTTGACTACAATCAATGGCCGCTACTCACTATCAAATCAGAAGAAGGAACAAAAACCGAATACTTGGATGAAATAGATATTTCCTACATGTTTACTCGTCATTTGCCCACTTTGGAAGCTGATATGTCTGCATCATCTAAATTAAGCAACGGAAAATTACAGGTTGATGCCGGTTTCAGAATTTCTTCAAAACCTGCTTACGGAAATGCGCCTATCACATTTACATCATTTATACTTGTTGAAGAAGTGAACGGCAAAGAAATCAGCAGAAAAGATATTACTGATGATGTTCGTAAATCAGGAGAAGTTTATAACACACAATATGTTAAATCTTTTGAAGTGGCTCACGGTGATGAACTGAAAGTATATGTTATTGCTGAAGATTCACTTGGCTATATCCATAAAACTCTTGCTCATTATTGGATTGAATCTGAAAACGGTGCTCAGGCTGAAACAGTATTTGGCGGTGAAACAATTTTCGATAAAGACGGAAATCTGCTTTATGGAGATGACTCGCTCTGGAGGTAAACTATGATGTATAAATACGAATACGAAACCGTCAGATGTGATTTCGGCGGTTGGGGTTTGGGCTCAGGCAATATTTATTCGATTGAAGATTATCGCTCAATAATTAATAAACGAGCCGAGCAAGGTTGGAGATATGTTGGATATATCCCCACAAAACAGCGTGGCACAGGTCACACACAAGAACTTGACTTAATTTTTGAAAAAGAGATATAAACTTATGGATGTAAAATCATTTAAGAAAACGAAAATATTGAAACCGAACTATTGTAAAAAACTTTACCAAGATAAGAAAAATCCGAGGTCGTACAAACCTCGGATTTTTTATGTCACGCTTCTAAAATAAAGAGTTCTTCTACTGTTGTATTTAAATACCGTGCAAGTTTCATTGCTAATTCAAGAGTAGGATTATACTTATCATTCTCGATTGCAATAATCGTTTGTCGGGATACATTTAATGCTTCTGCCAAATCCTCTTGTCTGTATCCGTGTTGCTTTCGTAATTCTTTTATTCTGTTTGTCATGACTTCATCACCCAAAACATAATTACCATATTTAAAATTATAAGGGTAATTATCGAAACGATAATACATATCAAGACTGTTTTGAATAATGGTGAAGCCTTGGGTGATTCTTCATCACCTTTTACCGCATTATGGGTCATTATTAACTGTGACACATTTTGGATAATCAATCCGCCTGTTGCAAGCATTGACGGTAAAATATTAAGGTGTGTGTGATACGCCAAAACCTTATAGCTTTCATAAAAAGCCCATATTATCAATGCAAACTCAAGAAAAACAAAAGCATTTCGCTGTGCTTTGAAAGCAATATGCTGTTCCATTTCATCCATTTTGTGAAAGCCTAATTTTTTGAAAAATTTTTTCATATTGACACCTCCAAAAGTAAAGAACTCTTTACATCTTTATTATATGGATTTCAGAAACAAATGTCAAGAAGTTTTTACATTTTCCTTTTGTTGAAAAATTCATATTTTTATGATACGATTTTATTGGGAATTTCTGTATCAAATAATTCTATGGAGGTGCTTTATGGGAGGAATCAGTTTACAGATGATAGATAACAGAATATCGTCTGATTGGTGGCGAAAGATCGTTGAGCATTTTGTTAATGTAGGAGATGCTTTTGAAATCAGATGTTGGAAAGAAGAACTTGATGAAATCCATCAAGCATCTTTGTATGGTAATCCTACGGAAGATAGGAACGAGGTTTCTGTTAAAGGTGTTGTTACTTCAGAACTTTTTGCAGAGCTTTTGTCGGATGAACCAAGTGATAAAAGCATATACAACAAGATGACAAAGTATTTCACAATAAATGTTGAAAACGAAAAATGCTTCTTTTGCAGCGCTCATTACGGCACAGAAATGTATATGGAAAGAGTATCTGACGATGATATTTTGTTTTTTGAAAGTGTAGTTAATCAATATGATGATTGCTTTAGTGTGAGTATTGACAAATAAGAATTTACAAAGCAAATTGTGAGATCAAAAAGAATGTCTAATCATTCGCTATTTATGGTAAAGACAGAAAGGTAAATGTTTGCTATAACATTCTTGGAGGTGAATCAATTGGATTTAGTACAGATAGGAAAGTTTATAGCACAACTTAGAAAGGAACACGAACTTTCTCAGGAAAAGCTAGGCGAAATAATACGCGTAACTAACAAAACAATATCACGTTGGGAAACAGGAACATATTTACCCTCGGCTGAAATGCTGTTATCTATGAGTAAACTATTTGATGTTAGTATTAACGAACTTTTGAGTGGAAAGAGACTAACTCAGGAAGAGTACAAAGTAGCAGCAGAAGAAAATCTTAGACAAGTCATCAAAGCGAGTTGTTTTACTCTTAAGGAAAAGATAGCATTTTATAAGAAAAAGTGGTTGAAAGAACATATTGCTGCTATGTGTTGTTGGGGCATAGGGATTATCACAGTTCTTGTGATGGGTATTATTTTAACCTTACCCTTTCTTGTTGCCGCCGCTATGTTGTTGCTACTGGTAGGACATACTTGGAGAAATAATATAATGATGGCTTATGTTGAACGAAATGCATTTGACGGCACAGAAAGAAACGATTGACAAATTCCAATTTTACAAAGGAGTATGATTGCATGAAAAAGAAAGCTGTTTTAACCGTAACCGTTTTAATGGTTATTCTTGCTGTATTCGGCATTTCAAGATTATTTCCTTCCTACTCTTCTGTTATAAAATCAAACTGGGGTATATCACTTCCTATAAAAGCAGTATTAACCGAAACTTATGAAAAAGATTCGGGTGCGAGTTTTCACGGTGACGGTGTCCGATACCACGTTTTTTCATACAAGTATGAAGACTATATTGATTTGATGTTTGCTTGGACACCCAACGAGCATAAAACCAATTTCTATCCGACAACCCGTGAAGCGGCAGAAGTATGGCTTGATGAAATTGATGTTCCTTCGGATGAAAGACCCGATTATTCAAAATGCTGCTCTTGGAGTAAATCTCAAGATGATAACAGCGAAATAATAATTTTTTGGGATAATAATTTGAATAAGCTTTATATTGTTGAGAGCTTTATTTAACCAAGGTTTTTGTATATAGTGACGATTAAAGAAAAGGTGATAATATGAAAAAACGCATAGCAATAATTTGCATTGTTCTTGTTTCGACAATTGCAGTTATAGGCGGTTATTCTGTATTCAACAGCATATTCCCTAAAGCAGAACATATTAAATATCCAACCGTTGAAAACGTAGTCTCGGCATCGCTTTCCTATAACAATGAAGATGAAATCGCAGTAAGCGAGGGAATGTTTAAAGAACTGATTTCGGGTATCAGCAAAGCTGAACCGACCAGAAAACAAAGTCTGAATGACTATCCCACCGCAACCCCATTTTATGTAATCGTAGTTAAAACCCAAGATCGGGAACATCGTTATTTTATTTATAATGAGGATACTGTTTATATTGAAATCCCGTATGAAGGTATTTATCTTTCAACACCTGAATTTTTAGATTTTGTATCTCGGTATTATGAATCTAACAAAAATTACAAAACAATAAAAGTAACAGAAAATTCCGTTTCAGAAATCGGCAGAGAAGAATTTAAACTGCCCGTTGAAATAACTGATGATGACGCAAACAAATTATCACAAATAATCAATAATGATGTTTGGAAAGAAGAACCTACCGAGTGTGAAAGTGATTGTGTTATTAACCTTAAAGGTTATTGGACATATTATGATTCCAATAGCGGAACATTAAATAAGTACAACTTCGCTGATGTGACAAGTTATTCTTCAAGCAAGCAAGGCATCGACGGAAAAAGTTTAGTGTTATCGGAAGAAGATAAAGCAACCGTAAATGCCATTCTTGAAAAGTATATTTCATTAGGTATAACCGTTATTGTAACAGAATGATGTGGGCGGTGAAAGTATGAGTGCTTGCAGATTTATAGCTTCAGACATAGCTTTGCCTGAGTTTGCACCATCGCAGGATTATCCGATTCATATAAATTTAGATGAAGGGACAATATATGACGGAGGTGCGGATGA
>JAZSCL010000220.1:0-6528 GCA_045602905.1 Acutalibacteraceae bacterium
TGCGGAAGGGAAAGTGACAGATTTGATTCACTTGATTTGAGTAGTTTTAAGGTTTCACCAAACGTCAAAGATTTTAGCAAATTTGCGTATGGAGTACCAGTGACTACCTTTGTTTTCGGAGATGGATGGAATGACGCAGCATTATCCCAAGGTATGTTTGGAGCAGTATCGGAAACGCCGACAACAATCGTTAATGCCACGGAAAATCTTCTTGTATATGACTGGGCAGCCGACAACCGAGTGGTTACATACGAAGGCACTCAGCCCGAAAAAGAACCCAAATACGAAGTTGAAAACGGCGGTACAATAGATATTGTCGAAAACGAAGACGAAACAGTAACTCTCTATGTTTCCGTACCCGACGGATTTAGCTTTGTTGGCTGGCACGACGGGACAAAAATTATTTCAACGGATAATCCCTATACCTTCGTTCCCGAAGCCGGAAAGACTTATACAGCGAAGCTTGAAGAAATACAGCCCGATCCAGTAAACAAATACACGATAACGGCAAATGCAACCGACGGCGGTGTTGCGGAAGGCACTGCAACTGTTGAGGAAGGTCAAAGCGTAACCCTTACGGCAACAGCAAACGAAGGCTACGAATTTATCGGCTGGTTTGACGGTGATACAAAGGTCTGCGAAACAGAAGAATTTACAGTTGAAAATGTAACGGCAAACGTAACATATACAGCAAGATTTGTTCTTGTTGAGAATGAAGATCCTGAAGAACCCGTTACGCCTTCAATTCCGGAACTTTCCTTCGACGGAGAAACTCTGACGCTTGTTGATGAGTCGGAGGTTGCCCTGAGAGTTGGTGTTTCCTATGTCGGCTCGGCAGTCTTTGATGCGAAGAATGTTGACTGGGACAGAATGGTTTATGTTGGCAGAAAGTTTGAAGAAATAAATGGTGAAAACGGATATAAAGTATACGAAAACTTCACTTCACAGTCCTTTGATAAGGCGGGTAACTATGTTTCCTATGTTAAGTATACAATAGGTGAAAATGTAAGCTCTTACTACTATCTGTTTACTGTCGCAGGTGAGGCAGACACGATACCGCTTCCGTGGCTATCATTTGATGATAACACGCTTATTATGGTGAATGAAATGGGAATACCTGCAACGGTAGGCTATGCATATGTGGGCACAGAGGTGTTTGAAAGCCACAAGGTTAACTGGGACAGACTCGTTGAAGACGGCAAGCACTATAGCGACATCAACACCGAAAAAGGATATGTAAGAAAACCGAATCTCACGGAATTCAGCGAAGAATTCAGCGTAGACGGTAACTATGTGGCATACATCAAGTATACCGATCCACACACAGGCAAAACGGTGTCCGAATATGTAACATTCACAGTCGATTCGGCTCCTGTGGTTACTGCCGACAGAGGCAGAATTGTGGTTGAAGCAAACGGAAATGAGTTGCTCAAGGTTACCGTTGCTTATATCGGTGACAATGACAAGCAAATCACCGACTGGGCTTCCTTTGCACAGGCTTCAAATGCATATAAGGAAATAAACGGAGATCCTCAGAAACAGCAATATTCCAATTTCGGTAACACAAACCGTTTTGCACAGGATATTGACGGATATTATGCGGTTTATGTTCGTTATACCAATGAAAGCGGCGACAAGGTCGTTCGTTATAATACGGTTTATGTGGATAACACCGATGAAATTATTAAGCCTTCAGCACAAGGCTCACAGGACGGAAATATTTCAATTGCCGATGAAGGATATGAAATCTTAAAGGTTACGATCACCTATATCGGAACAACGGAAAAGACAGTTTATGACTGGAACGGATTTATGGAAGCCGCAAATGTATTCAATGATGTGAACGGTGATCCGCCAATGCAACAGTATTTCAATGTTGAGCGAGGCAAACTGTTCAAACAAAAGCATGATGGATATTATCTTGTTTACATCCGTTATAATGACGCGGGTACTGCAAGATCCACTTACAGTACTGTATGGGTGGATGGTTCAAACATTGTAAGTCCTGAAATTAATGCTGATACCGGATATATAGTTCTTTCCGATAACGGTTTTAATGTCCAAAAGATGACGATTGCATACATCGGCGACAAGAACAAGGAAATATGTACATGGTCACAGTTTATGGCGGCATCCAATGTATATAAAGATATAAACGGCGAACCTCAAAAGCAACAGTATCATAGTCCTTCAAACGGCTCAGAATTTTTGCAAAGTCAGGATGGATGGTATGCGGCATATATCCGTTATATAGATGACAACGGTAGTGAGGTTGTAATATACAGAACATTAGAGGTAAAAGATACAGCTCTTGCAACATTTCCCGAAGCGGTTGCAGACGGCGCAGATATTGTTATAAACTGTAACGGTCATGAAGTTACAAAGGCAACAATTGCCTATATCGGCGATGAAGAAAAAAAGATAACAAATTGGAATGAGTTTTCAGATGCCTCAAATGTATATAAAGATATAAACGGCGACCCACAGAAACAGCAGTATCATAATCCCGAAAACGGCATCGCTGTTACACAGGATAAGACAGGATACTACGCAGTTTATCTTCGTTATGTTGAAAACGGCGTGACAAAGACTGTTTATGGTGTTGTTTATGTTGAAGTTTAGGATTTGACACACTAATTATAATTCATCTGCAGCACCTCCTCGCGAGGTGCTGTAATCAAAGGATATGAGGAATGCACCTCGTATCTTTTGATTGCAATATGCAAAATGAAAACAGGAGAAGATGGATATGAATTTAACTTTTAAGGATGTATTTATGGCTTTATGGCGAAGTATAATTCTGATAATTGCGTCAGCTTTGATTTGCACTGCTGTAATGAGTGGATTTACTTTTTTATTTGTTAGTCCTGAATATACTTCTGAGGCGAAATTGTATGTATACAACGAAAAGAATGATGAGAAATATATTACTTCAGGGGATTTGACGGTTTCAAAATCCCTTGTTGATACATATCTTATCATCATACGCTCCGATCCTGTTTTAGAGGAAGTTGCACGAAGGCTTAAAAGTACTTATCCTGATATAACAGCTAAATCAATAAACAAAATGCTGTCCGGAAGTGCCATCAATGAAACCGAAGCCTTTTTCATATCCGCAACAGGAACAAACAGGCAAATGACAACCGATATTGTGAATACAATCGTTGATGTTGCGCCTGATGAAATTATACGTGTTGTAAAAGCGGCATCCGTTGAAATTATAGAGGAAGCTAAGGTTCCCGAAATAGATGATTACTCATGGCCTATTACACGTAATGCATTGGTAGGTTTTCTTGTTGGTTTCATAATATCCTGTGCATTTGTTCTTATCGCACATTCTTCGGATACAACAGTTTATGGCAGAACGGAGATAATCGAAAATTTCAAACTTTCAATACTTGGTATTATCCCTCCGCAGGAGGAAAATCATTCAAAGAAAAAAGGAACAGAGACCAAGAGAAACAGAGATGTAAGCTATGGTTTAATTATAAATCAAAACACTTCATTTGCCGTTGCGGAGGCATACCGTATGGCGAGAACAAACATTTTTTATCTGCCAACAGAAGGAGGTTGCAAGAAAATTGTAATTACAAGTGCTGTTGCATCAGAGGGAAAAAGTACAAGTGCAATAAATATATCAAAGGTTCTTGCTCAGGCCGGAAAGAAGGTCTTGCTTGTAGATGCTGATATGAGAAGACCAAAAATTTCAAAGTATCTTAAAATTGATCGGCAGGAAGGTCTTTCGGAATATCTTGCAGGTATTACGGAGTCAGTTTCAGTTGTGCATTCGGAAGAATCTGGAATAGATGTAATTGTTTCCGGTAATGCGAGTTCTTCTGCGGCAGAGCTTCTTGCAACAGCAAAAATAGAAGTGTTACTGAGTGAGTATAGTGAGTTTTACGATTACATTATAATTGATACTCCACCTGTAAATATCGTTACGGATGCTACTGTTCTCGCCAATAAAGTTGACGGATATTTGCTCAATGTTCGTGCCGGTTTTTCAGATGTTAACGAGATTAAGCAGGCTATTCGCGCTTTAGAACAGGTTGATGCGAAAATTCTCGGCATTATGCTTGAGGATGTAGATCCCAAAATGGAAATGTATGGAAAGTATAGTAGATACGGCAAGTACGGTAAATATGGCAAGTATGGAAGATACGGCAGATGTTACAAGGAATATTACGGAAAGCAGTCAAAATACAGATACTACACAAATTCTATTGATAAAAAGAACAAAAAAGATGTTTAAAAGATGGTGATACAGTGATTTTACCTAAAATTGATTACCATTCGCATATACTGCCTTGTATTGATGATGGTGCTGAAAGTATTAAAAAGAGCATTATGATGCTGGAGAAAGCAAAACAGTACGGAATACAGGCGATATATGCTACCCCGCATTGTTATATGCACAAAACCAATGTTGATATGTTTTGTGAAATGCGTAAATGTGCATATGAAAAAATAAAAGATGAGGTGACAGACATTCCGATATTTATGGGTGCGGAGGTTTTACTGTTTCCGGGACTCGAAAATCTTCCGGAACTTGAAAAATTTTGTTTAGAAAACAGTAATAGTCTTCTTATAGAAATGCCTTTATCGGAATCATTGATAACAGAGGAGCATTTTGTGTCGGCACACATATTATCAAAACGTTTCTCGGTGATTATAGCCCATGCAAACAGATATTCTGACGCAGTTGTGCAACGACTTTTGGAGTCTGATGTAAAGCTTCAACTTAATGTATCGGATGTATGCAAAAAAAACGAAAGAAAACGAACAGAAAAATGGTTTTTTGCTGATGCGGTGTGTGCTTTGGGAAGTGATGCACACAGAGATGCAGGTGTGTATAAGAAGTTTGATAAAGCATATAAGATTTTAAATTCATTTTAACAGGAGAAAAAAATGCCTATTATATATAAAAACAAAACCGTTGAATATGACAATAAGGAAATTTCCAATAACAAACCCGTCTACAATGCTGTAAAAAGATGTGGTGAACTATTCCTGAGTTTTATTGCCTTTCCTGCTTTTGCAGTGATATATCTTATTGTAGCTATACTTCTGAAAATTCAGGATGGCGGTCCTGTACTGTACAAGGCTGAACGAGTGGGACTTAACGGAAAGAATTTTTACATGTATAAATTCAGAACTATGAAGCTTAATGCAGATAGGTTGGAGGATTTTTTGTCACCCGACGAACTTGAAGAATATAAAAAAGAATATAAGCTTGAGAACGATCCAAGAGTCACAAAAGTGGGCAACATTCTCAGAAAAACATCCATGGATGAACTTCCCCAAATAATCAATATCATCAAAAATGATATGAGCCTTATCGGACCCCGCCCCATTGTAGAAGAAGAAACGGAAATGTATGGTAATAAAAAACCTCTCTTTCTCAGCGTAAAACCGGGACTTACAGGATATTGGCAGGCATATGCAAGAAATGATGTAGGATATACTGATGGTCGTCGTCAGGAAATGGAATTATATTACATAAAAAACAGGTCAGTGAGACTTGATATAAAAATATTTTTTGCGACAATAAAGCGTGTGATTACAAGGAAAGGAGTATGCTGAAATGGACAAGTGCGGCAAAGTCTTACATATTGCACTTTCTCACGGTGGCGGAGTGGAAATTTACACAAGAATGCTTATCGGACATATTTCTGATATATTTGATACAGTGTTGGTGTGTTCATCTGAGTACAACAAAGCTTTGCTCCCTGAATCCTGCACAATATATGAGCTCGATGTTCCAAGAGAAATTTCACTTTTAAAAGACTTAAATGCTGCATCATTAATCAGAAAAATTATAAAAAAAGAAAAGCCAAATGTTTTATACTGCCATTCATCAATGGCAGGAGCCGTGGGAAGGATTGCGGCAATAGGGCTTGGCTGCAAGGTCGTTTATAACCCGCACGGCTGGTCCTTTGATATGGAAATTTCTTCAAAGAAGAAAGCATTTTACAGAATGCTTGAAAAATGTCTTGCAAAAATCACAAACAAAATTATAACTATATCTGAATACGAAAAAAACACTGCTCTTTCAAATCAAATTTGCAAAGAAGAAAAAATACAGGTAATTCTTAACGGCATAGATATTGAAAATTTCACACAGCAAAAAAGCAATAGAAGTGTTTTCGGATACTCCGATAAAAATTTCATTGTTGGTTGCTGTGCAAGAATATCAGAACAAAAAGATCCCCTTCTTTTTGCTGAAGTTGCGGGAAGCATTGCACAAAAATGTTCTGAAGCCCGATTTATTTGGGTGGGCGATGGAGAAATGAAAGAAGATTTTGTGACTGCATTAAAGAAATATAATATTTATGAAAAAACGCTGATTACGGGATGGGTGGATAATCCTTGCGAATATATTTCACTATTTGACATAGCTGTGCTGTTTTCAAAGTGGGAAGGCTTCGGTCTTTGTCTTGCGGAATATCTCGCATCAGGAAAACCTGTCGTTGCAACAAATACGGGTGCTATTTCTGAAGTGCTGAACGAGGCAGAGTATGCCAAGGT
>JAZSCL010000221.1:0-2064 GCA_045602905.1 Acutalibacteraceae bacterium
ATCTGCTTATACTCAGGAGTATGTTATTGACTATGCGGATAAATTATCTTCAGGCGAACTCGAAGAACTTAATTTGTTTGCCGAAAAGCTTGAATCGGCTTACGGTGTTACCGTGCTTTTCTGCATAACCGAAGGTACGGGTGATGTAACTGCCGATGAATTTTCTTCGGGAACATATTCAGATTACACAGATAACGAAAACGGACTTATAATCGTTCACGATGATTGGAACAAAGCATATTTTTCTTTCGTTTCGGGTAATGCGGACGAATATTTCAGCGATGCCGCCGTTGACAGTATGATCGATGCGTATGATACAAACGACAGCTATTACGGCGGAATTTACGCCTGCTATGAGCTTGCGGAAGAATATCTTGAAAACGGCTATTCGGGCGGATACGTTTATGAAAGCGAAGAATTTGTTTATGCAGGCGAATCAGACGAGCCGAAAACAGAAAATGAAAAAGACGGCGTTTCAATTATATGGCTGCCCGTTTCGCTTCTGATTGGTATGCTCGTCGGTTTTATTATCATCAATTCCGTTGCCTCAAAAAACAAATCCGTTAAAATGCAGGAAAACGCAACCGTCTATACCCGACCCGGCAGTATGGTTATAACGGGAAGTGCGGACAATTTCCTTTATAATAATGTCGAGCGCAGAGAAAAGCCGAAACAGGCAGAGAAAAAATAAGGAGGCATTACCAATGGGATTTTTTGATTCACTCAAAAGACAGGCAGAATCCGCACTTAAAAGAGAGGTTTCGCAGGGTATCAACAAAGCGGTGAACAATGCCGTGCAGTCAGTAGGCAAGGGCAGAAACCACACCGAAACCTTTACCTTTGCTTCGCTCCCGACAAATGTTTCAGAGCTTCAGGCTCTGCCCGAAGCAAGCCTTGATTCCGCCTTCAAAACAACGGCGCTCACTCTTGCGGTTTTGTGCCATTACGAGCACAATCCCGATGCAACAATTGAAATGCTCAACTTCTTAAAAGGTCCTGCAGAGGTCAGCGGCTTTGAAAAGCAGTTTATCAAAGAGCATCTCGGCTCGGAAGGATACAAAGCACGCTCATATTTTGAGGGCGCAACACCGCAGAACAGCTATAAGCCCGACGTGCCCTATAAAATTACCGTTATCGAAAACCCTTATTCCTTCGATAATGCAGATTGGGCAACCCTTTATGTAAAAAGCGGCGGCGCAGATAATCCGAGACCGATGAAGCTTCGCAGAAAGCCCTCAACAGGCCAGTGGTTCCTGGTTGAAATCCAGTGCCTTTCGGATATCCGTGTGCCCGTAGAAGAAGACCCTTGGGCATAAATTTATTTATAAATAAAAGGAGCTGTTACTATGAAAAAACTACTTGCAGTTCTTCTCGCACTTGCAATGTTGTTTTCCTTTGCCGCTTGCGGCGAAGATACTCCCGAAAAGCCCGATAACACAAAACAGCCGTCTGCCAATTCCGATGCAGCAATTGAAGCATCGCTCTTTACCGTTGATTTCGGTGGCGACTGGATAAACATTGAGGATGATTTCAAGAATGAAGAAGGATACTCCAAAGCTGTTCTTCAGATTCTCGACCCCGAGGATAACGATTATTACTTAGTTGAGGCAACAATCAGCGTTGAAATCGATGAGCCTTACGATTTCCGTGAAGACCTTGCTTATTATGGCTTCAACCAGTATGAATACAAAGAAAACAATGCTTATGAAACCGTAAAGGTCGGGGGTGTTGACCTTCTTAAGTATGACGACGGCGATGACACACTCGTTTATTTCAACCGTGTTGAGAGTGCAAACGCATCGGTTTATGTTGAGTTTGACACAACCGATTTGGGCGACAGCCGTATTCAGGCTCTCCTTGACGGCATAACCTTCAAGCTTGAGGATATCGGAAACGAAGACGGTCCTTGGGAGTGGGAAGGCAAAAGATTCTCTGCAGATGCCGCAAGCGTAAATGCAGGTGCATTCACCGTTACATCAACATTTGTTCCCTTTGAAGCACCCGTTACAACCTTTGAAACCTTCGACCATTCCGTTGCCGCAATCGGTGACAGAGTATATGTTC
>JAZSCL010000222.1:0-9887 GCA_045602905.1 Acutalibacteraceae bacterium
CTATGGCTCAGTTGGTAGAGCAGCGCATTCGTAATGCGCAGGCCGTCGGTTCGAGTCCGACTAGTAGCTCCAGAAATCCTGAATGCGGCAGCGTTCAGGATTTTTACTTATTGCCTATTACCTCTTCACTATTACCTCATATAATTTTCAGATGGGATTTTTGGAAGGTAATAAGTAAGAAGCAATAGTGAAGAAGTTCGGGCGGGGCACCCGCACCAGATTGAAATAATGTAATCCGTATGATATAATCATCTCGACAAATAAGAATTTGACGAACATAACTCGGAGGTAAAAATGAGCATCTTATTTGCAATATTCTTGTCAATGCTCAAGATCGGCTGCTTCGCCTTTGGCGGCGGATACGCCATTATTGCATTGCTTGAAAACGAATTTATATCAAAACGAAATTGGATCGATCACGATGAATTTCTCGACGTGGTTGCGATTGCGGAATCCACCCCCGGACCTATTGCGATCAATGTAGCGACCTACATAGGTTATAAGCTCAAAGGCGTTGTCGGCGCGGTTGTTTCAACGGTCGGTATGTGTCTGCCGTCCTTTTTGATTATGTATATCGTATCGCTCTTTTACGAGCAGTTTATGCAGATCACACTCGTGGCGGCGGCGTTCAAGGGCATTCAGATCTGCGTGGTGTATCTCATTGCATCTGCAGGTCTTAAAATGCTGAAGAAAATGAAAAAAACGCCTCAAAACATTATCGTATTTTCTGTGACTTGTATCGGAATGATACTCTGCACGCTTTTTGACGTTCATATTTCGTCGGTGTGGTTCATTCTTGCCGCAGGTGTTCTCGGACTTTCGATATTCTTTATCAAGAAAAATAAAGCGAAAGGAGAGAAAGCAAAATGATTTATTTGCAGTTGTTCTTTACCTTTCTGAAGGTTGGCGCATTCGCCTTTGGTGGCGGTTACGCTATGCTTTCTCTCATCGGAGATTCCGTTCTCAAATACGGTTGGATGACCGAACAGGAGCTTCTCAATTTTGTTGGTGTTGAGACTATCATCCCCGGACCGATAGCTGTGAATATGGCAACTTATATCGGCTATGAGCAAGGTGGATTTCTCGGTGCGTTGCTTGCAACGGTTGGTGTGGTATTACCGTCGTTTATCGTCATTCTCGTAGTGGCGGCATTCATCAAGAATCTCCTTAAATATCCGCCCGTCAAGACCTTCATCGCAAGTATGCGTCCGGCACTTGGAGGACTCATTTCCTCGGTTGCCGTAACAATGGCTCTTACCGTATTCTTTGGTATTGATACCGTTAAGAATATCAACTTCGCATTCGATTGGCGTACGCTCGTGGTACTTGCAGTTGTTATTGCCATTCCACTCGCATTGAAACGCTTTAAGAAGAAAGAATTTTCCTCCATTATGCTCGTTGTGATCTCAGGTGTGCTTGGAATGGCGCTGTTCGGTCTCTGATGTAAAACAAATTCCAATTTGTCGTGCCGTGGTCAGGAAACAGAAAGCAAAAACTGAACACCCGCACCCGAATTATAAAAATACGCCATAACATCATACAACAGTCCATAAGGAGAACAAAATGACGAATAAAGTAAAGGAATTCATAAAATCTGAAATTGTGCTTATCATTTCATTTATACTTGCTCTTGCATCCGCATTTATTGTTAAACCGAACGCTGAATATCTCGGCTACATAGACTTCCGCACTCTCGCTCTGCTTTTTTGTCTTATGGCGGTTATGGCAGGTCTGGGCAGACTTGGTCTTTTCAAGCTTCTTGCAGGAAAAATGCTTAGGCTTTCGGGGTCAACACGCAGTTTGTGCCTCGTTCTAAGTCTGCTGTGCTTCTTCTCGTCGATGCTCATAACAAACGATGTTGCGCTGATTACTTTCGTACCGTTTACGATTGTTGCACTCAGACTTTCGGGCAAAGAAAAGCTCCTTATCCCTCTTGTTACAATCGAAACGGTTGCCGCAAACCTCGGCAGTATGCTGACACCCATCGGCAATCCGCAGAATCTGTATCTTTTCTCCGCTTTTGAGATGTCCACAAGTGATTTCTTCAAAGCGATTTATCCTTATGCATTGCTTTCACTGATACTTGTTGCCGTTTCGTCATTCTTTATCAGAAACGAGAAGCTTGAATTCACTCCCGACACGGAAAACAACATAACAAACATAAAACTCTGCAGTATTTACGCAATTCTTTTTGCGGCATCGCTGCTGACCGTTTTCAGAGTTATCCCCTTTGAAATAACGTTCATCGTTTCGCTGATTGCGGTGTTGATTTTCGACAGAAAAACTCTTGCGGGCATTGATTATTCACTTCTGCTGACCTTTGTTTTTCTGTTTGTATTCATCGGAAACCTTAAGAATATCGGTTCGGTAAGCGATTTTCTTCAGAGCATCGTTGACGGAAACGAAGTGCTTGCAGGCGTTGCGTCAAGCCAGATTTTCTCCAACGTACCTGCCGCAATTCTTCTTTCGGGATTCACGGATAATGCCTCGGATTTGCTTGTGGGAGTCAACCTCGGCGGTCTCGGCACTCTGATTGCATCGATGGCAAGCCTTATTTCGTTCAAATATATCGTCAAAGAAAAGGTTTCATCGGGAAAATATCTGCTCGTTTTCACGGCAGTGAACATTGTTTTCCTTGCATTCAACCTTGTTCTTTGGGCAATCATAAGATAACAACAACGGCAGGATGAGCAAATCACCCTGCCGTTAATTTTATTTATTAACCAGATCTTTATACTGATAGCATCTTACATAGTCCACCTTGAATTCGGCAGGCCAGTTTTCTTCTGGGGTTTTGCTGATTTCGCCCGTGCCGTGTCTGTCGGAAAACTGAACACCGTTTTCACCTGCAAATTCGCAGGAAAGAAGCAGATATTCGGGATTCTTGGAAACACCGCCCGTTGAGAGTCTGCCTGTTTCAACGCCATTGAGATAGAAGATATATTCGTTCTCGTTCCATTCAACGCCGTAGGTATTATATTCTTCATAGGGATTGTTCTTTATGAATGCCTTGCCGATGCTGTCGCCGTGGTGACCTTCGCCGTAGCCGTCATAGTGGATGCCCGTTGTTACGCAGTCATTACCCCACCAATGGTCTTTATAGCTGAAGGATTCAAAAACGTCAACTTCTGTTCCGTCTTCACCCGAATTGTTGACATTGTAAACGCCCTCGTTCATCATCCAGAAAGCGCTCCACATACCGGTTGCGGCAGGAAGAATGCATCTTACTTCGAAATAACCGTAGAGGAATTCATGCAGACCTCTTGTTGTAACCTTACCCGTATACCAGCCGGGTTTGTATTCGGGCATATTCATATCGGGGAACTTATCGGCATAATAGTTTTCAAGGGGTTCATCAAGATATTCTGCTCTGATAACAAGGTTGCCGTCTTTGACGCTGACCATATCCTCATGCCAGTAGCCGCCCTTGCGCTCGGTTATCCACCATGAGAATCCCCATTTGCTTCTGTCAAGCTCTGTGCCTTCGAATTCATCCCACCAAACAAGCTCAAAATCTTCTTCAAGATTGATTTCCTTACCCTGAGGGATTTTGCCCAAATCCAGTGCATCGGGAAGCTGGGGATTGATAAGCATAAGTAACGCAATGAAAACTTCAAGAATCGCTTTAATCATAATAAATCTCCTTATTTTTTCAATCTGATAACATTCCAGCTGAATGGCTTAAGCACTGCGGTGAGGAGTGAGCCGTCAAGCTCAGGCACGGGATTAGTGTGAGGCTTTACTTTAACTGCATCAAAGCTGTTTTCGTCTTTCTTGTGATAGCCGTCCATGGATATGAATTCAACGGGCTTGTATCCGCCGAAATCCATGAGATTGACATCAAGAACAACGCTCTCATCAAGGCTCTTGTTAACGCAGAAAATAGCCATTTCTTCGTTTTCCTCATCATATGTTGCAATTGATTCAATATAGGGAACATCAGTGAATGCCTTGCAGTCATACTTGGGGCAGTCTATGAGGGGAAGAAGCGCGCTTCCCCTGCCGTAGTTTGAAAGATGCATGAAGGGGAAGAATGTTGTCTGCTCAAACACACCGCCTCCCGTCTGAGTGAAAATGGGTGCGATAACGTTAACAAGCTGTGCAAGGCAGGCAATCTTGATTCTGTCGCAGTGGCGGAGAAGAGTTATAAGAAGAGAACCGACAAGAAGTGCATCTTCGAAGTTATAAATATCCTCAAGAAGCGGAGGCGCAACGCTCCACTTGTCAAAGGGTCTGTTGTTTGAGTGATACCATACATTCCACTCGTCAAATGAAAGATTGATTGTTTTCTTTGAGCGTTTTCTTGCCTTAACATAGTCGCAGGTGCAGATTACGGAATAGATGAAATCATCAAATTCAAGTGTTCTTGCAAGGAAGCTCTGAACATCGTCATCGTGGTTGCCGTAATACTGATGAAGAGAAACATAATCGATGCTGTCATAAGCAATTTCAAGAGTTTCCGCTTCCCATTTGCCGAAGGTGCTCATGTTTCTGCTTGATGAACCGCAGAGAACTGTTTCGATTCCGGGAGAAGTCCACTTCATGAGCTTTGAGGCTTCGAGTGCCGTTCTGCCGTATTCAAAAGCGGTTTTCGCGCCCATCTGCCAGGGACCGTCCATTTCGTTGCCGAGACACCAGAGCTTTATGTTATGAGGTTCTTCAACGCCGTGGCTTCTTCTTAAATCCGACCAGTATGAACCCGATTTATGGTTGCAGTATTCAACAAGATTTCTTGCTTTCTCAGGACCTCTTGTGCCGAGATTGACAGCCATCATACACTCTGCGTCAACCTTTTTACACCATGCAAGAAACTCGTTTGTGCCGAATTCATTGGGCTCTGTTGTACCCCATGCAAGATCAAGCTTTTTGGGTCTGTTTTCAACGGGGCCGACACCGTCTTCCCAGTTGTAGCCCGAAACGAAATTTCCGCCGGGATAACGCACAACGGGAACATTAAGCTTTTTAACAAGATCTGCAACATCCTGACGAAAGCCGTTTTCGTCTGCCGTGGGATGCCCTGGTTCATAAATTCCGCCGTAAACCGCTCTGCCGAGATGCTCGATGAACGAGCCGTAGATGCGTTTATCTATATCGCCTATTCTGAATTCTTTTGCAAGAGTTATCTTTGCTTTCATTTCATCACCTCGATATATTTATATTAAAACTATACATAATTTTTTTGTTCAAGTCAACAAAAACAAACATAAATCATATGTTAATAAAATGTATTTGCATTTTTATACATATTGTGTTACAATGTCAGTGATTTTGTTTTGAAAGGAGCATTCCATGAAAAGATTAGTTTCCCTTTTTCTTGCTCTTGCAACCGTTTTTTCGGTGTGTTCCGTTGCTTTTGCACAGGATAAAACAACAGACACGGCAACAGGTTTCACCTCTGAAGATTTCCTTGAAACCGACGGTCAGGATATTGTTAACCAAAAGGGCGAAAAGGTTCGCCTCAAGGGCGTTAACCTCGGTGCATGGATGATATGGGAAGACTGGCTCTGCCCGTATGAAAACAGCCTCGACCACTACACGGCTCTTGAAATCCTTACCGAGCGTTTCGGTCAGCAAAAAGCATATGAGCTGATGAACACATATATGGATAACTGGATTACGGAATATGACCTTGACGAAATCAAAAAAATGGGTTTCAATGCGGTGCGTGTTCCTTTCTGGTTCAGAAATTTCTATTACGACGACAAGGGAACAAAAATCCTTGACGAAAACGGAGAGTGGGATTTCTCACGCCTCGACTGGGTTGTTGAGGAATGCTCGGAGCGCGAGCTCTATGTTGTTCTTGATATGCACGGTGCGGTAGGATATCAGAGCGATGCACCCCACAACGGCAAAAAAGGTTCGGTCGGTCTTTATGCAGACACAGAGCAGGGCGAAAGATACCGTGAGCTCACCGACGAGCTCTGGACCGCTATCGCAAGCCGTTTCAAGGATAACCCCGCCGTTGCGATGTATGACCTTCTCAACGAGCCTATGTGTGACGTTGAGGCAGGTGAAATTGAGCGACGCATCAACAACGAAATGATTTACACCCGCCTTTATGATACCGTACGCTCCGTTGACAAAAACCATATAATAACAATGGAAGCAATCTGGACTGCAATCGCTCTTCCCATGGCATGGACCAAAGGCTGGGATAACGTTGTTTATCAGGTTCATTTCTATAATAATTCAAACTTCATTTTTAATCTTTTTGCATGGTTCACAAAATTCATCTATGCAGATGTTCCGATGATGATGGGCGAATTCTATCCCCATCAGAAAACAACGTGGGAGAACTGCTTCAGAACCCTTGACAAGGCAAACTACAGCTGGTTTCTCTGGACATATAAGGCTACGGGTCACGGCATGTGGGAATCCGACTGGTGCTTAAGAGGCAGTAAAGACGGCTTTGAAAGAGCTAAGCTCGAAACCGATTCCTATGAGGAAATCGCACGCAAATGGGGCGAATGCATCCGCACGGAAAACGGTTTTCAGAACACGGGACATTATGACAGAAATGTCAAAAATATAATTAATGCTTAAGGGGACAAAATGAAACACATCAAAAAAATCACAGCTCTTCTTCTTGCACTTATCATCGGCTTTTCGGTTTGTTCGGTAAGCTTCACAAGCTCCGCCGAAGAAACCGCAGAAGAACCGCAGAACATTTCCGAATATGAAGAAATGCTCGACGATGAGGGTTATCCCGCAATCACCACCGCAGAATTCGTTGACGGAATGAAAAAAGCAATCAACGCTTACCGTGCCGTAACCTTCAGAGGCAATGTTCCCAAGGAATATATGACCTTTGTTGCAGACGATATGCTTCAGCAGGTTCTCGGCTACATTGCTGACGAAACGGGCGTTGATGTTCTTCTCGGTCTCAACAGTCTTCCCAAAACCAACGAGGGTGTTAAGTTTGCGGTTGAGACCTTCAACATCAACACGGTTGCACTCCGTGAAGAGATCTTTAAAATCAGATATAAATTCGATGAGATGGATATGGGTCCGCTTGCTTCAATTATGTATTATCTCGGAATGTATCTGAGCATAATCGAAGAATGCAGGGTTTACTGCGTACCCTATGACGGAATGGGCGAAGACGGATGGTACGTAATCCATCTTCAGATAAGAGTCCGTGACGGCGGAGTTGAAGATATCGATGCAGGTATCATCATAAACCCCGAAACCGGTCTTGTAAGAGGCAAAAATGACGACGGTATGATGGGCATAGGCTACAACTACTCAATTTATGAGTCACTTGTTTTTTCACCCGTTCATGTATGGATGCGTGAATACGGCTTCAACCTTTTCTATGATATTTTCAGCTACACCACTCCGTTCTTCTTCTATAACACACGCAGAATCAAGTTTGATTACGGCGATAAGGAATGGATGATTCAGGTCTGGAAGGGCAATTATCTTGTAAGCAACGGTTCAGAGGTTGGAATTTATAACCGTGACAAAATCAAATTCGGCTCACACTATGACTGCGCAGGCGACGAAGATATGATGAATATGTCCATGAAGCTGTATCACGGCGATGACCTTCTCTTTGAAAGACCCGAACAGCTTCACTGGTGGCTCACGGGATTCCAGCTGAGCAAAACGCTTTACACGGCAGAATCACTTACTCTTGATTTCACGATTGAGATGAAGGATGAAGAAATGCTCAAGGCATTCTGCGATGCAATCGATAAAAACTATCACAAAGATATGACCTACACCGTTGACGGGCTTAAGGTTAATGTAATATGGTAAATTCAAAGGACAGCTCAAGGCTGTCCTTTAATGTTATATCCGCAAAAACACAAAACGCAACCTATAGTTGACACCCGTTTACTGGACTTTTAAATTTATCCGTGATAGAATTTAAAAGGAGGTGAATATCGTGACTATAGGAGAAAGAATAAGAGAATTAAGAAGAAACAAGGACTACTCGCAGGAATATATTGCTGCCGTTCTCGGAG
This sequence comes from Acutalibacteraceae bacterium, assembly GCA_045602905.1. GTDB lineage: Bacteria > Bacillota > Clostridia > Oscillospirales > Acutalibacteraceae > CAG-177. Next base: position 7,971 of record JAZSCL010000222.1, read on the forward strand.
TCAGCCGTCAGGCGGTTTCAAAATGGGAAAATGACATCAGCAGTCCCGACACCAAAAATCTTATCGCTCTTGCAGAGCTTCTTGACAGCACGGTTGAATATATCGCAATCGGGAAGAAGCAAGAAGAGAAAATTATATACATTCACGAACGGGAATTCACCAAAGAGCCAAAGCCTCAAAAACATAAAAAACCAAAGAAGCCGAAAAGACCGCTAAAACACAGAATTATTCGTTCAATTGCCGCAACAGCCGTTTTGTTTGTTGTAACCTGCGTTTCAGCTGTTCATCTTGCTCCCGTGGATTGGGATGCGCTCGGCTGCAGCGGAGGTTTTAAAACTCACATTTTTCAGAAATACCGTGATGAACTGGTCGATAAATTTCTTGATGACTGCGATATCAGAAATCAGGTAAGCTCCGTTGAAGTAAATGACGACAGCCGCAAAGTATCATGGAGAAACAGAAGAATATTTATTCAGTTTGAAGTAAGCTATAATCATGAAACCAAAGGCAAACAAACAGAAATTTTAAGTTTTTCCGGTGACCGTGTATGGGTTGAAACGTATAATTGGTCAAAAGGTATAGGGCGTGCGGTTTGTTTGGATGAAATATAAAAATAATCCATAGCCTTGCGCTTTACACTTTAAACTTTGTATTATAAAAGCCTCCCTTTTTAAAAGGAGGCTTTTACTTATGCTTCAGTTATTTCATAAAATACTACTGCGTGGGGGGCAAGATTCGTTTCAATCACAAGCTCGCCGTTTTCAACAGCAGCCGTCTGCTCTGTAGGCACAAGCTTTGAGCATTCGGTGTATTTATCATAAAGCTCATTGAAATAAATTTCCCTTGCCTCGGGGTTGTTGAGGGTTACGGGATTATCGATTGTGGCGTCGTCGGGCGACCAGCCGAAACAATCATTGCCGATACCGAAGGTCTTTCTGTCTTCAACCCATTCATCAAAATAGTTGCAGTCATCGTTGATAACATACGATGTAATCTTAACCTGCTTGCCGTCAAACTGAGGAAGCTTCACGGTTAGTTTTGTGTCCGCACTGCTCTTGTAGTCAACCTTATTCTTGAAATTATAAGCCATGATGTGCAGAATTCCGGTCTCTTCGTTATATCCCGAAACTGCGCCGACTTCCGCTTTGAGAATCATGCCTTTTTTGTCTGCGGTTGTTTTCACAAGCTTTGCGCCCTCAAACTTTGCCGCATTCTTCGCAACATGATAGCTGACGGTAGGATTGCCTTCAAGAAGTCCGTTTGAGAGATATCCCCATGCGGAAAAATAATTGATGCCGTTTTCAAACATCTGCTTATAAAGTCTCGCATCGTATGCCGCCTGATAAGTGTAACCGCAGGTACGGTTGAGAAGCTCATCGCTGTCTGTTCCGCTTTCGTTACCGCATAAAATTCTGCCCTCATCAATGCCGAAAATCAGATTCTTAAGTCCTGCATTTTCTGCAGTTTCTCGGAGATATCCGATTGTTTCGGGCAGAGTTTTGCCTGAGGTATATTCACCGGGAGTTGAGTCATAAAACGATGCGGAAAGATAGCAAAGTCTTGAACCAACCTTGCCTGTTTTATAATTGACACCCTTTGCGCAATGTTCAATAAAGATTTTTTCGTCCCAAATGCCTTCGGTTACCGTCATTGAATGAGCACCAACGAAAACATCCTCACCGATAACATCAATAAGCGCCGCAACGGTGTAGTCATAAAGCTTGCAGTATTCAACCGCAGCATCTTCGGGCACACCGCTGTTTGCAACAAACCAGTCGCTGTTTTCATATTCGGTCATAACACCGAAACGCCATGAAAGAACTTCATCTCTGCCGAATTCGTCAACAAGAGTCTGAGCAATGGCGGCTATATAGTTATAATATACATTATAATCATCCGGGGGGTAAACGTTTGTGC
>JAZSCL010000223.1:0-6419 GCA_045602905.1 Acutalibacteraceae bacterium
TCGGATTTAACCGAAAAGCTTCAGTATCTGTGTGATAATCCCGGGATTATCGCAGAATTCAAATCAAAAAGTGCAGATTATGTCTGCAACAAATTTAATTGGAACGATATCGTTAACAAAACGTTGGATATATACAGATAATGCAAAGGAAGTGAACCATGAAAATCCTTTTGGTGAATAAATATTTATATCCCAAAGGCGGAGCGGAAACCTACGTTTTCAAACTTGGCGAAACTTTGCAGAAAATGGGTCACGAAGTTGAATATTTCGGAATGTATCATAAGGATAACATTGTCGGTAACAGTTCCGGACAATATACTTCCAATATGGATTTTCACGGTGATTCATTAATTAAAATGGTTTCTAATTCGATGAAAATCATTTATTCATCGGAAGCAAGAAAGAAAATCAGAAAAGTTCTTGATAACTTTAAACCTGATGTCTGCCACCTGAATAATTTCAATTATCAGCTCACCCCGAGTATAATTCTTGAAATTGTTAAGTGGCGGAAGGAAAGCGGCAGAGAGTGCAAGATAGTGTATACTGCTCATGATTTGCAGCTTGTATGCCCAAACCATCTCATGATGAATCCCGTTACGGGAAATATATGTAAAAAATGCCTTGAAGGTAAATATTAAAATTGTATAACAGGAAAATGTGTACACGGCTCACGTGCTAAGAGCGTTTTTGGTGCACTTGAAGCATATTATTGGAATGCAAGAAAAGTTTACAGTTATTTTGATGCCGTTGTTTCTCCCAGCAGATTTTTGGCAGAAAAGCTTTCATCCTGCACTGAAATTAAAGATAAAATAACGGTTATTCAGAATTTTATCGGTATTTCAAAAATGAAAAATGCAACCAAGGGTAACTACATTCTTTATTTCGGAAGATACTCAAAAGAAAAAGGTGTTGAAAATCTGCTTGAAGCGGTTGATTTGTTGCCGGAAATAGAATTTGTTTTTGCAGGCAGCGGACCTCTTGAACCTGAAATCAATAAAAGAGAAAATATTGTCAATCGCGGTTTTGTAACAGGGGAGGATCTTGCCGTACTTGTTTCCGGAGCAGAGTTTTCAGTTGTTCCGTCTGTATGCTATGAAAACTGTCCGTTTTCGGTTATTGAAAGCATTGTTTACGGTACAGCCGTTCTCGGTGCTGATATCGGCGGTATACCCGAACTTATCAAAAACGGTAAAACGGGTGAGCTTTTTGAAAGCGGAAATGTTGCCATGTTGACTCAAAAAATCAAATCAATGCATAATGATAAGAATAAGCTCGGATTCTATACCGTAAACTGTAACAGCACTTCTTATCCTGCTGTTGAAGAATATTGCGAAAAACTTTTAAAATTATACTGTTGAATTTTTCTGAGGAATTGATATAATGTTGATTTTTACAAATTGCCTTACTGAAACACCCGATGAAGGCGGACATAAAGTTGCTGTCAATATTATTGAGAAAATAAAAAAACATAAATCAGCAGTTACCGTTGTTTCGTATGAAAAGAAATCTCATCTGACCGATGTTTTTGTAAAGTCGAATAAACTGTTGCTGACTCTTGATATTTTTCATGTAATAAGAAAATCAAAAGAAGATATACTTTACATTCCTTCTTATGCGCGGTCAGGTGTAACCGCCTTGCGTATTCTGATTTTATCTTTTTTTTCATTGAAAAGGGTCAGGGCTGTTCTGTATCAGGTTACTGATCTCAGTTTTTTTGCAAAATTATTTCTTAATCTTTGCAATGCGGAAATAATGGTGCTTTCAGATGATACAAAACAAAAGTTTGAAACTATTATTGATAAAAGCAGAATTCATAAAATCAATGTTGGTGTTGATGAAGAAAAATATGTTCCCGTAACGCAGGATAAAGCGGAAAAACTGAAAGCAAAATACGGGTTTTCAGCATATAAACCGCTTGTGCTTCATGTCGGTCACCTTAACCACGGAAGAAACATTGCACATTTGATGAAGCTAAGCGAAAGTTACAATGTTCTTCTTGTTACAAGCACTCTGACAAAGAGTGAGCAGAATGAGGATTTGAAAAAAGAACTTCTTTCTTGCCCGAATATAAAGTTGATTGATGACTATATACCCAATATTGAAGAAATATACCAGATGTCTGATGTTTATTTCTTCCCTGTTATCGAAGAGGGTAGATGCATCGATGTTCCGCTTTCCTGCCTCGAAGCTGCGGCATGTAACAAACCGATTGTAACAACAGATTTTGGTGAAATGAAGGCGTTCCGAGGTAAAAAAGGATTCTGGTTTATTGATTCATTTGAAAAAGAAAATCTTAACCGTATTGTTAGTGAAGCAATAGATTGCGAAAATCCCGATTCACGTGTAGCAATACTTGAATGGGTCAATTCCGTAAGCGGTATTTTAAATGATTGACAGGAGATAGTTTTTATGCATCAGCCGAGAGTATCTGTTATTATTCCCGTATATAATGCAGAGAATTATCTTGACAGATGTATTGAGTCTGCGGTAAAGCAAACGTATACAAATATTGAAATAATTCTTGTAGATGACGGCTCTGCTGATAAAAGCGGTGCGATTTGCGATTCATGGGCGAAAAAAGACAGCCGCATCAGGGTTATACATAAATCAAATGAAGGTGCGGGATTAGCCAGAAATACGGGACTTGATATAGCTGACGGCGAATACGTACTCTTTATTGACAGCGATGATTTTATACATCCCGAAACTGTTAAAAGCTGCGTATCTGCAGCCGAGAAGGATAATTCTGAAATTGTTCTTTACGGCAGGGCTGATGTCAGAGGGGACGGAAGCATAAAAGAAAAAACCATTCTGACTGATAAATATTTATACAAAGATTCCGATGTTACGGAAGACCTTTTTGCGAGTCTGTGCATTCGTTCAAAGGGCTTCGGATTCGGAGTTGTGGGAAAAATGATGAAATTGAGTACCATAAAAGAAAACAAAATAAAGTTTTATTCGGAAAGAGAATTTTTGTCAGAGGATGCACTTTTTCTGACGGAGTTTTTCGCTTATATCAGGTCAGCAACCATTGTTCCAGAATATTACTATATGTGTGTGATTCACGATGATTCGCTTTCAAATGCAGTTAAAGAAAGCTTTCAGAAAAAAAACAACGAATTTCTGAAAAAAGCTGTTGATATTTGTGAATCAAAGTGTTATTCCGAAAACATAATAAATCATCTTAAAGCAAGATATCTTTCTTATTCACTTGCGGGAATAAAACAGATTGTTGCAAGTGATTCAACATTAAGGCAAAAAATCTTCAATATTAAAAAGCTTCTCGGAGACCAAACACTTTGTTCGGTTCTGGTTCCGGAAGTCATGAACGTTCTGCCTTTTAAATCAAGATTTTTCTGGATGTTATTCAAAGCAAGATGCGTTCTGTTTTGTTATATAATTATTAAAATAAAAATGTAAGAACTTTATTATCGGAGAAAACATATGCTCGTCAAAAAAACAGGTCTGCTATACATAAAAAAACGGTCAGCGCAGGAAGTTTTAACATATATAATTTTTCTGTTTCCGTTCATAATGGCATTTCTGCTGGAATTTTTGCATTTGCCTTCATTTGTAAAATATTCTATCGATATAATATATATTGCCGCATTATTTATAGTAAGTGCCGGCAGGAGTGCATATATAAGAAAAAAACACGCAACGTTTGTTATTTTTATTGTTTCGTTTTTAATATATACCTTATTTGTTTATCTTCTCAACTTTCAGTCGCCGTTTTATTATCTTTGGGGCGTGCGGAATAATTTCAGATTTTATGTTGCATTCATTCTTTTTATAAATGTATTGGATGAGGATGATATATCAGGTTGTCTGAAATTCATGGATTATCTCTTTTGGGTGAATGCAGTTGTTTCTGTTTTTCAGTTTTTTGTTATGGGTCTAAGGCAAGACTTTTTGGGAGGAATTTTCGGTGTTGACAGAGGTTGTAATGCCTCTACAATCATCTTTTTTTCAATTGTAGTAGGAAAATCTCTTCTTAATTTTATGGACAAGAAAGAAAACCCGGTTTCTTGTTTTACAAAATGCGGCGTATCACTTGTTATTGCGGCAATGGCTGAGCTTAAATTCTATTTTATATTGTTTGTTATGATTCTTTTGATTTGTACCGTAATGACTCGTTTTTCTTTCAGAAAAGCAATTATTTTGATTGTTGCGTCATTACTGCTGATGTTTTCAGGTTTGCTTTTGCCGATGATTTTCGGAGAAAATACTGCTCTGACACCGGAAAACATATGGAAAATGTTAACGGCTACAAATTATGCAACGGCCAAAGACCTTGGAAGATTTACGGCTATTCCCACTATCAGCAGAGATTTTCTTACGGGATGGGCGGATAAGATTTTCGGAATGGGTCTCGGAAACTGTGACACATCTTCCTTTGATATTTGCAACAGTGAATTTTATAAATCGCATTATTATCTTAATTATAACTGGTTTTCAAGTGCATTTTTGTTCTTGGAAACGGGGTATATCGGACTGCTGACATACCTTTCATTCTTTATCATCTGCTTCTTTGTAGCAAGAAAAAGAATGAAGAAAAAAGAGGCAAACGAACTTTTCTGCAGAATAAGCATGATGATGTCCATTGTCTGCTTCGTCATGGTTTTCTATAATTCATCTCTCAGAACAGAAATAGGATACATGGCATTTTTTGCTTTGTCTCTTGCGTTTGTGGGAAAAACGAAAACAGTATTCCCGAATTAACCAGTATATAGGAGGAAAATACAATGATCAAAAAAACCGGAAAAAGATTGCTGTCTTTGATTCTTGCAGCAGTGATTATTGTTTCCACTTTTTCGGTTCAGACCTTTGTTATGGGTATGAGCGAAGAAGAAAAAAAGGAAATTGAAGCCTTTTTCGGAATTGATGAGAGCAACCCTCTCTGGCATACAGTTCTTGAAATGGATTCCGTTTTACTTCGTTATCTCGGAAAATCCGATATGTCGGAAATTGCAATTGCCGAAGCAGTAGGTAAAATGGACTTTGAAACTCTTCAATATGCCGAAGAGGATATTGATGCTGTAGTAGATTTGGTTAAAGACCTTTCAAACGAAGAGCAGATTCAGCTTTTTGAAACAGAAATAGCCAAAACTTTCGGTAATTTCAATTCAGCCATTGAGAATGCAACATCTTTGGGAACCAATGCGTCCAAAACCGTTTCAGTTCTCGGTGACCGTGTTATGGTTACTGACAGCCAGGGCACGGGAAGCGTATCAGGTACAACCGTAACAGTAACCGTAAAAGGCGGTCTTGTTTCAGGTAAAACCAATACAATCGATATTTATAACAATACCGATGAAATAGCAACAATCAGCTTTAATTACAGTGCCTCAAATTATGAATCCTTCAGCGAATCAAGAGAAAGCGGTTCATATTCTGCCGTTCTCTATCCCGATTCAAACGTAACATTCACAATTAAATCAAAGGCAGCTTATCAGACTGCAACCTTAACATTAAGTGATATCAGTCTTGTAGCCGCTGCAGCACAGTCAAACGTTTCTGTTGATTATATTTCTTCATTGGGAAGCGTAACAATCAACGGAAAAAGTGTTGCATCGGGTGAATCGGTAGTCGCAACTCTTGCTGATGGCGCAACCCTTGTTGCAACTCCTGCAAACGGATCAAATTTCTTGGGCTGGATCAACGCATCAAACGACTATATACTTTCTACTTCAACAACATATAAGCTTACTCCCGTTGCCGACACAAATATAAAAGCGGTATTTATAGGAAAAAATGCCGATGCTTATTTTACTGCAGGTGACTCATCCTATCTTTTCTCTGACCTTACGAAAGCTGCAAACCATGCCGCAACAACAAGCAATAAAACCGTTACGCTTATCAATGACGGTACTCTTCCTGCAGGCAACTATACTATTCCCTCAGGTGTAACTTTGCTTATTCCTTTTGACAGCGCGGGAACCGTATATACTACCGAACCTGCTTATGTTGAGGGTGATACAAGAACAACACCTACAGCATACCGCACTCTTACCATGGCAAGCGGCGCAAATATTACTGTTAACGGAACACTTGCACTTCCCGCAAAGCATTATCCTGCAAAGGGCAGCAGAGCAAACGGCGGTTCGCCTGACGGTCCCTGCAGCTTTATAAAAATGAATGCAGGAAGTAACATAACAATCAATAACGGTGCCCAGCTTTATGCTTACGGATTTATTATCGGTGACGGTAATGTTGTTGCTAAGAGCGGTGCATCGGTATATGAATATTTCCAGATAATGGACTTCAGAGGCGGCAGCCAGACAACCGATATGAAAAACGGTGTTTTCCCGCTTTCACAGTATTATATTCAGAATATTGAAGTTCCTCTTACTCTTGAGGCAGGTTCAACCGAAAGCTGTTATACTTCCATGACGATTTCCGGCATGACAGTCGGTTCG
>JAZSCL010000224.1:0-8963 GCA_045602905.1 Acutalibacteraceae bacterium
GTTCAGATAAAATACAGCGGCAAGCCGTTCAATCCCATGGATTCGGATAACATTCTTTCAATCAAGCTTGCTCAAAATGCGGCTGAAAGCATTGAATATTCGCAGTGCGGCAACGAAGAATTCACCAATATGATAATTGCAAAAATCAAATAAAAAAGTGAGGGAACAGCTATGAATATCAATAAAACGGTCAACGGAAACGAACTTACGGTTGCTCTTGAAGGCAGACTTGATACCGCAACTTCTCCTGCGCTTGAAGCGGAGCTTAAAAACAGCCTTGAAGGTGTCGGAAAGCTCGTTTTTGACTTTGCGGCACTCGAATATCTTTCATCTGCAGGGCTGCGAGTACTTCTTTCTGCTCAGAAAATCATGAACAAACAGGGCGAAATGTCGGTTAAAAATGTCAATGAAACCATTATGGAAATTTTTGAAGTAACAGGTTTCTGCGATGTTCTTACCATTGAATGATTATGAATAAGAAAAAACAGAACATATCGGCTGCGTTCAGGCGTTGGCTGCTGATACTCGTTGTTATTGCGTTTCTGGCAACAACGGCATTTCTGTGGGTTTCGCAAACAAAAATCTCGCAGAATAATGCCGTGAATCTGTTGAAACTCAATATTTCGGATGTCAGAGAAGATATAATCGACGCATCCGACGAAAACCTCTTAAAGCTCACAAATCAGATAGCAGATGATTTGAATCAATCGGAAAGTATAACTTCCGAATTACTTGCCGTGCTCACACAAAAATATGTTGTAACGGAAATCAATTATATAAACACCGACGGAATCATCGTTGCAAGCACATATCCCGATTTTCTCAATTACGACATGAGAAGCGGTGAGCAGTCTGCCGAATTCATGGTATTGCTTTCAGGCGAAACAGAGTATGTGCAGAGCTATCAGCCCGTTTCCTACGACGCGTCGATTTCACGCAAATACGGCGGCGTCACTCTTGAAAACGGCGGCTTTGTGCAGGTTGGTTACGGTGCCGAGCGTTTTCAGAAAGATATCGATGAATTCGTTGTCGGCGTTACCCGTAACCGCCATGTAGGTGAAGGCGGCTCGATAATTATTGTTGATGAAAACTGGAACATAGTAAGCGACCGCTACGGCAACGAAGGCAAAAATCTTGATGTTACGGGAATATGGATTGATACCGATAACATGCCCGAAAATGAAGCGTTCACAGCCGAGGTTTACGGCGAAACCTGTTACTGTATGCATCGGGTGACGGAGGGTTACCGCATAGTTGCAGTTATGCCCAAGAGCGAAGCGGCACTTTCACGCAATGTATCCGTTGGCGTTACAACCGTAATGCAGATTATCGTTTTTGCGGCATTGTTCATTATGATTTTCATTCTCGTAAGACGCCTTGTTGTTGATAACATTTACAAAGTCAATGATTCTCTTTCAGCCATAACGGAAGGTAAGCTTGATACCGTTGTTGATGTGCGTTCGCATATCGAATTCGATGAACTTTCGGATGACATCAATTCCACGGTAAACACGCTTAAAAAGTATATTTCCGAAGCGGAAGCGAGAATTGATGCGGAGCTTGCATTTGCAAAAGCAATTCAGCATTCTGCTCTGCCGTCGGTATTTCCGCCCTATCCCAACAGAAAAGAATTTGATATCAGCGCAACCATGCACACAGCAAAAGAGGTTGGCGGCGATTTCTACGATTTTTATTTTGTTGATGACGACACCCTTGCATTCCTTGTTGCCGATGTTTCGGGCAAGGGAATTCCTGCGGCAATGTTTATGATGCAGTCAAAAACACTTCTCAAAAGCTATGCCGAATCGGGCATGAGCGTTGAAGAGGTTTTTACAAACGCAAACGAAAAGCTGTGCGAGGGAAACGATGCAGGTATGTTCGTAACCGCATGGATGGGTCTGTTGAATACGAAAACGGGTCTTGTCACCTTTGCCAATGCAGGACACAATCCGCCGCTTGTCAGACACGCAGACGGAAGCTTTGCTTATCTCAAAACAAGACCGGGTTTTGTTCTTGCAGGTATGGAAGCTATCCGTTACCGCAAGAATGAATATCAGCTTGAAAAGGGCGATGTAATCTATCTTTACACCGACGGTGTAACAGAAGCAATGAATACAGAAAAGGAGCTTTACGGCGAAAACCGTTTGCTTGAAGTTCTTAACAGAAATATTCAGTCCGATACTCAGACAATCTGTGACGCGGTAAAAGCGGATGTTGATTTGTTTGTGGGCGAAGCACCGCAGTTTGACGATATAACAATGCTCTGCCTCAGGTTTAACGGAGAGGATTCTGCCTCGATAAAAGAAATAACAGCTGCCGCAACGGTTGAAAACATTGAAACCATAACGGATTTTATCAACGAACAGCTTGAAGCGGCGGAATGCCCGATGAAGGCGCAGATGCAGATAGATATTGCGATTGATGAAATTTTAAGCAATATCGTGCATTATGCTTACGGTGAAAAAGTCGGCGATGTAACTGTAAGAATTGAATTTTCGGATAATCCGAAGTCGGCTGTTCTTACTTTTACTGACAGCGGTGTTCCGTATAATCCGCTTGAACAGTCCGATCCCGATATTTCACTTTCCGCAGAGGAAAGAAAAATCGGAGGACTCGGCATTTTCATGGTCAAGAAAACCATGGACGATATGACCTATGAATTTAAAGACGAAAAAAACATCCTGAGAATCACAAAAAAGTTTTAAATTAAAAATCCGACTGAAATGCTTCAGTCGGATTTTTTCTTATACCCTGTACAGAATTTCTTTTTCAGAAACACTTGATTTATATCCGCAGCACCTGCGCTTGACCCAATAAAGCGGAACACCGTCCAGAATACCGCGTATACCCGTAATTGTTACCTCATAGTTTTTGAGCAGTCTAGTGCAGTTTTCACAATATCTGATTGTATCGTGAGTTACAACCACAACTTCTCCAACCCTGTATTTGAGGGTAACAACAGTATCCGTACCTGTACCGCCTGCAACTGCATCAAGCTCGTCATCGCTGAGCTCTACGGGACCGTTGTTTTCCAAGATGTTATCAAGTTTTTCGTTTGACATAATAATTTCCTCCTTAATCAAATTAAATATCAAGACGCTGTCTTTCAACAAGCTCAGCGAATTTTCCGTTTTTGGCTATCAGCTCATCATAAGTGCCGTCCTCAACAATCTTTCCTTTTTCAAGATAAATGATTCTGTCGCACTGTCTGATGGTTGAAAGTCTGTGGGCAATAACGATTCGGGTACACTTGAGTTTGTCCAGCGAATCCGAAACTGTTTTTTGTGTGATGTTGTCAAGAGCGCTTGTTGCTTCATCAAACATCAGGATTTTCGGCTTGGGAGCAATTGCTCTTGCAATCATCAGCCTTTGTCTCTGTCCGCCCGAAACACCGCCCGAGCCTTCGGAAATGATTGTGTGCATTCCCATGGGCATTCTGCGGATATCATCGGCAATGCCTGCCATTTCGGCGGCATCCCATGCATCATCCAAGGATAAATGAGGTGCGGAAATAACGATGTTTGAGTAAATATTCCCTTGAAAAAGTTTTCCGTTCTGAAGAACAACGCCGATTTTGCGGCGGAGGGACCTCAGGTCGATGGTGTCGAGGTCTTTTCCGTCATAGTAGACGGCACCTTTTTGCGGCTTTTCAAATCCGAGCAGAATTCGCATAAGCGTTGATTTTCCGCAACCCGTTGCTCCTACAATTGCAACATACTGTCCTGCACGGATTTTAAGCGATAAATCATCGATTACAAGGGGCATATTCTCACAGTAGCGGAATGAAACATTGTTGAGCTCTATGTTGCCTGAAAGCCTGCTGATAACTTGCTTGCCCTCTGCGACCTCGGGAACGGCTTCCATAATGGGCTTTGCCATTTCAAGTGTTGGCTTGAAACGGGCAATATTTGTTGCGATGCCTGCAAGCGACATGAATGCACCCGAAATAATGCCGTAAGCTGCATTGAAAGCATAGTATTCCGAAACGGAAATGTTGCTTTTGATTGCCACATAATACATCACAATTGTGCCGACAAGAGAAATAATTGTGCCGAGAGTTGAATTTACACGCAAAAACTTCGGTGTGCTGTATGTCATGCCGAGCTGCTGCGAATAAAGCTTTGACCAGCGTGCGTATGCTCTTTTTTCAGATCCGGAAAGACGGATTTTCTGTATGCCTGAAATCAGGGCGTAACTCATTCCGCTTTCTTTTGAGTTAAGCTCCATCTGTTTTTTGCTGTAACAGGTCTGCCAGAGAGTTGTTATTATGGTGAATAAAACGGTTGTTGCCGTGATAATCAGAGAAGGAACAACCAGGGTGGGTGCATAATTGAAAATCTGCGATATATATATCAGCGAGAAAACCGATGTGAGAGCTGTGTTGAATACAGACGAAACAAGCATTGAGCAAAGGCTCTGAATATACTGTGACCTGCTTGAAAGCTCGCCTGCACCGTATTGCTTGAAAAAGTCTGCAGGCAGAGATAAAATTCTCATCATCGTTGCCGCCTGAACTGAAAGCTCCAGCTTTGTTCCGATTCTTGTATTAAGCAAAGTTCTGACCGATTGCAGAAGCATTATGCTTACGGATACGCATATCATAAAAATTGCTATGCCGATAAGCATTTTCATACTTTGATTTTCAACAACCGTTCCGAAAAGGATGTTGTTGAGCTTCGGAGTAAGCAATCCAACTGCCGAAATGCTGAGCGTTGAGAGAATAATCAAAACAATATCTGCGACGGATAAGGTTTCAACAATATATTTCGCAAGCAACGGAAGTGTCAGCTTTTTCAGCGGAAACGGTTTGTAGAAGCATATTCCTTCGTTTTCAAAAAGCTCTTCGTTTTTCTTGCTGAGCTTTATCCATTCGCCGCTCGGTGCGTCAAAATACGCATATCCCGAAAGTCCTTTAGGAATAAAAGCAACAATGCTTCCGTCATCTTTTCTCGTTCCGAGAATTGCACCGATTGCGTTTCTGTACCAGCCTTTTTCAAGGTTTACGTTACGCCTCATAATCCCGTGAGGGCGAAGCAGAAACTCGAGGCGGTCATTGAGGTTACTGAAGGTATCGGGAATCTCAACGGGTTTTACTTTGTAATATCTGAGTATCTCGTAAACGGCATTGTCAGCCTTTGCCTCATCGTTTTTAAAGGCTTCAGACATTTTTGTTCCGAGAATTGCATCTGCCAGGGTATCAAACGATTCTTCGAGTATTGCGTCATCATTCTTCTTGCGCAGTTTTATCTGTTCATCAAACCAACCCATACCTTCACCTCCTAATCGTTAGTTACAAGTCCGGTATAAAAACCGCCAAGAGCATAAAGCTCATCGTGTGTTCCTCTTTCAACCACGGTGCCGTTATCCATAACGATAATTTCATCGCAATCCTTTATGGTTGAAAGACGGTGAGCAATCACGATGCAGGTGATTCCCCGGTCTTTGATGGATTTAACGACCTCATATTCCGTTTTTGCATCAAGTGCCGAGGTTGCCTCGTCAAGAATAATAATTGTCGGGTCCTGAGCAAGCACACGGGCGATTTCCATTCTCTGACGCTGACCGCCCGAAAAATCCTTGCCGCCTTCTGTAAGCTTGTAGTTATAGCCGCCCTCACGCTGCATGATGTCCTCGTGAAGCCGGGCATCTCTTGCGGCCATAATCATTTCAAAATCTTCGATGGAGCTGTCCCACATCTTAATGTTGTTAGCTATGGTATCTTCAAAAAGAATAACATCCTGGTCAACAACGGCAAGTGAGCCTCTGAAAACACTTTTATCAATCTGCGTCATCGGTTTGCCGTCAAAGAGAATTTCACCCTCCCACGGTTGATAAAGACCTGAAATCAGCTTTGATAATGTTGATTTGCCGCAACCAGAAGTTCCCACGAAAGCAACACTGCTGCCGGGTTTTAAAGTCAGGTTAAAATCTTTTATCAGCGGGTCTGCAAGCTTTGAATAACCGAAGGTAAGGTTTTTTATCTCTACTGCGCCCGATAGTTTGCCGTATTCTTCGTTTTCGTTAAAAACATCATTCCCGAATACAGGGTCTGTCGGATACTCCATAACATCTTCAATGCGTTCCATCTGTGTGCGCATTTCCTGCAACGTCTGACCTGCAGATATAAATTCTGAGGCGGGAGCTGTAAAAGAGGCAAGCATACCCTGGAATGCCATAATCATACCGACGGTGAATTTTCCGTTGAAGGTGAGATAAACGCCGAGAATCAGAACGGCGGTATTCGACAGCATCGAAACTATCTGAGGAATAAGATTAAGATATTGGTCAGCTTTTGCGAATTTGACTTTTTGAGCATTGACACTTGCCTGATAACCTGACCATTTTTCAAAAAAACCGTTTTCAGCACCGCCTGCTTTGATTGTTTCAATCATTTCAATGCCCGCAACCGTAGTGCCTGAAAGCTTTCCGCTGTCACGGGACTGAACACGGGTCAGATTTATCCGCTTGTCGGAAATGATTTTTGACATAAAAGCATTGATTACAATTGATGATAATCCGACAAGAGTGAGAATGACGCTGTATCTTATCATGACAACGAAATAGAAAACCACCATGAATGCCTCAATGGCAAGAGGAGCAAAAGTGCCTGCAAGCGTGCCGTAAACAGAAGCACCGGCATCTTTTCTTCCCTGAATATCGCCTGCCATTCGCTGTGAGAAAAAATCCATCGGCAGGTGAAGAACCTTCCACATGAATGATGTGTTGCCCAAAGCTTCGGTTTTCGCCCTGATTCTGACAGAATATATTTCTTTGATAAAAGAAACAATTATCTGAATAACAGATAAAGCCGTCAGAGCATATATGAAAGGCATAACCCAATCGGGATTTTTGTGGGTCAGAAGTCTGTCAAGAAAAATTCTTGAAAATGCAGGATTTATAATCCCGATAAGAGAGGTAATAATTGTTGTGATAATTGTAAATGCCGTTGCAACTCCCATGCCCTTCATCTTTTTCATCGCAAACGCAACTGTGCTTTTCGGTTTTCCGCTCGGTTCGAAAGTTTCCGACGGTTCAAACATGAGGCAAATGCCCGTAAATGACTTGTCAAACTCTTCCGTTGAAACGGAATATGTACCTTTTGCGGGGTCATTGAGAATTGCTTTACCTTTTTTGAATCCGTTGAGAACCAGAAAATGATTGAAATTCCAATGGATTATGCAGGGGAAATTACCGTTCTTTTTCAGATCTTCAGGCTCGTAACGGTAGCCTTTTGCCGTCAGTCCGTAGCTTCTTGCCGCACGGAGAATATTTTTTGCATTTGAGCCGTCACGGGAAACGCCGCAGTCCGCTCTTACCTGCTCAAGAGGAAGCCACTTGTCATAATATGCAAGAATCATTGCAAGCGATGCCGCACCGCATTCCGGAGACTCCATCTGCATAATGACGGGAACTTTCGCAGTGCCCGTTGTTACAGGATGTTTAATCGGTTTATTATTTTTAGCCATAACCGACACCTCAATTTATAACGAAAGATATCGGAGAAATGCTTTCAACTACAATATCTGCACGCTGTATTCCGTCATCAGATTTGCCGCTGACGGCAACGGGATATACCCACTCACCGTTTTGAAGGTTGCCGACATGGAGTGCATATTCCGAAAAATCATCGCCGACGGCAATGGGCTGAGCCGCAATATCGGTTATCTCACAATCCTTGTTACCTATCATAACCTTCATGCCCTCCCGGATTTGCTCAATATCCGATTCCTTGATATATACGGTTATTTCTGAATTTTCAACAACCGCAACCGTTTTAACCGTGGTATCAAGATGACCCAGAACGCTCCATGCACAAACGCCGATAAGAAGAATCACAATGGCTGCAAGAACCATCCATATTCCCGGATTGGATACCCTTATATATTCGTTAAGCTGTTCGGGCGAAGAAATCTTTTCCATACTCTTTTTTCTGAATAGCTGTTCGTTCATAACATTTTATCCTTTCTTCGCCGCAACATCTTCAAATGCTGCATCGGTTGTTTTTTCTACATATTCAATAAAATCTCTCAATACTCGCTGACCGATTTTACGGTAATCCAAGTCAAGAACTGCGGCTATCTTCATTTTTCGCGCTTCTTCGGGTACGCCATATATGCTCATTATCTGATTCAATGCTCCCGAAATTCTGACATCAAGCGGCGCAGAATTATCCGTTGTCATAAGAGTTGCATATTCAACGCCCGAAACAAGAGTTTCAGCTTCAATATACTGATATTCAGTCCAATTTTTACAGAAATCGGCATAAATCTTCTTTGACCTTTCACTGTCATTTTTGCGTATAATTTCAAGCGTCATCGGACTTTGGTATGCGGAAATAAAAAAGTCCTTTGCAATTTCATTTTCCTCACAAACTGCCGCCATCGACATAAGTTCAAGACAGATCGGCATAACCGAATCTGTGCTGTCAGCGGCTTCTTCCTCCATCAGCTTCCATTGGAAATCACACAGCATATCAACAAGCTGTGCAAGCAGATGTTCTTTTGTCGGAAAGTGAAACATAACATTGCCCGGGCTGATTCCGACTTTTTCGCCGATTTGCCTTACAGATGTGACAGAATAGCCTTCTTCAAGAAACAATCGGCTTGCAACCCGAATAACTTCCAGCTTTGTGACGCTTGGTTTTTTCTTTCGCTTTAGCTCCATACATTTCTCCTATGATACGCAACGATAGAATATGTTCTATTTTACGATATATGAAACATCTTGTCAATGTTTTTAAAAGCTGCAAACAAAAAACTAAATTTTATCCAATAATATTGAACTCAAAACCTGCCTCAAAATCAAAAAATTAACATTAATAAACCCCGAATGGATTGCAACAATAATAAAGCAAACGCAAATTGAATTTGAAGGGGTGTAAACGAAATGTCAAAGAATAATTCAGTTGTTCCTCAGGCAAGAGCTGCTCTTGACCAGTTCAAGATGGAAGCTGCAAGAGAAGT
>JAZSCL010000225.1:0-27015 GCA_045602905.1 Acutalibacteraceae bacterium
ATTAAAGAAGAATTACAGAAAGTTATTGAAAAATACATATAAATACTGTGTCCGGAAGATTATTTTAACAAAAACAAAGCTGAAAACGAAAGAATATCAAAAATGAGCAATAATTCAATAAAGGCGGTGGTTGGATGACTGAATCAATCTGGAATGGCTTTAAGCGATTTGATTTTCTGTTTGAAGGAAGAGAAGCTGTTCTTGTTTTTCCCGAAAATGCAAACGAAAACAAAAACTGGTTGTTAAAAACTGAATATTTCGGCGCTTTTCCGGAATTTGAAATTGAGATGGTGAAAAAGGGTTGGCATCTTGCCTTTATAGAAAATATTACCCGTTGGTGTCTTGATGAAGACCTTGATTTAAAAAAGCGTTTTGCCGCATATTTATCGGAAGAATACGGCTTATTTAAAAAATGCGTTCCCGTCGGCATGAGCTGCGGCGGACTGATAGCAAGCAAATTCGCAGCAAAATATCCGGAATGTGTTTCGGCTCTTTATCTGGATGCGCCGGTAATGAATCTCCTTTCGTGCCCTGCCGGCTTTGGAAAAGCGAATAATGAAATGGTGCAGGAGTTTATGGAAGCGACCGGCATGGATTTGTCGCAGCTTATCTGCTACAGAGAGCATCCCATTGATAAAATGCAATTGCTTCTGGAGAACAGAATCCCCGTTATACTGGTGTACGGAGATTCCGATAACATTGTTCCTTACGAAGAAAACGGAGCTGTTCTTGAAAAGTATTATCGAAAAAACGGCGGAATAATCGTTTCCATCGGCAAAGCAAACTGTGCACACCATCCCCACGGGCTGGAGGACAATACACCTATAATTGAGTTTGTTGAAAAATTTTCCGCATAATACCGCATTTTACCGAATGAGCATACGGAATTTTAATGTTTCGTTAAAACAAAAAACAAATAATTCGAAACTTTTACCGATTGGTGAAGTCTTCGGATTATTTTTATTTATGCAGCCAATCGTTTTAACTGCATGTAAATACAAAGGGAAGCGGCTTAGTTATGAAGAGAAAAAGTATCTCGGCAACACTATCGGAATTTCCATAAGCTTCAAAAACGTTGTGTAACTTGAGTATGAAATACCTTTTGTTAGAATTTTGTTAGAAAAACGGTGATTTTGAGATTTTTCATAAAGGGTATAAAAAAGCCGAAACTCCTTGATATGCAAGGAGTTTCGGTCTGGCGGAGAGTTAGGGATTCGAATATTTTTGACAAACGGAGTCGAAATTCGCATTTTCGAGAGAACTCCGAGAGAACAAATCCGTCATAATCTCTCTCGAAATAATATCAGAATAATTTATCGGATAGCACATTGTTATTGACATTATGCTTGCTATAACGATATTTTCAAATAAATTTAATCGATAAATTCATAATCAAAAGGACTTCGGTCTCCCCAATATTGTTTGTTTTCTTCTAACAATCTTCTCATAATTTCAATTGAACCGTTTAATTCTTTGGCTGCTGTTTTGCTGCCTTTTATGGAAACAAACTCACAATCGGTTTCCCGATGTATCATATCCCAAAAAGCATCCCAATTTTTTCCGTACCATTCGGGAAAGCCCATTCCATCTTTTATTCGTTCGTGCAAATCCATTAAATATTTACAATCGGTTAAATCTATTATAGCTTTTTTCATTGTTACACCCTCTTCAGATAATTTTGTAATGAAAGTATGCTACAATATATAAGCTCAATCAACAAATTCATAATCAAATGGGTGTTTCGCGTTAATCCAATATTTCTTATTTCTTTCTAATAATTCTCTCATTCTTTCAACCGAACCTTTCAACTCATCGGCTACCGTTTCACTGCCTTTTACAATCACAAAATTATATTCACAATCACGGTTAATCATATCCCAAAAAGCTGGCCAGTTCTTTCCATAGCCTTCAGGAAAATTCAAAGAGACTCTTATTCGCTCATGCAAATCCATTAAGTATTTGCAATCGGTTAAATCTATTGTTGCTTTTTTCACAAATTACTCCTCCTTAGATTATTTCGTAGAATGTATGATAGTGGTCGTAGGTTACAAAGATAAGACCGTCGTTTGACCATACTATACGATGTAAGTTTCTGCGACCCGGCGTATAGTTTATGTCTGCTTCGTTCCAAATGCGATTGATCTTATCCGGAAGATGTCTGTCTCCATTGTCATAAACACTTCCGCCAAGCATTCGGCTCGGAGCAAATTTAGATGGTTTATCTCCATACTCCCACCCTAATTCACCCAACTGCTCGGGTGAAATATAATATTCTGGCAATTCACCATAATATTTCAACCAATAATCAGCGCCTTCGATTCCGTTGTGGGTAGCATTACCTGCTTCTACAGCGTCTGTTTCTTCAAGGGTACAGCGACAGCCTATGTGTAACGGCGGTTCTTTAAATGAAGTATCATTTATTAGAAATATTCTGCCGTGCTTATCTGCACAATCAAAACAGGTTTTTAAATCTAACGAAGCATACCATGTTTTATAATTATTACTTGGCTTTGTTGTGGGGATAAACACATCATCCCTTGCTTTCGTTGAATGGTTATTATTTGGTATTGCATCATAGTAAATTTTTTAATATGCAACAAACCACCTCCGATTATCATTTTAGCAAACATTTGTTCGTTTGTCAAGAGCTGATTTTGTCGTATGTGGTTATATAGCATTGTTGCTTTTTGCTTGAACTATTATTATAATGGCTGTATAAACAATCAATAACGATGTGCTATGACTAAAGGAGGTAAAACAAAATGGTATTCATAGCGTACAGATATGATTAATATTTTCAAAATTCAAAGTTTCCTTAAACTCCGGTTCGCTTCGAATTAAGAGCCAAAATGGAGAGAACTGCAGGAGAGAACTCAATAAAATGAGTGATTTTTCAAGGTTTTCTCAAAAAAAACAAATCCCTCAAAAACCTAATGTTTTCAAGGGATTTGGTCTGGCATAGCCAGGGGTTGACTTTGTTACAAACAAAACAAAACCATCACAACTGATGTTGTAATGGTTTTTCTGTCCGATTAAACGGTTTAAGGCATATATGACAAATCCCTGAGAGTAAATGTTGTGCGTTTGCCGGAATCAACCAATTTAAAAGGTGCATCAGGGTGGTACATTAAAGACAAGTATGCTTCATCGTATTCACCGGGCTCTTCAGCGGGAAAATAACTAATTGAAACCACGAGATCGCAACTAAATTCTTTATTACGGAGATTAATGTCCGGCACATCTTTTGCACCGGTGTACTTGAAATAATAACGGTACTGACTGTAAGAAGAACCTTCATCATAAAATGTATCGACCTGTTCAAATTGGTATTTCTCTTCTGAAATCAGTGTTATATATTCCTGCAGTGCCTGAGGATAGCTTAAATCTGTTTTATAACCTATACTATAACATGCTGTTTCAGTCCACATAGCAGTGTGGATACCATCGGAATTTCGTGCAAGTCCGAGATACAGACCGGGATCAGGAATAATTGGTTCCGAAACAACAGGTTTCTTTGTTGCGGTCGGCTTCTTCGTTGTTGTTGGTTTCTTTGTTGTTGAAACTGTAGTTGCTTCGGTTGTTGTTTCAGTAGTGGTAGGCGCTTCAGTTGTAGTTACTGTTGTTGAAGGTTCTGCAGTGGTTGTCGTAGTGGTGACAGTAGTTGTTGTTTGCTCTTCGTTATTTTCGCCTATGAGCATAATACCCAAAACTACCACACAAATAATTGCTATAACCGCCACACAAGAAACAATAACTAAAGCAGTTTTTCTGTTTTTTTCTTCGCTGTTTACAGCCGTACCGCAATCAGCACAAAACTTTTTTCCTTCGGGAATTTCAGCGCCGCATTTTTTGCAAAACATTCTTGTTTCAACCTCCTTATGGTTATATAGTTATAATATATCAACTTGTTTTTCAAGTCAACATAATTGTAAAAACATATATTTCGTGCCCTTTCGAATCCCTGACTAAAAAAAAAAAGCCATCACAGCTGACGCTGTAATGACTTTTTTCTGGCGGAGAGTTAGGGATTCGAACCCTAGGTGAGTTTCCCCACACAGCATTTCGAGTGCTGCACCTTCGACCACTCGGACAACTCTCCGTATTTAATTAGCTTTGATATTTTATCAAATATATTTCATTTTGTCAATTGTTTTTAGTGATTTAATAATTCTTCATTCCGAATATACAACCGCAAAAAAGACAACCCGAAGGTTGTCTTAATTATTATCTGAATATTTTCGTTTTGCTCAGACCGTAATACAGCGGAATTCCGCCGACAAGACAAACTGCCAATTCGCCTGCTGCAACTTCAAGCGCCGCTATCACGAATGCCGAAAAGCCTGCTTCCCCTCCGGGCAGAAGAAAAACTATTTCCGCACCAACTATAATCGCATTGAAAACAACGGGCATAATAATTGAAGGCAACGGCAAATCCTTGATTTTAACATTCCTCAATGCTCTTGCCGTCACCGCCGCAAGCAGGGTTGCCAGAGACCCGAAAATTATATCCCATATTCCGAACGGACTTGCAAGATTGCCGATTATGCAGCCGATTGTCAGACCGGGTATCGCTGCAGGTGTGAACACTGAAAGAACGGTCAATGCCTCCGAAAATCTGAACTGTACAGGTCCGTAGGCAATTCCGAAAACGGAACTCAGGTAGGTTGCCGCAGCATAGATCGCCGCAATCATCGCTCCGAAAACGAGATTCATAATTCTTTTGTTATTCATTTTTTACTCTCCTTTGCTGCCGTGCAGCGCCTTTAGTTTTGTTTGACACCGAGTAAGTGCCTGTCAGGAAGGTTTCGAACTGACATTTATGCTCTTTCTATATTAAAGATATTCGGCAAGCGCTTTGAGATTTTCAACAGCAACGCTTGCTTTGATATCCTGATTTGCGTATTCTTCGGGTGTTGTTACGCCGCTGTAAACGAGCGCACAGGGAATTCCGTGATTTGCGCCGATTGCAATATCCGTTGCAAGTCTGTCGCCCACAAACGCAAGCTCTTCTCTCTTGCATCCGAGCATATTCGTGATGTAATCAACGGTTGCGGTCATGGGTTTGCCGAGCACAACGGGTCTTTTTCCGGTTGATGCGGCAAAAAGCTCAATCATCGAGCCGGTGTCGGGCATATATCCGTCGGCTGTGGGGCAGTTGAGGTCAGGATGGGTTGCAAGATAAATTGCTCCCTTATCGATATATTTAACCGCATCCCACATTTTCTGATATGTGAGAGTTGTGTCAAATCCGAGCACAACGATATCGGGATCTTCGGCAACAAGATTGATGCCTGCCTTCTCAAAATCTCCCGTCAGACGCTCGTTTCCGAGAAGAAAAACCTTTTTGCCCGCATAATTTCTGTTAAGATAATCCGCCGCAACATGAGAAGAAATGATGACTCTGTTTTCATCAACGGGGAATCCCATTTTTTCAAGCTTCGCACGGCAAACTTCAACATTGTTTGATGAGTTGTTTGTGAAGAAATAAAAATCTCTTCCGCTTTCACGGACTTTTTCAATAAAGTCAATCGAACCCTCAATAATATTACCGTCAAGATAGAATGTTCCATCCATATCGATAATAAAATACTTTGTGTTTGCAAAAACATTGCTCTTCATGTTTGTTCTCCTTACATATGTGACGATTAGTCACATTAACTGAAAATTGCATTTCTGTATTGTATAATGGCAAAAGCAGAAACGGAGGGATATGATGAGACATTTTAAAGGCATGACTGTCAAAGAATTCGGCACTCTGCTTAAAAAATACCGCAAAACACACGGCTATAAACAGCAGGACCTTGCAGATTTGCTCGGCGTTGAACGCTCAACCTACAGCAAATATGAATCCATAAGATTCCCTGAAATTGACAAACTCCTCCAGCTTTCCGCTTTTTATGACATATCCCTTGATGCACTGTTTGAGCCTTTTATCGCCAGCACCGATACCGAAGTTTCAAAAACTCTGCTTATCGCATCACCTGAAATCAAGGACATCAGCGATGATGTTATAAACTCTCTTTCCTCAGACGAAAAGAAGCTGATTCTGTATTACCGCAACAGCTACAGAAAAGATGAAATCATGAAAAAAGCATATGATGTTCTCTGTTCTGATTCTGCCATTGCAGATGAAATTGAAGATTAACTGCATATTTATGCCCCCTGTTTTGGCAGGGGGCTTTGTTATTATTCGGTTACTACGGGAGGTTCGATTTTACCCGTTACATTTCTGATGTTGTTGCGTGCATTCTGAACTTCAGCAAGGCTGTTTGAAATTGCTTCGTCAGCGGTTTTCATGATGTCTTCAATGAAATCGCCTGCTGCAATTCTGATTTCAGCCGACCACTTGTTAGCCTTATCGATAGCTTCGTCGGAACGCTGTCTTGCATCCTCGATTGTTCTTTCAGCCTGCTCTGTTGCAGCGCTTACGATATTTTCAGCCTGAGCCTTTGCACCCGCAATTGTTGATGCTGCTTCTTCCTGAGCAGATTTTGCAATAGCTTCTGCAGTTGCCTTTGACTGGATAACGATTTCGCTGCTGTCAACCATAGCTGCAGCTTCAAGCTGAGCGTTTGCTCTGATGATTTTTGCGTCTTCGTTGGCAGTGTTTACAATCTGCTTTGCCTGTGCTTCAGCCTCGGCAATCTTGTTCTTTGAATAATCCTCGGTTTTGAGAACGAGGGTTCTTACCTTATCTTCTGCAGAGGAAATAAGTGCACGGGATTTTTCCTGAGCACTGGTAACGGCATTAACAGCCTCATCCTTTGCCTTGATAAGAATGTTATTTCTGTCGGCAACGATGGCTCTTGCCTGAGTTATTTCATTGGGAAGGTTGAGCCTTATATCCTCAATAGCTGTTCTGATTGCGTTTGCATCAACGCCGATTTTGCTTGAAAGGGGAACTTTTGAACCCGCCTCAAGAATATCTTCAATCTGGTCAAGTAAATTCTCAATATTCATTTCGAAAACCTGTTCCTTTCTTTAATTCTTTTTATTATGTCATCGCACACCTGTGCAGGAACAAACTCGCTTATGTCTCCGCCGAATTCGCAGACCTGCTTAACAACGCTTGATGAAAGATACATATTCTCCGCATTCGCTGTCAGGAAAACCGTTTCAAGCTCAGGATTGAGCTTTTTGTTGGTTAATGCCTGCTGGAATTCATATTCAAAATCCGAAACCGCACGCAGTCCCTTGACAACGGCACAAGCACCTTTTTTATCGGCATATTCCGCAAGCAGACCGCCGTAGGTTTCGATTTCAATGTTATCAATATCGGTAAGGCTTCGTCTGAGAAGCTCCACTCTTTCATCAACGGTGAAATAACCTGCAGGCTTATGATAATTTATCATAACAACAACGATAACCTTATCAAAAAGCTTTGCGGCACGCCGTATAATATCGATGTGTCCGATTGTTACCGGGTCGAAGCTGCCCGGACAGATTGCCGTTTTCATATAATCAACTCTTTCGGTAAACGGTAACAGCAACCTTGCTGTATTTATATTCCTTTGATTTTTTCAGTCCGCCGTATTCCTCGGCAAGCTCTTCTTTAAACGGATGCTCGCAGATTACCATTCCGCCCTCTGCGATGTTATCGCTGATTTTTGAAAGCGCCTTCTGAAGCAGACCCGTTTCATAAGGAGGGTCAAGAAAAGCAATGTCAAAAATTCTGTCTGTCATCGAGATAAAGGCAATTGAATCTGTCTGAGCGACGGTCGCCTTGAAATCGAGCTTTGTTTTCGCAAGATTCTCTTTAACGATTTTAAC
The DNA here is from genome assembly GCA_045602905.1 of Acutalibacteraceae bacterium. Classification (GTDB taxonomy): domain Bacteria; phylum Bacillota; class Clostridia; order Oscillospirales; family Acutalibacteraceae; genus CAG-177. The sequence continues at coordinate 7,771 of JAZSCL010000225.1, forward strand.
CGCATTCTTATCGGAATCAACAAAAACCGCACTTTCCGCACCTCTGCTGAGTGCCTCGATTCCCAGCTGACCCGAGCCTGCAAACAAATCAAGAATGCGTCTGCCCTCGATTTCAAACTGGATTGCACTGAAAAGTGCTTCTTTAACCTTGTCGGTAGTAGGTCTGACATCGTTGCCCTCAAGGGTTCTGAGCACCATACCTCTTGCCGAGCCTGTGATTACTCTCATTTGGGTATCCTCCGAGGAGTTTATAATCAATTTATTATCGCACTAAATATATTGTAATGTCAAGTAAAAAGTTGACAAAACAAGAAAAAGTTGTATTTTTTATTCTTCATTATCTGTATTTTGACCGTGAAAGGCCTCAAAAACCGCCTTTGCCGCATTTTTATTCATGCCCTTGACCGCCGCAAGCTCTTCTTCCGTTGCCTCGGACACTGCTCTGACTGTTTTGAAATGTTTCAGAAGTGCCTTGCAACGGCTTTCACCGATACCCTCAATTGATGTTAGAGTTGAAGAAAGGGTTGACTTCTTTCTGCGGCTGCGGTGATATTCGATTGCAAAGCGGTGCACCTCCTCCTGAATGGTTGAAACAAGAGTGAACGCAGACCTTTTCGAAGTCAGTGAAAGCTCTTCACCCGAGCAGGCAATGGCACGGGTTTTATGGTGGGAATCCTTGACCATTCCGAAAAGAGGAATGTCAAGATTATATTTTTCAAGAACGGGTCTGACGGCATTGTCCTGACCCTGACCGCCGTCAAGAAGAATAAGATCGGGCAGTCTGCCGAAGCCTTCACCCGTATCCTTTTCTTCAAAATAGCGCAGAATTCTTCGCTCGATAACCTCAGCCATGGATGCGTAGTCATCCTGACCCGAAAAACCTTTGATTGCAAATCTTCGATATGCTTTTTTATAGGGCAATCCGCCTCTGAAAACAACCATGCCGGCAACATTCTCACTGCCTGCGGTGTGTGAAATATCGTAGGATTCGATAAACTGCGGAGGTGATTTGAGTCCGAGAAGAGTGCCGAGCTCATCGAGCGCTGCGGTTGCCTTGCCCGTTTTGCCAAGATAAATTGCAAGCTTCTGAGCGGCATTTGAACGGCACATCTCAACAAGGGAATGCTGCTCTCCTCTCTGCGGAGTAACGATTGAAACCTTTCTGCCGGCAAGAGACGTGAGCCATTCGCAAAGCAATTCGCTGTCGCTCACTTCGCCGTCAACAGCTATTCTTCTTGGCACAAAATCCCTCATGGAATAATAGCTTCTGATTAATTCATGCCTTGCTTCAGACAGATTTTCGGGAAAATCAAAGATGAAATGCTCCGTATCATAGAGCCTTGAGTCTCTGTAACGTATAACCGAAAGACACGCTTTTTCATCGGAGCACACAACAGCAAAAACATCCTGCTCCTCAACGGCAGCAGCAACAACCTTCTGCTTTTCGTTGACCTTTCTGATTGCGTTGATTTTGTCACGGATTTTGGCAGCTTTTTCAAACTCAAGATTTTCCGATGCCTCGAGCATTTTTTCCGTAAGACTGTCAATCACCTTGCCCGAGCCGTTGACAATAAAATCAAGCGCCTGATTTATTGCTTCCTCGTGAGCTTCAGCAGTTGTTTTGCCTGCACACGGAGCAGAGCACTGACCTATAAAAAAATTAAGACAAGGTCTGCTTTTGTTATAATCCCTCGGAAAAACCTTAGAGCATTGTGGCAATAGAAATATCTTTTTGGCAGAATCTATGGCATTGGTTATGCCGTAGGAATTGGTGTAAGGTCCGATATATTCTGCACCGTCATCAAGTCTCTGCTTTACCGCAAGAATATTCTTCCAGCCGTTTTTTGTGATTTTGATGTAATGATATCCCTTGTCATCCTTCAGAAGAATGTTATATTTCGGGCTGTGCTGTTTTATGAGCGAGCATTCAAGAATAAGCGCTTCAAACTCGCTGTCACACATGATATAGTCGAAATCGTCAACGTTTTCAACCATTTTACGCACTTTGATGCCGTGGTTATTCTGTGAGCCGAAATAGGAGCTGACGCGGTTTTTGAGAGCCTTGGCCTTGCCCACATAGATTATTTCGCCATTTTTGTTTTTCATCAGGTACACGCCCGGAGTCAGGGGCAGACTCATTGATTTTTTTCTCAGATAAGGCATTTTTTCGTTCACGGATTTCACCACCTCGTACTCTTTTAATATATTATACAATTGTATCCCGTTTTCTGCAAGTGGAATATTACTGTTGATTTTCCGCAATGTTTTGCTATAATTGAAGAAAGAACGGTGAAAAAGTTAAAAAAATTAATTTCAGTTATCTGTGCATTTATATTAGTTTTTTCTGCGGCATCGATTTATGGCTTTGCGGAAGAAAACAGCAATATTTTTGAAAAGATTTACGGATTCTTCTGCATTATCTTCTCATTAATCAGCTAATTGCACAAATAAAAACACTTGACAATATTCATTTATTTTGATAAAATAATAACCCGTTGCGACAGCAACAGGATTAAAACAAATTTTATTCCTTGCCACGGATGCACCGTGGCCAAAGACCAGAAGGAGGTGCTTTAAGAATGTCAGCAAACATCAGCTATGAGACAATGATGGTTTTTTCAGTTGCCAACGGCGAAGAAGCTGTTCAGCCTCTCATGGAGAAATTCAAGGCTATGATCGAAGCTAACGGCACTCTTGAGAGCGTTGACGAATGGGGTAAGCGCAAGCTCGCATACCTTATCAACGACGAAGCAGAGGGTTACTACGTTCTCTTCAACTATCAGGCTACACCCGAATTTCCCGCAGAGCTTGACCGTGTTGTAAAGATTACAGACGGTGTACTTCGCTCACTCATTGTCAAGAAGAACTAAGGAGGATGCAAAATGGTTAACTGTGCCGTAATTATGGGCAGACTCGTTGCAGACCCCGAGCTTCGCACTACAGGAAACGGAACTTCCGTAACTTCATTTGCAGTAGCCGTAGACAGACGTTTTGCCCGTTCAGGCGAAGACCGTCAGACCGATTTCATCGATGTTATCGCATGGCGTCAGACAGCGGATTTTGTTTGCAAATATTTCCGCAAGGGCTCAATGATTGCTATTCAGGGCTACATCCAGACAAGAACCTATGAGGATAAAAACGGCAATAAGCGCAAGGCTGTTGAACTTGTTGCAGATAACGTAAGTTTCTGCGGTTCAAAGGCTGAATCGGGCACAGGCTCGTTCAACCGCGATGACAGCTACATGAACGCTCAGCCCGCTCCCTCATATTCAACTGCAGATGCAGGTGATTTCAAGGAAATTCCCGAAGACGACCTTCCGTTTTAAGGTCGCACCAAACTGAAACTGAAAAGGAGGTTTAATCCATGGCTTACGACAGAAGCGAAAGAAGACCCAACAAAAAGGGCCGCAGAAAGGTTTGTGCTTTCTGTGTTGAAAAAGTTGAATGCATCGATTACAAGGATGTTAACAAGCTTAATAAGTTCACTTCAGACAGAGCAAAGATCCTTCCCCGCCGTGTAACAGGTACTTGCGCAAAGCATCAGCGCGAGCTTACAACAGCTATCAAGCGTGCACGTCAGATTGCTCTTCTTCCCTATACAAGTGACTGATAAAAGATTAGCCTCCGCACTTTCGGGTGCGGAGGTTTTGTTCTCTATTGATTGGTTTCTTCAATATCCATCGGTATTTCCTTGCCGATGTTTTCAAGGCAAACGAATTCTCCGCTGACGGTTAAATTTCCGTCGGTGTTTTTTTCTGTTATCTCGCTTTTCTCAACCTTCATATATCTGAATTCTTCGGTGCATTTTCCCAGAAACTCCGAATATGCCGCCAGCCTCACCTGATTTTCGGTCAGTGTAACTTCGGCTTCTTCAAAAATCAATTCTCTGCATTCCGTAAAACCAACCGGCAGAGTTACTCCGTTAATAAAAATTTCTCTTTTTTCAAGATACGCATTCTTCGGATTTATCCGACCCAGAGGTATATCAAAAAATAAAAAATTAATTATATAGCTCTTTTTTTCGTCTGCCTTTCGGCGGATTTTTATTTTTTTATCGGTCTTCGTATGAATATTGTGTTCCGTTCTTGCAACAACATACCCCTTGGCACGGCAAAAGCTGACGGTTAAATCTTTGTTTTCAACAATTCCGCTGATAAGAGGATCTCCCTTGAGCACTGCGTTGCCGATTTTCTGCTCCTTTGTGCCGCTGAACGGTCTGAGAATAACAATCTGACCGTCACGTGAGGCAACGATATCCGTCGGTGTTCCGTCATTATCGATTTCGGGCACCTCAACGGTTTCACGCACCTCTATCCTTGCCGCACAGCCCGATATGTTAATATTCAGCCATGAAATTTCAGGCATTTTCCGTAACGCCTCAATTTCGGTTGATTTTATATCAATCCGTGCCGAAGAAACGCCTTTTTTCACTCCTAATTCCTCAAAAACCGCTATGATTCTTTCTGCAGGCACTCTCACATTACCCGTTACATCGATGCTCCATATCCTTGTTGAAAGAATGAGCATAAATGCAATCCCGAACGCAATTCCCGCTATTACGCCCGCCCGTCTGCTGTGACGGTTAAGAAAAAACGGCAGACCGTGTTTCTGTTTCAACCGTACCTTCATACCCGATTTCCGGGCAACCGTGCGGATTTTTCTGTAGCCCGAACAATCTGTGCAGGCGGTAAGAACGGAATTTTTGCTTTTAAGCTCCCACAAAAGAATATTGTTTATGCGGCACAGATTTATAAATCTTTCGGAAAACCCGCCTTTTGCGGTAAAGCTGACATATCCGAAAATAAAACGCAGAAATCTTAAAACAAACATAAATTTCTCCTAATTGCAGTACTCAACACCCGTTATTATTCCTTTGATTACCGCCTGACCGCCCTGCATGGAAACTATGCTCATGTCACAGCCGCAAATCTTCACCGTAAGCCTGCCCGTATTGATTGAAATCAAGGTGTCGCCATATTCAAGAACGCCCCGACATCCTTCGATTATCATTTCTTTGTTGCCGTTCATCTCAATATGTGCATAACCCGAAACAGAATCAACGGGTAAATCAAGAACATCCGAAACAGAGTCAATAAGTCTTTCTCTCCTGCAGTTTCTTTTTCTCATAAAACCCCCTACTTTCCTATAACAGATTATGATTCCTGCGCATTAAAAAGAACATCGCACTCATAGAATTAATTCAAGAGAGGTGTGTTATTTGAGAAAATACGGATATTTACCCCTTGCTTCGGGTTTTTTGATTTTCGGAATTCTTTTTATGTTTACCGAGGATTTTTCAGAAGGATTCGCTGACGGACTTTTAAAATGCGGAAATACAGTTATCCCGTCTATGTTTCCGTTTCTTGTTTCATCGTCACTTGCGGGTTCAGGACATCTTCCGAAAATATTCAAACGGTTTTTTGAACCGATTACGCAAAAGCTTTTCCGTTTGCCCGCCGAATGTCTGCCTGCAATAATAATCGGCCAGCTTGGCGGTTATCTTTCGGGAGCAAAGGCATCGGATTCCCTTTATCAATCCGGAATTATATCCTCATCTCAGGCATCAAGACTTTTATTTTTCAGCATAAATCCGGGAATGGGATTTGCGGTCAACGCCGTAGGAAGCATAATGCTGACTTCCCGTCAGTCAGGCAGAATATTGCTTCTTTCATTGTGCATATCATCGCTGATTACTGCATTCCTTACCCGTTTTATGCGCGAAAACAATGCCTTCTTCCGACCGTCGGAAAAGATTGTTCCCTTTTCGTCTGCACTGGTCAACAGCGTTTCTTCGGGCACAAACGCAATGCTCTGTGCCTGCGGATTCATCTGCCTTTTTTCGGGAATTCTTTCCGTATGCAGAAAAGCTGTTGCAGACACTGCTGTTTTCGCTGTTATTTCATGCCTGCTTGAAATAACAAACGGCTGTTTTTCGGCTTCGGATATGTTATCTCTTCCCGTCATCGCATTTTTCTGTGCATTCGGCGGTATCTGCGTTCATCTTCAGATTTTTTCGGTTACGGATTTCAGAGTTGATATCTTTAAATTTTATCTTTTCAGAATAATACATTCCGTTCTTTCATTTCTGGTTTGCAAAACAGTTCTGCATTTCTTCCCCGTTGAAAACACGGTGTTTCTTTCTGTTTCAGAAAACATCGCCTTATGGTCATTTTCGCCCCTTTCCGCGGTTTCTCTGCTCTTTTTGTCATTACTGCTTATATTTGACCTTGATAATAACCGAAAAATGTGTTATTATTCGGATTGATGAAACAAGGGAGTTGAATTGATGAAAAGCAAGCTTCTTGAAAAGAAAAAATATCCCCCCGCCTGCCAATACTGTAAGCACGGCAGACTTTCACCCGATGAAGAATCGGTTTTGTGCATCAAAAAAGGCATTGTTGAACCCGATTTCAAATGCCTCAGATATTCCTATGACCCCTTAAAGCGCAGACCCATGAAAAAGCTTCTTATCGAAAAGGCTGACCCATCTGAATTTGAACTGTGAGGAATAAAAATGAAGACATTAAAAGAATTTGTATGCAACCCTCTGCCCACCAAAAGCGCACACGCATCTTCCGTTCTTCCTCTGCCCGACGGCAGCGTTATCACCGCATGGTTCGGCGGCGTTAAGGAAGGCACCGATGATGTTGATATCTGGTACTGCAAAAGAACCGCTGACGGTTGGGGAACTCCCAAAAGCGTATGCTACAAAAAAAGTCTCCCCCACTGGAATCCTGTTCTTTTCCTGCGTGAAAACGGTGAAATCATTCTCTATTTCAAGGTAGGCAAGCACATCTACTCTTGGAGAACATTTTTCAGCATCTCAACCGACGGCGGCGAAACCTTCAGCTCTCCCAAAGAGCTTGTTGAGGGTGACAGAAGCGGTGGAAGAGGTCCTGTTAAAAATAAATGTATCCGTCTTTCCGACGGCAGAATTCTTGCCCCCGCATCAAGTGAGCTTCGAGGCTGGAACTGCTTTGTTGACACCTCGTTTGATGACGGTCTCACATGGAGCAAAGGCGCAAAAATCAAAACAGAACAGACTGCACCTATTCTCAACAGTCTCAATCATTTTACATCAAACCTTACTCCCATGATTCAGCCCACTCTCTGGGAATCTGAACCCGGCAAGGTGCATATGCTCACAAGAACGGCGGTCGGCAAGGCATACAGAAGCGATTCGGAAGATTACGGCCAGACCTGGTGTCAGGCATATCCCACAGATTTGCCCAACAACAACAGCGGTCTTGATGTTGTTAAAACACCCGACGGCTGCCTTTATCTGATTTCAAACCCCGTAAGCGAAAACTGGGGCGAACGCTCACCTCTGACTCTGCAGAAATCCTCCGACAACGGTGCAACATGGGAAACAATTCTTACCCTCGAAGAAGAGAAAACCGACAGCGAATTTTCATATCCTTCAATGCACTATCTTGACGGAGCACTTCATCTCTGCTATACTTGGGAAAGACTGAATGTTGCATACTGGAAGATTGAGCTTTAATTAATACAAAGTTCACACAAATATCATTTGCAATATATATTTATATGATATTCTGCAATTCGTTCGGCAATAATAAATTTTAAGGAGTAAACAAAATGAAAAAAATTCTTTGCATTCTTCTCGCATTCTCAATGCTCTTTGCTTTCGCTGCTTGCGGCGGTAAAGACGTTGAAGAAAAAAATCCCCTCAATGTTAACCTTGTAGGTACACTTGAAGAAATCGCAGCTCAGATTTATGCAGGTACATCAACCATCGAAATGGCTCTCATGGATCCCCTGGAACTCAACCTTGCTGACCTTGATTCAGCTAACTACTACCTCGGCGTAGCATCAACAGACGCAATCGAAAGAGCTGTTTATTCAGAACCCATGATCGGTTCAATCCCCTATTCAATGTGCCTTGTTAAGGTTAAGGCAGACGCAGACATCGATGCTCTCAAGGCTGAAATCCTTGAAGGCGTTAACTACAGAAAGTGGATGTGCGTTGCAGCAGAAAAGGTTTCTGTTGTTAACTGCGGCGACACAATCATGATGGTTATGGCTCAGGAAGAAATCGTTGACGACGTTTGCGCTCAGTTTGCTGCAGTTGCAGCTTCACAGGGCGGCGAAGTTGGTGCACCTCTTGAGAAGGCAGGCGAAGTTCAGGAAGATATCCCCGCTGACGGCGTTATGGATATGGATGTTCCCGCTGATATGCCCGCTTACGGCGGCGATGAAATCCCCGCTGAAGACGGCATTGTGCTCGGCTAATCTTAAATCTATGCAGGGGCAGCCCATGTGGCTGTCCCTTTTTTAAAGGAGAATACGATGCTTTTTTCAAGCATGACATTTTTATTTTTGTTTCTGCCGATAGTTTTAGGCGGATATTTTCTTCTTCCCCCAAAAGGCAAAAACATCTGGCTTCTGATTTCAAGCCTGTTTTTCTATTTCTACGGTGAACCGAAATATCTTATCCTCATGGTTGCGGTTATCACTGCAAGCTACATTTTCGGTCTTATCACGGACAAGCTTCAGGGCAAAGCAAGGAAAATTTCCTTGGGAATTTCCGTTGCGGTTATTCTTTCCGCCCTTATATTCTTTAAATATACCGACTTTTTCCTTTCAACGGTCAACTCCGTTTTCGGAACAAAGCTCGGTCTTCTCGGCATTGCCCTGCCCATCGGCATAAGCTTTTTCACCTTCCAGGCAATCAGCTATAACATCGATGTTTACAGAGGAGATGCACCCGTTCAGAAAAACATTCTTCACCTTGCACTCTATGTTTCGCTTTTCCCTCAGCTTGTTGCAGGTCCGATTGTCCGCTATACCGATATTGAGCATGACTTAAGACACCGCAGACACACTCTTGAGGGCGTTTCATACGGCATACGCAGATTTGCCATAGGTCTCGGCAAAAAAATTCTGCTTGCAAACTCATTCGGAACTCTTTGCGAAACCTTCAGAGCATCGGATGAAAAATCAACCCTGTTTTTCTGGATTTACGCCGTTGCGTATTCCCTGCAGGTCTATTTTGATTTCTCAGGCTACAGCGATATGGCAATCGGTCTGGGCAAAATCATGGGATTCACCTTCATGGAAAATTTCCGCCATCCCTTTGCATCAAAATCCGTTACGGAATTCTGGAGAAGATGGCATATCTCACTTGGAAGCTGGTTCAGGGATTATGTTTATATCCCCATGGGCGGAAACAGAGTAGGCAGATTCCGTCATTTCTTCAACATTCTGACCGTTTGGTTTCTCACGGGATTCTGGCACGGTGCAGACTGGACATTCATTATATGGGGTCTCTATTTTGCCGCACTTCTGCTGATTGAAAAATCATTCCCCAAGAATATCAAGGATAAAGCCCCTGCTTTTGTCGGGCACATTTATCTTATTTTTGCGGTACTCGTCGGATTTGTAATCTTCAATGCAAACGGTGTTGACGGCGCAATATCTGACCTCAAGGGTATGTTCACTCCCTCTTATCCCCTCTCCAACGCAACAACGCTCTATTACCTTAAGAGCTATGCAATTCTGTTTGTCGCGGGTATAATCGGCTCAACCCCCGCTGTCAAGTCTCTTGCAGAAAAGATTAATTCAACCAAAACAGGCTCAAAGATTCTTGCAATTCTTGAACCCGTTTTGATTGTTGTGCTGTTTGTTGCCGTTACCGCATATCTCATCGACGGCTCATACAACCCGTTCTTATATTTCAGATTTTAAAAGGAGGCTGCCGCTTTGAAGAAAATCAAAAATATTATCTGCATTGTTCTTTTTGCGGCATTCGTGCTCATTCCGGGCACTGTCTGCCTTCTGAAAGAACCCGTTGACATTCTTGTTTCCGAACGCCGCAAGGCTGCTCAATTTCCCGATTTTTCGGTTAAAGGAGTTATGGACAAATCCTATTTTGACGGCATTGAGGATTTTGTTACCGACCAGTTTCCTCTGCGTGACGGTCTGCGGGCCGTAAATGCCGCAATCAGGCTCAAGCTTTTCGGTCAGAAGGACAACGGCGGAATTTATCTTGCCGACGGTCACATTTCCGAATTGCAAACAACTCTCAACGAAGACTCTGTTAAAAAAACCGCAGAAAAGCTGAATTCTCTTTATAAGAAATATCTCGAAGGCAAAAACACAAGAGTTTTCTGCTCCGTTATTCCCGATAAAAACGTTTATCTTGCTGAAAGCAACGGTTATCCTGCTATGGATTACGGGAAAATGCTTGATATTTTCACTTCGGAAATCGAAAATATGGAATATATCAACATTTTTGACTGCCTTGATATCGACAGCTATCACAAAACAGATTCCCACTGGAAGCAAGAAAAACTTGACGCAGTCGTTAAGCAGCTCAGCAACAAAATGGGATTTGACGCCAAACCCGTTGATGACTATACCGCCGAAAAACTTGCCGATTTTGAGGGTGTTTATGCTTCAAGACTCGCATTCGGTTGGAAACCCGATGAAATCATCGCCTTGACCGATGAAGTAACACTCAACGCAAAGGTTACCGACATTGAAAAAAATGAGAGCTATACGGGAGTTTACAACAAATCCAAGCTCAGCGGTAATGACCGTTACGACGTATTCCTTTCGGGTGCAACGGCGCTTATCTCCGCTGAAAATCCTTATGCAACAGAAAAAAGAGAGCTTGTGATTTTCCGCGATTCTTTCGGCTCATCACTCGCTCCCCTTCTTCTTTCGGGCTACAGCAAAATTACCCTTGTTGACATCCGCTATATGTCATCACAGATTCTTGACAAATTCGTTGATTTCGAAAACTGCGACGTTCTTTTCCTTTATAACACTCAAATCTTAAACCAAAGCTCGATGCTTAAATAAATATTCGATTCATTTTAACCGCTTGTTCATTGAACAGGCGGTTTTTCCTGTTTCACCAACCAACAATGGGATAAGAGACAGACCCGCAACAATCATCCACTGTTTGCCCGTAAGAGAAATAACGCCGAAAATTTCCGAAAGCTTCGGGATAACAACAACCGCACACTGGAACGCAACGCATACTCCGACGGCAAGATTCATCATTCTGTTTGATAATATTCCTGCCTTGATAAGGGGCTGACTCGACCTCATGTTGACCGCATGGGCAATCTCGCAGAAGCTCAGCGTACAGAAAGCCATCGTTCTGCCGATAAGCAAAGAATTTCTTGTTCCGAACATATAAAATCCGATTGAATACGCAAGCAGAGTAATTGTGCCGACCAACATACCTTCAAGAGTTATATCCAGCCACAAACCGTCGGAGAAAAATCCTTTTGAAGGCGAAAGCGGTTTTCGGAGCATGATATCCTTTTCGTTCTTCTCCGTACCCAATGCCATTGCAGGCAGTGAATCTGTTACAAGATTCACCCACAAAAGCTGAATAGGTATCAGCGGCGGTGCAAATCCGAGAAGCGAGGCGGCAAAAACCGCAAGAATTTCGCCGATATTCGTACCGAGCAGAAAATGAACCGCTTTTTTTATGTTGTCATAAATCCCTCTGCCCTGCTCGACCGCTTTAACTATGGTTGCAAAATTATCGTCGGTCAAGATCATATCCGCTGCATTTTTTGCAACATCCGTGCCTGTTTTACCCATTGCACAACCAATATCCGCCGCTTTGAGCGCAGGGGCATCGTTAACACCGTCGCCCGTCATGGCAACTATTTCTCCTCTTGCACGGAACGCCTTTACGATTCTCACCTTATGTTCGGGACTCACCCTTGCAAAAACTCTGCAATTTTCAATTGCCTCAGATAATCCGTCATCGTTCATGGAATCGAGCTGCGCACCGGTCATCGCCGTTGAGTTTTCTTCAAGAATACCGAGCTTTTTCGCAACCGCACAAGCCGTTACGATGTGGTCGCCCGTAATCATAACGGGAGTTATTCCGGCTTTTTTGCAAACCGCAACCGCCCTCGCAGCCTCAGGTCTCGGAGGGTCAATCATTCCGATTAATCCTGAGAAAATGAGATTGGTTTCGTCAGTGTCGTTTCCGTTTTCGGCATCACGGTATGCAACCGCAATAACACGCAGCGCTTCGCCCGCCATTTGCTCATTGTGACTGATAATCCTCTTTTTATAGGCATCCGTCATTGCAGAAACAGAGCTGCCGACGATAACACGATTGCATTTCGTTAAAACCACATCGGGTGCACCCTTGACAATAAGCCTGTATCTTCCTGAAAATGAATTAAGCGTTGACATAAATTTTGTTTCGCTTGAAAAGGGATTTTCGTGAAGTCTCGGATAGTCTTTTTCGAAACGCATCACATTTTCACCCGAACCGTGAGCGGCGGCAAAAATTGCGGTTTCCGTAGGGTCTCCGGAAAAATTAAGACTTTTCCCTTTTTTTACTGCCCTTGAATTATTGCACAGTGCACCCATAAGCAGAATTTCTTTTCCGCTTACGCTGTCCGATTTAACCTCACCGGAAACCGTTCTTATCTGCGTTACGCTCATCTTGTTTTGTGTGAGAGTGCCCGTTTTATCGGAGCAGATAACCGTTGCCGCACCGAGAGTTTCAACCGCAGGCAGATGTCGGATAATCGCATTGCTTTTTGCCATACGCTGAACGCCCATCGAGAGCACTATAGTCACAATCGCCGGCAAGCCCTCGGGAATTGCTGCAACCGCAAGGCTTACTGAAAGCATAAACGAATCAAGAATTCCGCTTTTCCGCACAACACCGAGAATAAAAACTACCGCACAGATTGCCAATGCACCAACGCCCAATGCTTTTCCGATTTTACCCAATCTCTGCTGCAACGGGGTCTGCGGCGCTTTTTCTTCTGTGAGCAGATGTGCGATTCTTCCAACCTGAGTATTCATGCCGGTTTCCGTAACAACCGCCTTGCAGTTGCCTGCCATAACAGTTGTTGAGGAAAAAATCATGTTTTTTCGTTCGGCAATCGGACAATCCGATGCACATATCACATCCGCATCCTTTTCGCACGGCTCGGATTCTCCCGTCAGTGCACTTTCCTGCACCTTCAACGAATTTGAGGCTATCAGCCTTGCATCCGCAGGCACCATATCCCCGCTTTCAAGAAAAATTATATCTCCCCTGACAAGCTGTGAAGACGGAATTTTTTTGATTTTGCCCGAACGGATAACCTTTGCCGACGGCGACGACATTTTTTTGAGCGACTCTATGGCACGCTCGGCTCTCTGCTCCTGAAAAACACCGATTGCAGCATTCAGGAGAACAATTGCAAGAATAACAATCGGCTCAACAAAATCACCCTTGCCCTCTATTATTCCCGTTAAAAAGGATATCACGCAGGCAACCAACAGAATCATAACGCTGAAATCTGCAAACTGAGCAAAAAAACGCATTATTACAGATTGCTTTTTGCCCGATTCCAGCTTGTTTTCTCCGTATTTTTCAAGCATTTTTCTTCCCTGCAAATCAGTCAGTCCGCTTTCTCCGTTGCTTTTCAATTCTCCGACTGTGTAATTTGCCGAAACCGAATACCAATCCATATTTTATTCCCCTCATCTTATTTTCCATGCAAAAACATGGGTTGTTAATCATATATATTCACAGAGGGATAAAAAAATCCCCGACACACGGTCGGGGAAAATACGGTTTATTCTGATTTAATCTTTTCAAGGCAGGTTGCACATATATACTGACCCTGAAATTCGGTTAACTCTGTTTCTGCCTCACAAAACACACAGCGGTCGGCTGCTTTTTTGCAGATAAGCTGTTTTCCGTCGCAAAACATCTCAACCTTACTGCCCTGCTCGTTTATTCCAAGCTCCTTTCTGATTTGCTTCGGAATAACTATTCTGCCAACGCTGTCAATCTCACGAATAAATCCTGAAAACATATCTGTCCCTCCATTTACAATTTATGTAACCTAAAAATACCATATTTTGACAGTTTTGTCAAGCAAATTGTAAAAAATTTACAATTTCCGAGGAGTTTTTTATGATTGGATATATCTGGGCAGGCATGATTATTTTTTCGGTTATAACATCTTTTTTCGTCGGCACTTCCGCAGAGCTTTCCTCCGCAATCATTTCCTCCGCCTCTGCTGCGGTTAATCTTTGCATCCGTCTGGGCGGCACAATCTGCCTTTGGGGCGGACTGATGGAAATTGCGGAAAAATCGGGCCTTACTTCTCACCTTTGCAAACTTCTTTCTCCGTTTCTGAAAATTATTTTTCCGAAAATGAACATGAAAAGCGAAACTGCCAAAGCAATTTCCATGAATGTTACCGCAAATCTTCTCGGTCTCGGAAATGCTGCAACTCCGCTTGGTCTTGAGGCGATGAGGCGTCTGCAAGCCGAAAACGGAAACAAAGACACGGCAAGCTCCGATATGATTAAATTTGTTGTTATGAATTCGGCTGCGTTTCATCTTATTCCCACAACCGTTGCATCTCTCCGTCAGGATTACGGAAGCATAAATCCGTTTGATATCATGCCTGCATCGTGGATTTCATCTGCCGCCGCATTGACAGTTGGTCTTACTGCCGCCAAAATTCTTATCGGGCTTTCAGAGGGGATAAAATGGAAAAAATAACATCTTTTATTATGCCCGTCACCGTTTTGCTTATTATCGGTTTCGGTATTTTTAAGGGTATAAAGGTTTTCGACTGCTTTCTTACGGGAGTCCGAAAAGGTCTTGATTCCGCAATAAGCCTTCTGCCCGCACTCACGGCACTCGTCATGGGGGTTACCATGCTTCGTGAATCAGGTGCACTTTCGGTTATCACAAAACTCCTTGAACCGATTGCGGATATAAGCGGAATCCCTGCCGATGTTTTGCCTCTTGCAGTTCTGAGTCCGATTTCGGGAAGCGGTTCGCTGACAATGTATGAGCAGATTCTCAAAAACCTCGGTCCTGATTCCTTTGAGGGCAGGGTTGCGTCAATTATCATGGGATCAACCGAAACAACATTCTATGCAGTTACGGTGTATTACGGCTCAGTCGGTATCAAAAAAAACGGATGCACCGTGCCGGCTTCGCTGCTTGCCGACATAACAAGTTTTGTTGTTTCCTCATTCTGCGCAAGCTTTATGTGACAAATATTCATATTTTATCTTGCCTTATTTTGCTTTATGAAGTATACTCATAGGGAATACAAAACAATAAGGTGATAAAATGGTTGGATTTATTGATATCGGCGGCTCGTTAAGGGGTATTTACACAAGCGGAATCTATGATTATCTCATGGATAAAAATATTAAGCCTGAATACTGCATCGGCGTTTCATCGGGCAGTGCCAATCTTGCAACATATGTTGCAAATCAGCGGGGCCGCACGGCAAGATTCTACAGCGAATATCTTTATGAAAGCAAGGCTTTCGGTGTGCCGTCGCTTCTGACAACGGGGTCGCTGATTAACATTAAATATATTTATTCCGACATTTCAAAATCAACGGGCAAAGACCCTCTTGACTATGATGCTCTTGTTAATTCGGATTGCAGATTCACAATCGTTTCAACCGTTGCCAAAACGGGCAAACCCCATTATTTTGACAAAAGCGAAATGAAGTTTGATGATTATTCAATTCTCACCGCCGCGTGTTCCATGCCCATTCTTTGCAGACCCGTTAAAATCAACGGCACTCTCTATTGTGACGGCGGAGTTTCCGACCCTATTCCGTACAAAAAAGCCTTTGCCGACGGATGCGACAAAATCGTGCTTTGCATAACAAAACCCATTGATTTCAGAAAAACAAAGCTCACATCAATTGCAAAGGCATTTGTGCCGCAGTATCCTGACATTGCCGCACTGCTTATGAATATGCATGAAAAATATAATGGCGGTGTTGAAGCGGTTATGGAGCTTGAAAAGCAGGGCAAGGCACTTATTATCGCTCCTGACGACTGTTGCGGAGTTGACACTGCAAAGAAAAATCACGAAGGCTCTCTTCGTCTTTACGAAAAAGGCTATAAAGATGCCGAGAAGATTGAAAGATTTTTATATTCAAAAGTTTAAATGTTAAGGGATACCTCATTTGAAGTATCCCTTGTTTTTATGCAAAACCCTCCCGTGCCGAGGCACGAGAGGGCTAAGTTTTTTATTAAGCCGCTTTACGGATTAACTCAGATACCTGCAATAAGTTCCTTGATTGCGTTTCCGAGAGCACCGAAGAGAGCTATCATTGATTCAATTGTGAACATGCTTCTGGGAGCTACGAGAGGATCGATACGCATTGTGAGGTTGCTCCACATATCGCAATCGAAGAAGCCGTTCCAATCCCAACCTTCGATTGTGGGAAGAAGCATAAGAACAACAAGACCGCCTTCGCTTCTGTTGATGATACCGTTTTCTCTGTCACAAACGTTACCCTTTGTCCAGTAGTAAAGCTTGAAGTCCTTACCCATAGCCTTGCAGATGTAACCGTCGGTATCATATACTCTCCAGAACATATCGCCGTGAGCAATCCACTCTACCTGATAGATGATGGTATCCTGAGCAATTGTTGAGCCTGCATCGTTGATGCCGGGAATCCACTTATCCTTGTTGTAGATATCATCAACTGACTTAACGTGATATCTGTTCCAACGAGCAACTTCGTAGCCTTCGCCGGGTCTGTCAGCAACGTCGATGAGTGAGTTCATGAGTGTACGGCCGATACCCTGATCGATACCTGCTTCGAAGTCCTGCACTCTTTCAACATCGTCACCGTAGGTTGCATTACCGCCAACATACTTGGTGATAATCTTTTCAACGGGGATTTCGTTGCCTTCTGAGTCAACAGTCTTGCCGTGGTTGTAGTCAATATAGATAGCGATTGTTCTGCCTGTATATGTTGCAAAGTATTCTCTGCCGTATGCGGGCATCTTTGCTGAATCTGAACCCTCGCACTTCCAGATGAAGAATCTTTCTCCTTCGGGAGCGTTTGAGTTGATCTTTTCAAAGAGTTCGGGATTATTTGCAGCTGTGGGCTTAACGATGGGATCGCCAACCTTAAGAGTGATTACATAAGGTTCAGACTGCGAACCGTCAGCCATTGTGTAGTAGAACTTGAGGTCATATTCAAGAGCTACCCAGATAGCGTTGAATGTGATTGTACCGCTTGAGCCGTACTTCTGAGCGATTTCGGGAGTGATTTCGAAGCCGTTTGTAAAGTCTGCTTCAACTTCGTTCATACCCCAACCAAGCTGCCAATTGCTGAACTCATAACCGTTAAGGTTGAAGTAACCGCCGTTAGCCTGCTCGCTGTTTTCAAGACCTGCTTCGGGAAGAAGAACCTTGTCTTCGCTTGCGAAGGGATAGTCGTTAGCACCGCCTGCATCCTTAAGAGTGAGGTTGCCGTCGATAGTGATGATATCACCGAGCTTCTGCTCGCCAACAAGTTCAATCTTCTGAACGAAGTCACCGTTTCTGAGGTTGAAGATGATGTTGAAGTCTGTTTCTTCAACAACAGCCTTGATTTCTACCTTTGCACCGTCTGCAAATGAGAGAGCGATGCCGTTGATGCCGTAGTTAACTTCTTCGCCGTTCTTTGTCCAGCCGCTGTGTGTGTAACCAACGGGAACTTTAACGCCTGAGAATGTTACATTAAGAGTATTTGCAGCTTCTTCAGTTGCATAACCGAAACGCTTTGTTTCTGTGGTGATATCGTATTCACCTTCGATAACTGTGCCTGTTGTTTCGTCAACCTTGGGAATCATCCATGAAACTTCAGCGATAAGAGTTGTATATGCATAGTATACTGCATCGCCGTTGTAGGGAAGGTCACCTCTTACGATTGTATCATTATCAAGAACATCTGCCGATGTTGAAATACCTGTAACTTCAACATTGCCGTTCCAGCCAAGGATTTCGCCTGTGATTGCCTTCTTTGCATCAGCGTTCTTCCATGAACCGCTGTCAGCATACTTAGCTACGCCAACCTTCCAGCCGCCGTTTTCATAGTCTCTTACCATAAGAGTGATTGAATAATCATATTCAGTCCATGCTGCGTAGTATGCCTTATCTTCTGTGAATGTGTACTTACCGAGTGCTGCTGTGCTTGAAGCAAGAGTATCGGTTGCTGCATCCATCCAACCTGCAAACTTCTTGCCTTCGCTTGTTGCGCCTGAGCAAGTGAGGTTGCCGTTATATGCGATATCAACAACCTTGAAGGGTTCTGCATCGCCCTTGTTGAGATAGAATGTTGCTTTGTATGTTTTTGCAGTGTAAACAGCCTTAGCCTTTGCACCGCCGATATTGTCGATTGTTACTTCTGCGGGATCCCATGCTGCATCGTAGCCTGCCTTTTCAGGAGCAGGAATTGTGCTCATGTCAAGAGTTTCGCCGAAGCCAACCTTAGCTGTGAGTGTACCGTCATCGTTTTCAACAACGTTCTCGGGAAGCTGTGCATCTTCAGGAAGAGCGCCGCCTTCAAGGCTGATTGCAACGTCAAACTTATCAGTATCAAGAACTCTCTGGAATGTGAGATTTCTCTTGGGCATTGTGAATGTTGAGAAGTCAACAAGCTCACCGTCTCTGGTGTTTGCCCAGCCGATAAGAGTACCTTCCGTAACTTCGGGAGGAACTACTGCTGCGCCTGCTTCGTAGGAATCCTTAGCGATTTCGTTGCCTTCTGCGTCAACGAATGTTGCATTGTACTTCGTAACAGTGGGTGTGTCGCCACCTGAAGCAGCAGGATTTTCGCCGATTGTGAATGTCATAACAGTATCTTCAACAAAGAAGTGCTGAATGAGGTCTCTGTTGACATACATTGACTTTGACTGCTTGTAGTTGGGTACATTTGCCCACTGAGGAACGTCTGTATCACAAGATGCGGATGAAACGTCAGCAGGTCTTCTTGAGTCTGCTACGCCTGTGTCGGAACGCTTGGAGTATTTGAACATATTATAGTAAATCTGTGAAATACCCTTTGTTTCGTCTGCAAGACCTTCCTTAACCTTAACCTTCCATTCAAGAAGCCATTCATCTGAGGTGAATACGTTCATGTATGCAAGTTCTGAGTTTGTTGTATCCTTGGTCCACTGGTTCATAGTGATATCAAGGGTTGCTGTGTCTACATCAAGTTCGCAATAGCCGTTCTTGATAACTGAAACGCCGTTTGCAGTCTTTGATGTAAGCATGTGATAGAGCTGCTGATCTGCAACCATGGGATGGTTTGCATTTTCAATAGCATTTTCATTAAGTGTTTCATAACCGTCGCTGAGTGCGGGTGTGTCGGTACAGATTGTTACATCGAAGAATGAGTTATCATATGCGGTGTAAGGCATGCTGTTACCGATGAAAAGGTCAGACTTGATGTAAAGTCTGTAGTAAATCCAGTC
>JAZSCL010000226.1:0-4725 GCA_045602905.1 Acutalibacteraceae bacterium
TCTGGGGGAAATGCCCCATTTTTCCGCTGCTTGAGAAACTTTTATATAGTTCATAGAGTTTACCTCCGTACAATTATACCTGTATGAATAGAATATACCACCTTTCAGGAATAATATCAACAGTGTTTTTTGCCGAATGCGATTTTTTGTTCCTAAAAACAAAGCTATCGTTTATTTTATACCGAAAATGCACAAAGGCTGAATCACGGTTTTATCCCCAGATTCAGCCTTTTACAATTAAACTTAATATATAGCTTTATGTTTGATATTAAATAGAAACATCCAAATAAAGTCAAATAGCATTATCGTTCCGTAGATGTCTGCGGGGCTGACGGCTTCAAAAGCCGATTTTGGCTTTAGTTTTGGGCTTGTTGTTACCCGAATCTTTTTCTTTTATGGGCGGAATGTCTTCTTCGGGACCTTCAACTGCTTCAGGCGGAAGAACAAGGGCAATAACGCTTGAATGCGTGATGAACATTGTCTGCGCATAGGCATAACCGTCAATTTTATCATAGAGCCTGCCTGCACTGATTGTGCCTGCGTATACTGTGTTTGTGCTGTTGGCAACATAACCTATAGTGTCAATCATCGGCAATTCTGCACGGATTGCCTCTTCGTCATAGTCATTGTCATCGTCTTTAACGATTTTGAAAATCTTGCCGACCTTAAAGGGCTTCATACCGAAATAGTGATTTACACCCGTGATTGTGATAAAAATATTTTCCATAAATATTCCCCCTTCAATCTTTTTTCTTTATCGTTATGCTGATGCTTTCTGTATTCTCGGTTTCACTTACGGACTCCGTAATATCTATTCCTGTGTATCGTAAAGCGGATTGTGCGAAGAATTCAGTAAGATTTTCGTCGCCGTCTTCTCCTTCGGGGCAGAGTGTTGCGGATTCGGCATCTGCAGACAGCCATTTTTCATTAAATGGAAATTCTGCAAGTATATCATCATTTTCGGGGTGTTCCGCTGCATACATTCCGTTGTTAAGTCCTGTGCAGTAAACATCGTCAAGAAACATTTCAAGTTGACTTTTGCTCATTTTCATTATCGCTGTGTAATTATCCATTTTGTAATTATCCATTTTGTAATTCTCCTTTTCGTATCACAGACACATCAATTTGAAGGTTGTCAATCGTATTAAAAAATTTTTTGAATTCGTTAAGCAATGAAATACAGAGCCTTTTTTGCTGCTGATGACTTTGTAGTAGCGATATATTTTTTGACACCTCTTTCTTTGATTCTGTTTTAAAAATCCGAACTTCACTTTGGCAACAAACGGATTCAATGACTAAATTATCGCACACATTGTGTCCCATAAACCGTACTTTGCAAAGCATCTTGAAAAAACGAATATGCTGTGATATGCTAAAGAAAAGTTTACGGAAGGAGCGTTAATATGACTGAAAAAGACTTTGTTATAATGAGCAAAGATACTGCTGTTGCTGTTTGGAAAAACGGCTGTTTAACCGTGCTTAATGACACCCTTCTTCCACTTTGTTTTAAGAAAAATACCAATGCCGAATCGTGGCTTGCAACAAGAGCAATTGATTCGCACAGAGCTAATTCACGCTTACTGAAAAAGGCTTTGCGTTTGCGAGAAAAAGACGATGTTTCAACCACACTTTATGTCAATGGTGCAAAGATTACGGATACCTATTGGGTCAAGCCTGTTGACAGCAAGCTTTGCTATGGCGATGTCAGATTTGACAGTGATTTTTTCTCTAATCTTGCACTTAAAGGCTCTTACGAAAGTTTCAACCGTGCCGCTAACAGTAAGCATTCAAAAACACCCGAACTGACAAACACGGGCAGCTTTGAAAAATGCTGGAAGCTGCGTGACGGCGAATGGTGGATGTATAAAAAAGCAAATCACAATGAGCAGTTTTCAGAGCTTTTTATATACGAACTTGGTAAGGCTCTGGGAATGAATATGGCGGTTTATGAGCGTGGCGAAGGCTGTGTCAAATCAAAGGATTTCACAAATGCCGCAAGCATAAACTTTGAGCCTGCATCGACATTTATGGGTGACAATGAGGATTATCCTGATGTTATCAAGGCACTCAAAAAGCTCTGCCCCGATGCGATTCCCGATTACATCAGAATGATTTTCCTTGATACGGTAACGCAGAATCCTGACCGTCACACAAACAATTTCGGTCTGCTTCGTGATGTTGAAAGCGGCAAACTCATTTCCCTTGCCCCGAATTTCGATAACAATATGGCATTGATTGCAAGGGGCTATCCAAAAAATATCAATGCAAGTAATGACCTGCTGATAAAGCTTTTTGTTGAGGTTATCGAGGAATATCCCGAATACAAAAAATATATACCCGAAATCAATGAGCAGACTGTTCGCAAGGTTTTATCAAAGCTCAATATGAAGGTCAGAACGCAGGTTATTGTTGATATCGTTGTCGGCAGATACAACCGTATCACCGAAAAACTGAATAAATAATTCAAGGCTGAATCACGGTTTCATCTCCGGATTCAGCCTTTGTGATTTAAGATTATTTTTATGTTTAGGCTACGCTTTTCTCAATATCTTTTTTGCTTTATCAACGGGATACGGTGCAGTTGAACGCATATGCTGCGAGGTTGAAACAACTGTTGCGGGGACTTCTCTGTTATCCTCACCCACAGGAACAATAACCTCATCTCCAATTTTTATATCAATATCGCCCGTAAGATAAACATACTGATGCTGTGAATGTTCAAACATAACAGAGCAAAAGCTATAAACCGTTTTATCGGATTCAGCCTTCGGATCAACATCAGGTTGATTTTCTCTTGCGGCTTTCTTCGCATCAAGTCTTCGGTTATAATCCTCTTCTGTTCTGAAATTCTTAGGCGAAACTCCGTATTCTGAGCCGTCGGCGCAGGTATTACGCCATGCGTATTTCTTGGAATACTTGCAAACTTCAGAATCGGATTCCATCATATCTATGTATGAATATATTTCTTCCTCATATTTCGAAAGGAGCCTTCGATGCCGTTTGTCATCAATTTCTTTCATCATCGGCAGAATATGAATTGAAAGCAAGCCCATTGCCTCGCAGTCATTCCAATCGGCACAATCACGGATAAGTTCCGTTACAAAGCTCTCAAGCATCTTACTTTTCAGTGAAGGGTTTGCTGTGCAGGCGTTGAATATTTTCTTTGCCGTCTCTGTGTTTCCGTCACCAAGAGCTTTTGCAACAAGAGAAGATGCGCAGTACGCAAGGTCGTTCGTATCTGTAAGAAGCAAACGGCAAAATTCATCATCAACATCAAGTTTTTCTACGAGAATATCGGTGAGCTCAGGCGGATAGCTGTCAAGATTAAAAAGAATTCCGTTGGTTATTTCCGAATCGTAATCGGTATATTTGAGATACGGGCCGAACTCCTTGACACACCACGCCCATATATCAGCAGCAAGAACGGCATCTTCTTCGGCAATATCGGTAAGCAAATCATCAAAAAATGTTATACGGTTGTTGTCTTCATCGGGTACATCTATGGGTAATTCAAAATTATCTTTTACAGCCTGAGCAAAAATAAACCCGTTGTCATAGGTCAGATATTTTGCGGCAAGAGTATCGGAATTGAGAATAAACTCACACTTTTCTGTCTCAAACGCACGCTGTTCTTCCGTATAAATTCCAATCGTATCGTGAGTTACATTGTACAGATGCAATGCGGCATAGTATGAGCGCTTGTTGGGATAATCTTCTCTCTTGATTTTTGAAAATTCATCCTCGTCGTCACTGTCGAATTCCATAGAAACGGAAACGGGCGCAATGCACGATAACTCTTTTTCTTCCGCTTCATCGGCAAGAACCTCACGGTCAAATTCGTCCATGAATTCATATCCCATTTCGTCAAGGTCGGTTTCATCATAACCGTAGCTGAGCAGTCTTTCTTTTGTATAATCGGGTTCATTGTCATCATAATCGTCCCAATCAAATCCCGAATCCGATGGCTTTTCGTCATTTTCAAAAAGCTTTCTTGCCTGCTCGGCGATGTACATATCTCTTGAGAATTTCTCAAACGAACTTAATTTTTTGTCAAAGTTAAAATCAAACATCCCGAGCAAAAAGTCATCATCAAAAAAGCCCATATTCTAACCTCTTTTACCTTTGCTTATAATGAACATTTATGTTTATCTTCTTTCAAGTTTTCCTATTTTCACAACAGGATGTTCTTTTAAACGGTAATTGAGTACAAACTCTTTATCTTCCTGCCATTTCATCAAAGCACGCTTATTGTTTTCAGCTTTACCGTTTGTTTTTATGAAAAGTTCAAGATAATTGCACACCTGTTGTTTACTGAGAATATTATAATCGATAATGAATGACAATATTTTTTGACGCATTTCTTTTGAGTATCCATGCTTTTCATCTACATGATATCCGCTCAGGCTTAACGGAGAATCCTCTGCTCTGTCATAAAAATAAAAATCGTCCCCAAAATAAGGGTCATCATAAACATAAGGATCAGCCCGCTGTATCTTCATTGGAAATAGTTTATATCGATTTAAATAATGCGAATAATTGTTGTATTGCATTAAGAATTTATCACATTCTCTGCAGTATTCCACAAAAAATCTAATCGGTTTATCGTCAACAGATTCTATTTCTGCTCGGTAATTCTCTAAATGATGGTGTTTGCTACAAGAAATCGAACCTTTATAAACATAAAGAGTTCTTTCTGAAGTAAATTCCGGCAACGCACCGTTAAGC
>JAZSCL010000227.1:0-3325 GCA_045602905.1 Acutalibacteraceae bacterium
GTTATAATTAGACAAATATGTAAATAATTTGACGAAAAGGGGTGATATTTGTTGATAAGTTTTGAAAGAGCGACTGAGATTGCAAATTTATACTATAACGACATATATCATCTTTGTCTTTCAAGACTCAAAAAGGAAGAAAACGCTGCTGATGTTACTCAGGAAGTTTTTCTTTTCTTCCAGGAAAAATATAATGAACTTGATGATGAATACATAAAAGCCTGGCTCTATAAAGTTGCCAACAACAAAATAAAAGAGCAGTTCAGAGCTATTGCCAAGAGAGAAAAAGAGCTTATATACGGAACTGTGTTCGGTTCGCAAACAAGTACGGATATCCTTTACGAAATGGAAGAAGATAATAAGGTGACTCCGGAAGAACTCGAGGAAAAGAAGAAGAGCATTCTTTCTTCGTTAAGTGAAAAAGAGCTTGAGCTTTTTGAAATGGTTTACACCAAACATATGGAATACGAAGAACTGGCAAAGGCTTTTGATATATCTGAACACGCAGTAAGAACAAGAGTTTACAGACTCAGATTAAAAATCAAGGAAAGAATAGCCTTCATATTCATGGCAATTCTCCTTCTTTTTATGCGATTCTAAAAATTTTTCAAAAAAATATAAAATTTTTGCGTGACAAAATGCAATTCCCGTCATATATACATGAAGGGAGGTACTGCGTTTTATCAATCATAACTACAGGAGGTGAACAAATCCATGGGAAACAGACAAGATTTCAGCACTGAAAAGCAGTCTTTAAAGGACAAGCTTATGGCGATAATTCTGCTTGAAACCTCAAAGGATTACAAGGAAATGGACAGCGATCTTGTAACGGAATGCGTTGATTTTCTCATGGAGCTTGAAGGAAAAGAAAAACTTACAAAGTCAGAAATTGAACAAAGAGTAAATGAAATACCGTTCAAGGGCAAAGTAACGGCAATAGGCTCGTATGCTAAAAAGAAAATACGAGCAAAGAGACTTGCTGTTATAGCTGCAATTCTTGCGGTGATTGTTGCACTCTTTGGTATTGCCGGTCTTGCTTCGGGAGATACTTTTGATATGCTGCTACGAAAATTCGGCAATGCATATCACAGCTTGTTCAAAGACGGTCCATTAAAGGTTGACGGCATAACAATATATAACGATAAAGATACCGTGACATATTCTTCAATATATGAGCTTGTTAAAGCTGAAGAAATTGAGATTTTATATCCGTCATGGTTACCTGAAAATGAAAAGATTATCAATATTTGGCACTTGGTTGAGGGTGAATCCGAAAGATATCTGTTGCAATGTGATATACCACTTCACACCATAGAAATTAAAGTCAACGCTGACTTGCATGAAGATTACATTATAAATTGCATTGAAAAAGAAATTGCAGGTTTTTTAGTGTATTATGAAATAACTCCGCAATATGTACAGGGTAATTTTACATATAAAAACAATCGTTATGCAGTGCAGTCCGATACCGAAGATAATCTTTTCAGAATTATTGAAAATTTGAAGGAGATTAACTGATATGAAAAAATATCTTGCACTTTTTTTAGTTGTTGTATCCCTCTTTTCCGTAATGTCAATATCAGCTTATGCTGAGAATACAAATGAAAATACAGTTACTGTTACTGTCAAAGAAACCGATTTTATTTTTGATGCAGAAACATCAGAAGAATTCCGCAACAAATTTATTGCACATTATTTCAATCATGGTGATGATGCAGCCGCTTACGGACTTACTTGCACTCTTTTCGGTCATAAGCTTGAAACTTCGGTTTCTACAGTAATAACACATAAAGCCAAAGCAACATCCCCCAGATGCTTGCAGGAAACTTATAGTGTTGAAACCTGCTCAAGATGCGACTATACAAATTCAGCTTTAATTGGTTCAACTTACATCGTATGTTGCTAAATTGATTATTATTTGCCGATGTGCTAAGCACATCGGCAATAACCTTTGGGTGAGAGAAAATGAAAGAGAAATTAACCGTCAGCCTTTTCGGGCACAGAATAATTGAAGATTATATAACGGTTGAATCTAAGCTTTATGAACTCCTCCGCATTCTAATGCAAAAAGAAAACAGAGAGCTTGAATTTCTCGTCGGCAGAAACGGCGATTTCGACCTGATGGCGGCATCGGTTATCCGAAAACTGAAAAAAGAAACGGGCGACAATGCTTTTCTCTGCCTTGTTCTTCCCTATGAAACCGCTGAACTCCGAAACAACACCGAATCATTTGAAAGCTATTATGATTCAATAGAAATCTGTGAGGCATCTGCCGACCAGAATTTCAAATATGCCATCGTGGCAAGAAACAGGGACATGGTTGACCGTTCGGATATAGTTGTTGTTTACGTTAAAAACGAATCGGGCGGTGCTTATCAGTCTTTAAAATACGCAGAGAAAAATCAAAAAAGAGTTATCAATCTTTATCATACCCAAAACGAAGAATAACCGAGTCTGAAAAGAGACTCGGTTAATTTTTTTGAGTTTTTTGCGTGACAAATCTGGTTTTTCGTCATATATAAATACAGACAAAATCAGGGGTGATATTTTGAAAGAATATAAACGCTGTCTTGCTATAATAAGAACATATCTGAATGACAAAACTCTTAAACTGAATTCTAAAAAACTGGATAAGCTTATTGGCGAAGAACTTGAAAAGCCGATAAACGAAATGGACACATATTTGATTGACATTTGCCTGAATGCTCTTGTTGCATACAGAACATATAAGTCAGAACGTGAAAATAAGAAGTGACTCGCTTCCCGTACCGTTTACTATATTGGTCAGGTCAAATTACTTGTGGAATTGACTTTATAACGATGAACAAATATAATTATATTTGAAATCACAATTATCAAGGAGATAGATATGTCAAACGAAATTATAAGGCTGATATGTTTCGGACTCTTTGTTCCCATCACAGATTTAAGCCTTAAATGGATATGGAAGGCTGTATACCGTTCTTCTCACAAGCGAGAAATCGATGTTGAAAGATACCAGCAAGAAAATTTAAGAATGCAAAGGCGACACAGTGGGATTAATGCTTGGCTTATTGATACTTCACCGAATCCCCACAAAACCCAGCTCATAATCTGGGCTTATTATATTTTGCTTTTGCCTTCTCTTGCGGGTATGGCATTAAGCAATTTCGGATTGTTCACTAATGCTTTTGATTCAATTCTTAATGTTTTGAAAATTGTTGTTCCTGTTATCTTTGTTTCATCGTTGATAATAGGATTTATTTACAAGAAAACCGCAAAAGAACTTGATTTTTCTGAAATTCAGAACGCTGAAATAACAAGTATGGAGTCTCAACAGCTTGCT
>JAZSCL010000228.1:0-15314 GCA_045602905.1 Acutalibacteraceae bacterium
CAGAGTCCGAGATAAAGATAGAAGTCGTAGGACTTCAGGTTAATTGCAGGCACCATAATGTAAAACGCAACCGCTGCAAAAACAAGTGTGCAGAGAATGCTTAAAACAATTTTAAGACCTGCTTTTTCGGGAGGGATAACAATTTCATTTTTTCTTCCGCTGTCTTTTTTGGAAAAATCAACCTTGATAGGATCCATTTGTTCGTCTCCTTTTTAACTGTAATATCATACAGTATAACCTATTTATTTTGATAATACAAGTATTTTTTGTTAACAATATGGTTGAAGTTGTTTTGTTTTTATGATATGATAATATTGGAAAAATATGAAAGAGGTGTCCTTATATGTTTTCAGATTATATCGATACAATTACTCCTGTTATAAAGTTTGATGAGGAAGTCGGTCTTGCAATGCAGGCTGAGCTTAGCAGACAGAGAAGAAATCTTGAGCTTATCGCTTCCGAAAACATTGTTTCTCCCGCAGTTATGGCGGCAATGGGCAGTGTTCTTACCAATAAGTATGCAGAAGGCTATCCCGGAAAGAGATACTATGGCGGCTGCGAATGTGTTGACGTTGTTGAGAATATCGCAATCGAGCGTGCAAAGAAGCTTTTCGGTGCAGAGGCGGCAAATGTTCAGCCCCACTCAGGTGCACAGGCAAATATGGCTGCTTATGCAGCAATCCTTGAGCCCGGCGATGTTGTTATGGGCATGAATCTTGCTCACGGCGGCCATCTTACCCATGGCTCACCCGTAAACGCAAGCGGCAAGCTCTATAAGTTTGTTCCCTACGGCGTTAACGATGACGGATTTATCGATTACGATGAATTTGAGAAAACCGCAAACGAGGTTAAACCCAAGCTCATCGTTGCAGGTGCATCTGCATATCCCAGAATCATTGATTTTGAACGCATCGGCAAGATTGCGAAGTCGGTCGGAGCTTATTTCATGGTTGATATGGCTCACATCGCAGGTCTTGTTGCGGCAGGTCTTCATCCCTCACCCGTACCCTATGCCGATATCGTAACAACAACAACCCACAAAACATTAAGAGGTCCCAGAGGCGGTCTTATTCTTTCAACCGCAGAGCTTGCTCCCGCAATCAACAAGGCAATCTTCCCCGGAAATCAGGGCGGCCCTCTTATGCATATCATTGCCGCAAAAGCAGTTTGCTTCGGCGAAGCACTCGACCCCTCTTTCAAAGTATATCAGGAAAACATCGTTAAGAATGCAGCTGCTCTTGCAAAGGGACTTCTTTCAAGAGGCATAGACCTTGTTTCGGGCGGAACTGATAACCACCTTATGCTTGTTGACCTTCGTTCAAAGGGTATCACGGGCAAGGAGCTTGAACACAGACTTGACGAGGTTTATATCACAGCAAACAAAAATGCTATTCCCAACGATCCCGAAAAGCCCTTCGTTACAAGCGGTGTAAGACTCGGCACAGCTGCGGTTACATCAAGAGGTCTTAACGAGGAAGATATGGACAAGATAGCGGAATTCATTTTCCTTTGCGCAACCGATTTCGAAAACAGCAAGGAAAAAATCCGTGAAGGTGTTAACGAAATCTGCAAGAGATATCCCATTTACGAATAATTTTCCGCTTGTGTTAACGGAAAATTAACAACATGGGTATTGACAAACTTCTTTTCAGTGAATATAATTGTATCGTAGCCGTATATTCGACGGCATCCTCGGTACATATTTTGAGGAAATTAATAAAAGGGGGACATTTAAAATGTCAGTAGACACAACAGGCATTCAGGAGCTTATCCTGACAATTCTCGAGGCAATTGCAACATTCGATATCAAGACAATCAATCTTGACTATCTCGGACCTCTCCTCACAATGATTGCTCCCGTATGGAATCCCATCTGGGCAGCAGTTAACGAATTCCTCGGTGAATACTTCGGATTCTGATTCAAAACAGACAGACTCGCTTTTGGCGGGTCTGTTTTTCTTTTGACAAAATATCTGCGGATATTCTTGAATATACTGATATTATTTGTTATAATAGTTTTCGTAATTCAAAAAAGGGGATACACATAATATGTTTCAGCAGTTGATTGAATATTTCAGAGAAAGAAGCGTGCTTATTCTCGGCTTCGGCAGAGAGGGTCGCTCAACCTATAACTTTATAAGAAAGCATCTGCCCGAAAAGCAGATAGGAATTGCTGATATGAAGCAGATTGAGCTTGATGACCCCAATGTTACCCTTCATTGCGGCGGGGATTATCTTGATGCAATCGAGAAATATGAAACCGTTATCAAAACACCGGGCATCTCATTCAGGGATGTTATGGTGCCTACGGAAACCGAGGTAACCTGCCAAACGGATTTGTTCATGCGCTTTTCGGACTGCGTATGCGTCGGCATAACGGGAACAAAGGGTAAAACAACCACCTCAACCCTTATATATGAAATGATAAAGCAGTCGGGCAAGGAAGTTTTTCTTATGGGCAACATGGGTCTGCCCGTGCTTGACAGCATCGAAACCATCAACAAAGGCATTGCGGTTATCGAAATGTCATCCCATCAGCTTGAATATACAACCGCATCGCCTCATATCGCAGTTATGACCAATATTTATCCCGAGCATCTTGACCATTACAACGGGTTTTCGGGTTATGTTGCCGCAAAGCTGAATATCATCCGCCATCAGGTGGGATGCGATTATTTTATCTGCAATGCAGAACAGGACTTTGAGCAGTATTATAACTTCTCAAAAACACCTGTTTCGGTTATCAAGGTAAGCAAAAACGGCGGCAAGGCAGATAAAAAGCTCATTGCTACGGCAAACGGCAACGAGCGTCTGAAGGGTATTCACAATCAGCAGAATGTGTGCGTTGCGGCAACTGCGGCAAGATGCCTCGGTGTAAGCGACGAAGATATTATTGCTGCGGTTGAAAACTTCGGCGGCATTGAAAACAGAATGGAGCCCATCGGCGAATATTACGGAATAAAGTTTTACAACGATGCAATCGCAACCATTCCTCATGCGGTTGAATGTGCGGTTGAAGCTCTTGACGATGTTGACACCCTTATTTTCGGCGGAATGGACAGAGGCATAGAATACGACGGATTTGAAGATTATCTTGATAAATGCAAGCTTCGCAACATCATCGGCATGCCCGATACGGGAATAAACATCTGCAACGCACTTCTCGAAAGAGGCTGCACAAAGAACATAATCCTTGCAAACACGATGGAAGAAGCCGTTGATGCGGCATTCAGATTCACCGAAAAGGGCAGAAGCTGCATTCTGTCACCTGCGGCATCAAGCTATAATGTTTACCGTGATTTTGAGCATAAGGGTAATCACTACAAAGAGCTTGTAAAGGCATATAAGGAATAAAAAAAGGCTGTCGGTTGACAGCCTTTTTGTTATATAATTTTACTTCTTTTTTCATAGAGCAGAGTATTCCGCCATTGACCGAAGCGGTCTCTGGCGATTTTTTCTCTGTAGCCGACCAAACGGAATCCGCATTTTTCGTGCAGAGATATGCTCGGAACATTATCCTCAATAATAATCGAGCAAAGGCTCCAAATTCCCGACTTTTCGCTTTCACGGCAGAGAGTGCCGAGCAGATTTTCACCGATTCTCATTTTTCTGTGGCTTCTGTCAATATAAATGCTGACCTCGGCAACTCCTCTGTACGGCTCACGGTTGTTGACGGGGCTGAGTGCGCACCAACCGATAACCTCGCCGTCATATTCGGCAACAAGACGGCATTCGGGCAGGTGGTCTTTGTCCCAGTTTGCATAGTCGGGGGCACAGGTCTGAAAGGTTGAGCCGCCTTCCTCAACGGCCTGCAGATATATTTTTTTAACTGCATTCCAATCTGCAGGACGGAACGGTCTTATCTGTAAATCCATTTGTTAACCTCAAACTGATTTTTTAACGGGTTTCTTGCTTAAATGAAGAAGAATATCGAGCTTATCCATGGCTCTTTCAAAGATTTCGGCAAATACTATTGTAAGCGCAAAGCAGACAACCGAGAAGAGGAACGGGCTGTCATTAACTCCGAAGCGGCTGAGAACAATCATGGGAATTCTCTGCAGGATATAAATTCCGAAAACTCTCTTGCCGAACCACTCAAGAATGCCGTTGCAAACGCTGATTCTCATTGAGAGCAAAACAACGAATGCGGCAAAAACAAGTGCCATGGGGATGAATATTTTGCGTGAGTTGTTGAAATCGGACAGAAGGCTGTGCATTGCGAAGAAAAGAGTGCCCGATGCTGCCGTGCAGGCGAACCATTTGTTGAAATCGGGAAGAACGATTTTGTCAATATAGGGTTTTGCGAGTGCATACCACATACCGAGGGGATAGCACATGATTGTGTCATACCACCAGTATTCACTGCCCTTCCACTCCCTGATTGCAAGAAGAACTGCGAATGAAAGCACGGTTGTTATGACTGTTCCGAGAACAACCTTCTTTTTAAGAAAGATGAATGCGGCAAAGGTGACAAGGTAAAGAACAATGATAACAAAAATGAACCATATGCTGTTGCCGACTCCCTCAAGACCGATAAGCGAAAGAAGAAGGCGTTTAACGGAATAATCCTTGCCGATGAGTCTGCCTGTTATCCAGAAAAGCAGAACGGCGATATCAAAATGAATAAGAACCTTGAGAACTCTTTTGGCGGGTATGGATTTGACATATCCGTCTTTTTTCATTATTCCCAGAAGTACGCCGTAGCCCGAATAGAAAAGAAACATAACAACCATAAGCTGGCCGAAGAAATTCATGAAATCTTTATACGGTTGATTGAGTGCCGAGCCGTTGATTGAAATATACTGCCTTAAATGTGATAAAAGAACGATAACAACAAAAATGCCTTTGATTGACCCTGTTTTTTGGGGTGACATATAGTCCACAAATCCGTTTTTGCTGAACCTGATTCCGAAAAGGCATAAGAATGCCAGCATTATAAGAAATAAAATCAAAGCAATTCCTCCGATAGTTTATTCTGTATTATTTTACCACGGTATTATGTTTCCGTCAACGCAGAAATAATTTTAAAGAAAAGTACAATAATATTATTATTGGAGGGGTTTTATGGATTCAATATGGTATAACGGTGTTATGCTCAGAATGTTCAGAGAGCTTGACAGGGATATCGAAACCGATGCGGTTGTTGTGGGCGGAGGACTTGCAGGGATACTGACTGCATATAAACTCAAAGAAAAGGGCGTTCCATGTGTTTTGCTTGAGGCAAACAGAATCTGCTCGGGTCAGACGGGAGGCACCACTGCAAAAATAACCGCAGTCCACGGGCAGAAATTTGACAGACTGCTGACTGCTTTCGGAGAGAAAAAAGCAAGGCAGTATGTCAGCGCAAATCTGAATGCAATCAGTGAATATGCCCGCATAACGGAAAAAGAAAATATACGGTGCGACTTCCGCTTTCAGCCGTTTTATCTGTATACATCAAAGGATTCCGAGCCGATTTACAGAGAATATGAGTCTGCAAAAAAGCTCGGTATCGACTGCGTATTGCTCAACAGTATTTCTCTGCCCGTTAAAACGACGAAGGCTCTGCGGTTTGACGGTCAGGCAATGTTCAATCCCGTTGCGTTTGCGTCGGGAATTGCAGACGGTCTTGAAATTTATGAAAACACTCTTGTTGATTCGGTTGAAGAAAATATTCTTCATGCAAACGGAAAAACCGTCAAGGCAAAGCATATTGTGATTGCAAGTCATTATCCGTTTGTGAATGTACCGGGCTACTACTTTCTGCGTATGCATCAGGCAAGGTCGTATGCCGCGGCGTTTGAAAACTGCGGTGATATTGACGGGATGTATTACGGAATCGACCCGGATTCATTGTCTTACAGAAATGCCGGCGATTTGCTGATTGCGTCGGGCTGCTCGCATAAAACGGGGGAATGCATGGGCGGAGAATTCGGAAAAATTTCCGCCAAGGTAAGGGCTGTTTATCCCAAGGCAACGGAATATGCACGCTGGTCGGCGCAGGATTGTATGCCGCCGGATTCCGTGCCGTATATCGGAAGATATTCGCATTCAACGGAAAATATGTATGTTGAAACGGGCTTCGGCGAGTGGGGCATGACAAGCTCAATGGTTGCCGCCGAAATAATTTCCGATATGATTTGCGGACAAAAAAACGAAAACGCAGAGGTTTTTTCGCCTCAGCGGGGAATCAGTGCGGCATCGTGCGAGCTTATCGCAAACGGACTCAAAACCTTTGATGCACTTACTCTTCAAAAACTCAAAGCTCCCGTAAAAACCTTGAAAAGCCTGAAAAAAGGCGAGGGTGCGGTGGTGAAATTAAACGGCAGGGATGCGGCTGTATATAAAGACGAAAACGGAAAAATCCATGCGATAAATCCGAATTGCAGCCACCTCGGCTGCAGACTTTCGTTCAATCCCGAGCTGAAAAGCTGGGACTGTCCGTGCCACGGCTCAAGGTTTGATATCGACGGGAATGTGTTGGATAACCCTGCGTTGAAAAAAACGGAGTGAGGCAATCTCATAAAAAGGGCGAAGCCGCAGTCGGTAAAGACTGCGGCTTCTTTGAGGAGTTGTATATAAGAGGGTAAGTAGTGGTCAATATTATTCTGCATCGAGAAGCTCATTAACGCTCATTCCGAGAACTTCAGCGAGAGCCTTGAGCTCAAAATCCGTAACAAAACGAAGCTGACCTTCAAGCTTTGAAAGACCTGATGCGTTGAGGTCGATACCCTTGATCTGAAGCTGGGTAAGAAGATCCTTCTGCTTCATGTTAATTGCCTTGCGTCTTGCTTCAACCTTTGCGCCAACGATGTTTCTGTCACCGAGAGCCTGTTTTCTGATTCTCATAAAAATCCTCCTGAAAAGTTTTTTTATTCATAAAAATTATACAAAAAGTATAATAACAAGAAATTCAGAGCGTATCAAGACACCTTTTGTGTCTGCGCAAGGAATTTTATCACATTCTTTCGAAAAATGCAACAGTTTTTTTAGTATTTTAATGAAATTTTAACAGTTTCATGTAATGCATAACTCCATAAACAAATTTTTGCGGTTTTGATATTGTAAAATCAGGAATTTTGTTGCATAATGTATCTGTAAAAATTCCGGAAGAGGCGAACAAAATGGAGAATACTAAATCTGCACGCAATCTTACCATGCTGACCGACTTTTACGAAATCACCATGGCAAACGGCTATTTCAAGAATAATCACAAGGATACCGTTGCATATTTCGATATGTTTTACAGACGCGTACCCGACGGCGGCGGATATGTTATCATGGCAGGCGTTGAGCAGCTTGTTGACTATCTTTCAAATCTGAAGTTCACCGCAGAGGATATTGAATATCTGCGTTCAAGAAATTTTGATGAGGATTTTCTTGATTATCTTGCAAACTTTGAATTCTCATGTGATGTGTGGGCAATTCCCGAGGGTACGCCTGTTTTTCCCGGTGAGCCTATAGTCAAGGTCAGAGGTCCCGTTATTCAGGCTCAGTTTATCGAAACAATGGTGCTTCTGTGCATCAATCATCAGAGCCTTATTGCAACAAAGGCAAACCGTATTTCCCGTGCCGCACAGGGCAGAGCGGTTATGGAATTCGGTTCAAGACGTGCACAGGGCGCAGACGGTGCGGTTTACGGTGCAAGAGCCGCATATATCGCAGGCTGCGCGGGTACTGCCTGCACAATTTCCGATGAACTCTACGGTGTTCCCGCACTCGGAACAATGGCTCACAGCTGGATTCAGCTTTTTGACAGTGAGCTTGAAGCCTTCACTGCTTATGCAAAGGAATATCCCGACAGTTGTACACTCCTTGTTGATACTTATAATGTTCTCAAATCGGGTGTACCCAATGCAATCAGGGTTTTCGACGAAGTTCTCAAGCCTCTGGGCAAGCGACCCAAGGGAATCCGCATAGACAGCGGCGATATCACATACCTTTCAAGAAAAGCAAGAAAAATGCTTGATGAAGCAGGATATCCCGACTGCGGAATCGTTGCATCGAACTCACTTGATGAATATATCATCCGTGATATGCTCATTCAGGGTGCAAAGGTTGATTCCTTCGGCGTCGGCGAAAGACTGATAACCGCAATGTCATGCCCCGTTCTCGGCGGCGTCTACAAGCTCTGCGGTGTTGAGCGAGACGGAGAAATCATTCCAAAAATCAAGCTCAGCGAAAATGTTCAGAAAATCACCGTTCCGGGCAGCAAAAAGGTCTACAGACTTTATGACAAAGAAACGGGCAAGGCTGCCGCCGACCTCATAACCCTTATGGACGAGGAAATTGACGAGTCACAGCCCTACGAACTTTTCGACCCCGATTACACATGGAAACGCAAAACAATTACCGATTTCACCGCCCGTGAACTTCTTGAACCTCTTTTTGTTGGCGGAAAATGCGTTTTCGAAAAGAAACCCATCAAGGAAATCAGAGATTACTGCCTTGCACAGGTTGACACTCTCTGGGATGAGGTTACCCGCTTTGAAAACCCCCACAATTACTATGTTGACCTTTCACAGCCTCTTTGGGATCTGAAGCATCAGCTTCTCCGCAAAAACGGCAAATAACAGAAACGTTTCAACTGTTCTTATAAAAATACCAAGGCTCCGTATGAAAAAATACGGAGCCTTGATTTATGCAATAAAATTGAGAAACGGATTTTTCTTATGCAACTCTGCCTGCGTTTTTTCTGCCCTCAACGAGAGTGAAAACAGGTTCTTCTTCGCAGAAATCCTCGGGTGCTCTGCTCTGCACGGAAGCTCTTATTCTTGCGGCCTCTTTCTGCTTACGCACACGGCGGTTGCGCAGATGAATTCTGATTGCTCTGAAAAGCTTCTGTTCAAAGGCGATGACCTTCTTTTCGTTGATGAATCCCACGATGAGAAGCACCACTGCGGCAAATTCAAAAAATGTTTTTATAACTTCAACAAAATTCATTGTAATTCCTCCTTGTGAACATCTGTTCTGTGATTTCATTATAGCAAACGAATGTTCACTTGTCAAGACAAATGTTCGATATTTTTGAATTCTTTTATTTCGGCTGCTTTCGTTTGGTAATTTGTATGCTTCCGATGATTAAATTATAACTTGTCAGATGTCCCAAAAAACGGACTTTCAAAAGAATTTTTCTGATTTGTTGACTTTTATATATCAAAACAATATAATTAATCCGAAATCAAATGAGGTGATACTATGCAGAAATTTATCTACGGTGTGTGGGGCTTTGTCAGACAGTCGGCAGTCAGAATTCATCTTGCTGCGGCAAAAACAATTTATAAAATCAGCGGCGGTAAGCTGCCGAAGTCGCTCTATTGCAAAAGGGCAAATCCCGAAAAGATTCCTACCGATGTTAAAATAATTTCGCAGAATGATTATTCAACAACAATTGCCAAGGTTGATAAAAACGGCAACATAAAGAGTGACGATTTCGTAATTCTTTCAAGCACGGATTTTCATTTTGATGTTGACCACGAAATCAACACCAAGGCAACTGAAAATTTTGTCCGTCATATCAAAGCGGTAAAGCCCGACCTTGTTGTGCTTACGGGAGACAACATTCTTTCAAAGTATCAGCAGATTGATGCCATTCAGTTTGCACAGATGATGGAAGAAATCGGAATTTACTGGACAGCAGTTTTCGGCAATCACGAAACAAGGGAAGACAGAGGATTCTATAAGTATCTTCTTATGAAGAGCTTTGTTGATTATGACCACTGCCTCTGCAAATTCGGTCCCGAAGAGCTTTTCGGCTACGGCAACTTCACCGTTAACATTCTCGGTGAGGGCGGTAAACTGAAAAAGAGCCTTTTCTTCTTTGATTCCGGCAGAGATATACTTGACCGTGATAAGGAAAAATATAATCTCCCCAAGGATATAAACGGTTACGATTTCCTCAAGAAAGAGCAGATTGATTTCTATAAAAACGAAGTTGCAAGGCTTAAAAAACAGCACGGAAATGCGGAATCGTTCCTTTATTTCCACATTCCTCTGTGCGAATACACCCATGCTTTTAAAGAGGATGAAAACGGAAAATTTGTGCCCTCGGGCGAATGCGAAATATTCTACGGCCATCAGTATGAAAGCGTAGGATGTTCAAGCTATAACAGCGGAATGTTTGATGCTATGCTTGAAACGGGAAGCGGTCAGGCTGTTTTCTGCGGCCACGACCATGTCAATGACTGGCACGCAATTTATAAAGGAATCCATCTTGTTTATAATCAGGCAGGCGGTTATGCCGTTTATAATCTCGGCGATAAAACGGGTCTGCCCGAAAGCGAATGGCTTGAAGGCGTTACCGTCACAACGATTCATAATGACGGCACATTCGATATTACAAACAGATATAACAGTATGTATTTATAATATAAAACGGGAATGTCTTGCGGCATCCCCGTTTTTTTATTCGTGATTCTGAATTATCTTTGCTCTGCATACTGCCGCTGCGGAGAGTGCGGTTGTTGCTGCAAATAATGCGGATGTAATGATTAAAGCTGTCATTTTCGTTTCTCCCTGAGTTATCGTTGTATCTATATTATATCCTCGATATTTCTAAAATTAAACAGTGAAAACCATTAAGATTTTATTAAGATTTACCGAATAACTCGGAAAATTCACTTGAAAATCCCACAATATATGATAAAATTAAACTGTATAATTGTACATTGGAGGTATGACCGATGGTTAAGGAATTCATGGGCAAGGATTTTTTGCTCAACAATGAACCTGCAATAAAAATGTTTGAGGCGGCTGACAAAATGCCCATATTTGACTGGCATTGCCACCTTTCTCCCAAGGAAATTTACGAAAACAAACAGCCCGAAGATATCGCATGGCTCTGGCTTGCGGGTGACCATTATAAGTGGCGTGCAATGCGTTCATGCGGTGTTGAAGAAAAATATATAACGGGCGATGCAAGCGGATACGAAAAATTCAAAGCGTTTGCGTCGATTATGCCTTATCTTATCGGCAATCCCATGTATCACTGGTGCCATCTCGAGCTTCAGAGATACTTTGGAATTCACGATATTCTCAATGCCGAAAATGCCGATGAAATCTGGAACAAAGCCAATGCGGCAATCAAGGCGGGCGGATTCACACCCCGTGAACTCATTGAAAAATCCAATGTTTCTCACCTTTGCACAACCGATGACCCTGCCGACAGTCTTGAATATCACAAGCTGATTGCACAGACCGATTTCAAGTGTAAGGTGCTTCCCGCATTCAGACCCGACAAGGCTCTCGGTGTTGACCTTCCCGTATGGAAGCCGTGGCTTGCCGATATGGAAAAAACCGCAGGCAGAGCAATAAATTCATTTGCCGAGCTTTGCGAAGTCCTTAAGGAGAGAATTGAATTTTTTGCATCCATGGGATGCCGTGCGAGCGACCACGCTTTTGCGTATGTGCCCTATGAAGAAGCAACGGCAGAGGAGCTTGAAAATATTTTTGCGTCGGCTAAAAACGGCGAAGAAATTTCCGTAATCAATGCCGATAAATTCAAAACAGCGCTTCTCGGATTCCTCGCCGCTGAGTATGCCGACAGAGGCTGGGGCATGGAGCTTCATATCGGTCCGATGAGAAACAACAACACTCTTATGTTCAATAAAATCGGTCCCGATGCAGGCTTTGACTCAATTGACGACAGAGAAATCGCACAGAAGCTTTCAAAATTCCTCAACAGCCTTGCAGTTAAAGAAAAGCTTCCCAGAACCGTGCTTTTCACCCTCAACCCCAAGGATAATTATGTTCTCGGAACAATGCTCGGCAACTTCCAGAACAGCGATGCCGAAAGCAAAATCCAGTTCGGTTCGGCATGGTGGTTCAACGACAACATTGACGGCATGAGAGAGCAGATGAAGGCTCTGGCAAACCTCGGCGCACTGGGCAAATTCGTAGGAATGGTAACGGATTCGCGTTCCTTCCTTTCATATCCCCGACACGAATATTTCCGCAGAATCATGTGCGGTCTTATGGGTGATATGGTTGCCGACGGTCTCTATCCCTATGACGAAAAAACACTCTGCATGCTTGCGGAGGATATCTCATATAATAACGCAATAAAATATTTCGGTGTGAAGTAAGGAGGAAAATCAATGGCAAAATATGTTCTTGCCCTCGACCAGGGAACAACAAGCTCAAGAGCCATAGTTTTTGATAAAAAAGGTAATATAGTATGCAAGGCACAGAATGAATTTGAGCAGATTTATCCTCAGGCAGGCTGGGTTGAGCACGACCCTCTTTCCATTCTCTACAGCCAGTTTCAGGCAGTTTCGTCCTGCATCATGCAGGGCGGAATCAACCCTTGCGACATTGCGGGCATCGGCATAACAAACCAGAGAGAAACAACGGTTCTCTGGGACAGACAGACGGGTAAACCCGTTTATAATGCCATTGTATGGCAGTGCCGCAGAACTGCCGAAATCTGTGAAGAGCTTAAGTCTCAGGGGCTTGAAGATTACATAAAAGACAAAACGGGTCTGCTGATTGATGCCTATTTCTCGGCAACAAAAATCAAGTGGATTCTCGATAACGTTGCCGGCGCAAAAGAACTTGCCGATCAGGGCAGACTCCTTTTCGGTACGGTTGAAACATGGCTTATCTGGAATCTTACGGGCGGCAGTGTTCATGTTACCGACTATTCGAACGCATCAAGAACAATGCTGTTTGATGTTGACAACCTCTGCTGGGATAAATATCTCTGCGAAAAGCTCGGTATTCCCATGTCAATTTTGCCCGAGCCCGTGCCTTCAAGCAAGGTTTACGGCAGAGTATCCAAGGGCATATTGGGTCTTGAATTCCTTGAGGGAATTCCCATCTGCGGCGCAATCGGAGACCAGCCTGCGGCGCTTTTCGGTCAGGGATGCTTTGAAGCGGGTCAGGCAAAAAATACTTACGGCACAGGCTGTTTCCTGCTTATGAATACGGGCGAAACCCGTGTAAAATCAAAGAATAATCTTCTTACCGGCGTTGCATGGGGTATCGGCGATAAGGTTGAATATGCAATCGAAGGCTCGGCTTTCAATGCAGGTTCGGTTATCAAATGGCTTCGTGACGAGCTTCATATGATTGATACCGCAAAACGCTGCGACGAGCTTGCGGAAAGCGTTCCCGATGCAAACGGAATTTATTTTGTTCCTGCATTCACGGGTCTCGGTGCGCCCTATTGGGATATGTACGCAAGAGGTACACTTGTGGGTCTTACCCGAGGCGTAAACCGTGCTCACATCGCAAGAAGTGTGCTTGAAGCCATTACATATCAGGTAACGGATTTGCTTGAAGCGATGAAATCCGATTCGGGAATTGATTTTACCGAGCTTCGTGTTGACGGCGGCGCAAGCGTCAGCAACATTATGCTTCAGATTCAGGCTGACATGATAAGATGCAGCGTTAACCGACCCGCCACGGTTGAAACAACGGCTCTCGGTGCGGCATATCTTGCAGGTCTTGCAGTCGGACTCTGGGAAAACATGGATGAAATCCAGAATAACCGCAAGGTTGAAAGAGTTTTTGAACCCAAAATGGACGAAGCACGCAGAAACGAGATTTATGAAGGCTGGAAGCGTGCCGTTGAATGCTCAAAGGGTTGGGCAAAATAAATTGGAGATGTTAAAATGGATTATTTGAAGGAGTCGCTGAGACTTCATTATGAATGGAAGGGCAAGCTTGAAACAAAAACAAGGGCAAATGCCGCTTGCAAGCAGGATTTATCCCTTGCTTACACCCCCGGTGTTGCCGCACCCTGCCTTGAAATTCAGAAAGATATAAATAAAAGCTATGAACTTACAAGAAGATGGAACACCGTTGCCGTTATAACCGACGGTACGGCTGTTCTCGGTCTGGGCGATATCGGACCTGAGGCGGGTATGCCCGTTATGGAGGGAAAATGTCTGCTTTTCAAGGCTTTTGCCGATATCGATGCAATCCCTCTTTGTATCCGTTCAAAGGATACGGATGAAATCGTTAAGGCGGTTTCGCTTTTTGCAGGCAGCTTCGGCGGTATTAATCTTGAGGATATTGCCGCACCGAGATGCTTTGAGATTGAAAGAAAATTAAAAGAAATCTGCGATATTCCCGTTTTTCACGATGACCAGCACGGTACTGCCGTTGTTGTTCTTGCGGCGGTGCTCAATGCACTCCGCTGTGTGGGCAAGAAGCTTGAGGATTGCACCGTTGCGATGAGCGGCGCAGGCTCGGCGGGCTCAGCAATTGCAAAATTGCTCAATGCCTGCGGTGCGGGTAACATAATAATGAGCGATAAAGAGGGAATTATCTGCAAGGGTCAGCCTCTTTCGCCCGCATTTGATGAGCTTGCGGATTTCACAAACAAAAACCGCATAACGGGAACTCTTGCCGATGCAATGAAGGGTGCGGATGTGTTTGTGGGCGTTTCCGCAGGAGGAATAGTCAGCAAGGAAATGGTTGCATCCATGGCAGATAATGCCGTTGTTATGGCAATGGCAAATCCCACTCCCGAAATCATGCCCGATGAAGCTCTTGAAGCAGGTGCAGCCGTTGTGGGTACGGGCAGAAGTGATTATCCCAATCAGATTAACAACGTGCTTGCGTTTCCCGGAATTTTCAGAGGCGCTCTTGATGTGAGAGCATCGGATATCAATGAGGAGATGAAACTCGCCGCCGCTTATGCCATTGCAGACCTTGTTTCCGAAGATAAACTTTGCCCCGAATACATCCTTCCCGAGGCTTTTGACGAAAGAGTAGGTCCTGCGGTTGCAAAGGCAGTCGGAAAGGCTGCGACGGATTGTGGAATTGCACGAATTTAATATGTTTGATTTGTTTAAATTTTACAAAAGTTGTTAATGAGTTATTTAAATTCTTTTTTTTGCTTGCTTTATTTTAATATATATGCAATAATTAATCGAATATCTTGGACACGTATCTTTCCGTACCGAATGCGGAAAGAGTATTCAATCTGAATTTAAAAGGAGGAAAAAACAATGTCCATGTTAAAAAAGGTTTTGAGCGTTGTTCTCTGCATCTGCATGCTTGCAGGCTCATTTGCAATGCTCGGCAACCTCGTTCCTCAGGCAAGTGCTGCCGAAGGAAAATCAATGGTTAAGTCATATGACGCTCTTGAAGAGCAGTATGACAAATTCATCTACCTCGGCGAAGAAGCTTACGAGGAAGACGCAGACGGTAATCTTGTTCTCACCGACTATTATGTACAGCCCGGTGACTGGATTTACTACAGACTTTACATCAAGTCTGACCTTTTCATCGGTAACAGCATGCCTTACACCGCATATGATAACTCATTCTTCGATGTAACAATCTGTACCGACACACCCGCACTCAGCGACGGTTATGAAACACTT
>JAZSCL010000229.1:0-7385 GCA_045602905.1 Acutalibacteraceae bacterium
TTTTAATATCCGAATCCGAACTGGTTGAAGAATTCGAAGGGGTCAATATAGGGCTGTGTTGTTGTTATCGGTTCTGAACCGCCCTTATCCTCAACAAGAGTGATTTCAACATCAAACTCGGTAAGACTGTAGTCGCCGTTGACTCTGCAAAGGCTGAGCGTAAGCTTATCGCCGACCTTGCCGTTATCAATCTTCTCAAGAAGAACATCGGCTGTTGTGAGGTCCTCGCCGTTAACGGCAACAATCATATCGTACTGTCTTGCTTCTGTGTTTGCAAGTGAGCTGTCGCTGCCGATTTCGTTGATGATAAGCGTACCTGCAGGAAGACCCTTGATCTGAGCAATCATGCTGTACTGTGCGCTTGCACTTACGGGATAATAGGTTATGCCGAGCTTGGGTCTGTCGGGCACATAGCCGTGGTCGATAAGGTTATCAATAATCTCCTTGGCGGATGTTATGGGAATTGCAAAGCCCATTCCCTCATAATCCATAGCGGCAATTTTCTGTGAGTTGATGCCGATAACCTGACCGTATGCATTAACAAGCATACCGCCCGAGTTGCCGGGATTGATTGCTGCATCATGCTGAACGCAC
Organism: Acutalibacteraceae bacterium; assembly: GCA_045602905.1. Taxonomy (GTDB): domain Bacteria; phylum Bacillota; class Clostridia; order Oscillospirales; family Acutalibacteraceae; genus CAG-177. The sequence continues at coordinate 595 of JAZSCL010000229.1, forward strand.
TTCATCGTGTAGCCGATTTCACTGCTTACGGGTCTGTCGATAGCGGAAACGTGACCACCGGTAAGAGTTCCGAAAAACTCAATGCCGCCGGGATTACCGATTGCATAAACGGGGTCGCCGACAACAAGAGCGTTTGAATCGCCAAACTCAGCCGCGGGAAGTCCCTTTGCTTTTATGCGGAGCACACCAAGGTCTGTTCTTGTGTCAAAACCAACAATTTCCGCATCAAAGGTTGTTCCGTCATGGAGCTGAACTCTTGCCTTGATTCCGGCATCGCTGATAACATGAGCACAGGTGATGATGTAGGTGTAAGTTCCCGTTTTGTCTTCACCCATGATAACACCCGAGCCTTCGCCCGCACTTGAATTTGAATTCTGAGTGTAAACAACAATACCTACGTTGCTGGGGCTGAGTTTTGCATGAATCTGAGCAGGAGTAAGGATTCCTCCGCTTGAAACCTTTGTGGGAGTAACGGGTGATTTATTGATATCAACCTCGGGGGCATCCTGATTTTCAACCTTTTCCTCCGTGGTGATATTTCCGTCTTTTGAAAATTTGATAACCGATGACACTCCGAAGCCAAGAGCAAAAACAACAACAATCGCAACAAGAGCCGCAAATATCTTCAGGCCTTTTTTGTTTCTGTTATCCTTAACGGGTGCCGAAGGCTGCTGATTATACTGATAATTGTTATACTGCTGCTGATAATTCGGCTGTGAATAGCTTGTGTATGGCTGATATGAAGGATTTTCAGGTTGCTGATAAGGCCCTGAGGTTTCTTCAACCTGCTGTGCGTCAACAGTGGGAATATCCTCCCTTTTAATTTCCTCTGTAGCCTTAAAGCTCACATCGTCTGAGGGGGTTGTGTTTTCTCTTTCAAAACTATTTCCAAAATCTTCGTTCATGTTTTTGCCTCCGATGATTTATTACTGATACCAAAAGTATAACCCTATTTTGTTAATTCAATTTGAACATATATTAAAAAATATTCAAAATTATGTCAATTAAGAGGAAGCTGGAATATGAATTCGGTATATTCCCCTTCTTCACTTCGTGCGATTATATTACCGCCGTGAAGCTCGATGATGGTTTTGCAAAGGTAAAGACCCATGCCCGCACCCTTGACATCAAAGCTTCTTGACTTATCGATTTTATAAAATCTTTCAAAGATTTTGTCAAGCTCTTCGCCCGGAATACCCTTACCGCTGTTACGGATTTTTACTATTATCTTTTCCTGATCGGCTTTTGAGCTGACATCGATATATCCGCCCTCTGGAGTGAATTTAACCGCATTGTCAACCAGATTATATACTACCTGATTTATCATATCCTTATCAGCTGTAACATGGTTTGCCGATATGGTGTCAAGTCCTCTGATTTCGATATGCTTATTATCGATAACCTGCTCAAATCCGAGAAGAGTTCTGAAAAGCATTTCGGAAATATCGAATTTTTGCGGCTTGATATCAAGCTCACCCGCCTCGAGCTTGCTCATATTAAGCATACCCGTAACAAGCCTTGAAAGACGCTTCACCTCATCGGAAACAACCTTGAGATACTGCTGCTCTTTTTCCTGCTCGATCGTTCCGTCAAGAATGCCGTCAATGAATCCGCCGATGGTTGTCATCGGAGTTTTAAGCTCGTGCGAAACATTTGCAACAAAGCTTCTGCGTGACATTTCAAGGGTTGCAAGCGCCTGAGCCATGGAGTTGAACGCCTGAACAAGCTCATCGGTTTCATCCTGACCGAAAATTCTGATTCTCGATCTTTTTATATTGATTCTCTTTGAGAAATCTCCCGTTGCATACATCTTTGCGGCAAGTGACATTTCACGCAAAGGTCTTGTTAGCCTGCTTGAAACCATATAGATGATAATGAAGGTGAATGCAAACGCAAACAGCGTTGCAAAAAAGAACATTCTGAAAATCGCTCCCACATAGGGAACAAGCCCCTCAACAATAGGCTGGGTTGCAAAAACTATCGCAACCGTTTCACCGTTAACAACAATCGGTGAGCTTACGATAAAATGGATATCATGAAGAGAACCGCCGAGATTTCCCGTTCCCGAATATGTTGCTTTAACGGATTTCTTCAGCAAATCACCGGGAATTCTGTATTGATTATGAACCATGCAGTTTCCCGTATAAATAGCCATATTCGATTGCAGAAGCTCTTTGCAGTAAACAACATCGCCGCTGAGATTGGTTATGAAAATATCCGCATCAACGGCTCCCGAAATCTGCATAAGCGAGTTACAGATAACAATTACCGAGCCTCTTCCGCTTTCGCCCATATAGTCAGACTCCAGAATATCGCTTGTATTGCGGGCAACGCTGACTGTGTTTTCGTTGAGCAAAGCTGTTTTTTCGTTCATCCAGAGGGTAGAAACCAAAAACAAGAGAGCTCCGCCTAAAAAGACGAAGCTTGCAAGGATAATTGAAATTGTAACAATGAAATATTTCCGGAAAAGACCGGATCTTACTCTCTTTGCCACACGGAACACTCCCGAATCAATCCTTGGTTTCGAACTTGTAGCCTACGCTCCAGACTGTTTTAAGCTCCCATTTATCGGAAACACCCTCGAGCTTTTCGCGAAGACGCTTAACATGAACATCAACGGTTCTTGAATCGCCGTAATAATCAAAGCCCCACACCTCGTCAAGAAGCTGGTCACGGGTGAACACTCTGTTTGGATTGCTTGCAAGGTGGTAAATGAGTTCGAGCTCTTTGGGAGGTGTGTCAACCTTTTTGTTGTCAACACGAAGCTCATAGTTAGTGAGATTGATTGAAAGTTTATCGTAGCGCACTTCTTTCATTTCCGTCTGTGCACCCGAACCTGTTCTGCGCAGAACAGCCTTGACTCTTGCCATAACCTCTTTTGCATCAAAGGGTTTAACAACATAGTCATCCGCACCGAGTTCAAAGCCGAGAACCTTGTCGAAGGTTTCACCCTTTGCAGTGAGCATGATTATAGGCTTGTCCGAAAACTTTCTGACCTCACGGCATACCTGCCAACCGTCAAGCACGGGAAGCATGATATCAAGCAGCATAAGGTCGGGAGAAAGGTCGCGGAACATCTTAACGGCATCTCCGCCGTTATTGGCAATCATAACCTCGTAGCCGTCTTTTTCCAGATAAAGTCTTAATAATTCGCAAATATTGGTATCGTCATCAACAACAAGAATTCTTTCCTGTGCCATAAATACGTCCCCTCCTGTAAATTTATTCTACAAGTACTATTATACTCCGATTTATAACATATTTGTGAATAGCCGTGAAATAATTTGTTACATTTAATGAACAAACTATTAAAACAAACTTATTTTACCGAGAACTTAAATACAGTTGTGCTTCTGAATTTTTCGCCTGCATCGATTGTGCACTGCGGAAATTCGGGCATATTGGGTGTGTTGGGATAAAACTGGGTTTCAAGGCAGAAGCCTGCATGCTGAATAAGAGGCTCGCCCTTCTTGCCCTTGTTTGTGCCGTCAAGGAAATTGCCCGTATAAAGCTGAACACCGCAAAGGTCGGTATAAACCTCAAGCATTCTTCCGCTTTCGGGCTCATAAGCAACAGCCGCAGGGCCGTCACCCTCATTAAGGCAGAAGTTGTGGTCATATCCCTTGCCGATTGCAAGCTGGTCATCCTCAGCACCGATATCTTTGCCGATTGCCTTGAATTCCCTGAAGTCAAAAGGTGTTCCCTCAACGGAACGGATTTCACCCGTTGGAATGCTGTTTTCATCAATGGGTGTATACGCATCTGCGTTAATCATAAGCTCGTGATTAAGAATATCGCCCTTGCCTGCAAGATTGAAATATGCATGGTTTGTCATGTTGATAACGGTTTTCTTGTCGCTGACTGCACAATAATCAATGCGAAGAGCATTATCCTCGTGAAGAGTGAAGGTTACCTTGAAATCAACCTTTCCGGGGAATCCCATTGCACCGTCGGGGCTTGTATAAAGCATTTCAAGAGAGTTATCGTCAACGATAACAGCCTTCCACACTGCGGTTGAAAGCTCTGCGCCGCCGTGAAGGCAGGTTATTCCTCTTTCGTTTTTTTCAACATTATATTCAACACCGTCAATGGAGAATTTGCCCTCTGCGATACGGTTTGCATATCTGCCGACGGTCATGCCCTGATAATCGGAATACTTTTCGTGGCCTTCAACAGTATCAAAACCTGAAAGCACATCGGCAAAAACACCGTTTTTATCCGCAACATAAATGCTGTTTATTGTTGCACCGTATGTGATTATATCAACTGCGGTTTCGCTTGAATTTCTTATTGTGTAGCAGTCAACAGCTCTGCCGTCTGCTGTTGTTCCGAATAAATTTTTAACTATCATTTTGAATTCCTCCGTATATCGTAAATATTGTATCTGTTTCTGTCTGATGTTTTTTTGCCGAACTGAATCGCCTTGGCGTGGCAACGGTTAATGCAGGCGGTACAGTGCTGACATTTTGATTTTGTCCATACGGGTTTGCCGTTTTTTATTTCAATTGCACCGTCGGGACAGATTTTTTCACAAAGTCCGCATGAAGTGCACTTATCATCTGCATAATACTTTGAGGTTGTTCTGAAAATATTATAAAGATGAGGGACTACCAGACTGTTGAGCTCACCGCCCTTGACACCGCCGCATTTCGATGCTCTGTTATTAATATCCTCGCAGATGATATCAATTTCCTTGTCGGAATGTGCAAGGAATTTAAGCGCTTTTTCCTTTTCGCAGGGATTATAAAGAATAACATAGTTATCGGGCATACGCAGGGAATAGCAGTAATCGAGCTTTCTGCCCAGCTTTTTTTCAAGCATTTTGTTTGCCGTTCCCGTGTTTGCGCCGCAGGTTATAACGGCATAAACATAATCGTCTGCACCGATTTTTATTTTTTTCGAAAATCTTTTGATTATCTCAGGCAGACCCCAGAAATAAACGGGAAAAACAATTCCCGTTACGCCGTTATTTCCAATCTCAGCCGTACTGTTCATTATATCAACAATATCAACCGCTTTATCGCTTGTTTTTTCAGCAATTTTCTTTGCGGCATATCCGGAATTTCCCGTTCCCGAAAAATAATAAATCAAAGATTATCACCTCTTTAAAGAATTGTATCATCCGCAAAATTTTTTGTCAATAAATAATCATCGGAGATTATGCCATAATATAAATGAACTGCGGTTCAAATATATTTTTACGGGAGAATCACCATGGATAACAAACAGAACAACAATCAGCAGAACAACAACCAGAATAAGAACAACCAGAACGCACAGAACAACAACAAGCAGAATCAGCAGAACAACAAGAAGAACAACAACGATAATTTCTGATAAAAAGGAAATATATCACTAAGCAAAACCGGATAAAGAAATCGGCTTGAACAGGAATAATCTGTCCAAGCCGGTTTTTATTTATTCAATAGTTTCTGTTTGCGGTAAATCTGTTGTAACTGCTTCCGCGGTTGTTGGTTCCTGTTCCGTAACAATTTCAGCCTCGCCGTATTTTGCAATTATCTCGGCTTCCATTTGTTCGATGTCAATAAAATCTGTTGTGCGGGTTTCATATGTGCCCTTATCAAGAGCCGCTAAATATTCATCCTCATAGAAGAAAGCATAATCATTTCCCAAATAATATTCACTTATTAATTCATTATCAAATGTATAAATAATATCTGCATTATACACTTCGCTGAATTCCTGTTCTGCAAAGTCTTTTGGGTTCATGCAAGCATCATAGAAATACTCTTCCACAAATTTACCATACTCAACATTTGCCTTGTCAAAATCTTCTCTTGAAATGTTGAATTCCTTTATAAAAGACACCATTACCATTTCTTTAGTGTTATCCGGATAATTTTCCACTAAATATGTGTTACACCATTCATCGTAGGATTTTTTATCAACCAGTTCACTGAAAAATGTGGGGATTTGATAAAAACATATACGATATTTTTGGGGATTTATTGTTCCTCCACCCATACCTTCAGATACTTCTGCACTTTCTATGGTGTGTTTTTCGGATGAATATCCGGAAAAAGAAGTCGAAGTTATATTTGTATCATTCTGTTCACTATTATTGATATTTACAGTGTCGCTTTCATCGGTTGTTATTTGAGTTTCGGGTTTCTCGTTCATATTATTGCACGAAACGAAAGTTAAACAAAGTATAAAGCAAAATAATAAAAGCAAAAATTTTTTCATATTATCACCTTTCCTTATTTATTATCGTTGTACCAGTATTCATCATCGGTTGAATCCACACCATCTGTCAATCCGGAATTTAAATAAAAGAAAATTGGATTAATTGTTTTGTCAAAGCTATCAGCATTTTTTGTTCCGGCAAAGTTTTTGCCTTTGTTGTTAACTTCAATGTGCAAATGAGGACCAGTTGAATCTCCTGTTGTTCCGATTTCTCCGACCTGTTGACCTGCAACAACACTCTTTCCGACATCAACACAAGCTTTGCTGTTCATATGCATATATACGGCTCGAAGTTTATTTCCGCTTATATAATCCGGCTGCTCCGCTTCTATCACTACACAAAAACCATAATTGGGTAATTCTTCCTCATAATTGTACGATGCATTTGCAAAGACAACTTTTCCGTTAAAAGGTGCGACCAAATTTTCACCTAAAATACTAGTATATGCGCCTTTGTTAATATCAAGCCCCAAATGTTTGTTTCCGCTTCTCCATCCATAAACCGAGAATATATTTTTAAATTTCGTGTTTTCTATAGGATAAGTCCAACCTAAACTGTTATACTGCGAAACGGTGCCTTTGGT